>JAGBOW010000066.1 GCA_017633675.1 bacterium | reverse complement strand
TCAAATATAACTTTAAAATAGGACAAAACATATGGCTATAAAATCAAGCAAAGGCAAAGATGCCTTATTTACGGAAATAAATATAACACCGCTTACAGATATCTTTTTGGTACTGTTGATTATCATGATGGTTGTAGCACCGACTTTTCAATCCAATGATACATCAATAAAAGTTCCTGAAATTAATAGCGGTATAGCTGTAGAACAGCGTAATGCAACAGTTTCGGTTACTAAAGAAGGTGATATGTTTCTGAACGGCACACCAATAACCGAAGAAAATCTTTCAGAGGAACTTTTAGCTTTAAAAGACAGTTTAGAAAAACCTGAACTTGTTGTAAAGGCTGATGAAAAGGTAAAAAGTGCAAAAATAATGGAAATTATGAATGCGGCTCAGGACGCAGAGTACAAAAAATTGATTGTTGCGGGTGAGCCGTTGAGTAAAAAAGAACAGAAAGAGTTAAAAAAGGTGAAAAGTGAGTCGTGAATAGTGAATAGTTCATTAAGCTCGCTATGCTCGGGAAAATTATATATTTTGCGTAAGCAAACCGATAAGAACAACTCACTACTCACTACTCACCACTCACAATTCACTAAAAAAGGAAAAAACAAATGTCCAAAACACGCGATACATTTAACGAAATAAATATTACACCGTTAACGGATATTTTCTTAGTTTTGTTGATTATAATGATGGTAATCGCACCAATGCTTGATCAGCAGGGTTTGAATTTGACTGTTCCCGAAAACGTTGCGGAAGAGCAGGTTAAAAATACTGAAACAAAGATTATGACAGTGATGGTTGATGCTGACGATAATTATTTTATTGACGGTGAATTGATTGCAACGGATAATCTGGAAAACAGTATAAAAACTCAGGCAAAAGATTTTCCGGACGGACTTTTGATTAAGGCTGACGAAGACTCATCACACGGTGCAATGGTAAAAGTAATGGACAGTGCAAGAAATTCAGGGATTACAAGTATTTCCGTAGACAGAATCTAATTATACATTCCATTCGGGATTTCCGTTGCCGTCCGCTACTTCAAAAAA
Organism: bacterium; assembly: GCA_017633675.1. Taxonomy (GTDB): domain Bacteria; phylum Cyanobacteriota; class Vampirovibrionia; order Gastranaerophilales; family Gastranaerophilaceae; genus Stercorousia. The sequence goes on along the minus strand of JAGBOW010000066.1, from coordinate 4,058 downwards.
TTTAGCCATTCTTGCTGCCGTATCTCTGTCCTTGTGAGAGAAATCAATGGTAATTTTCTGATTATCCTGAGGCGCAAGTTCGTCATACTTTTTTATTGCATCTTTAAAACTCTTAAAATCTACAATTCTTATAGTCATAAAAACTCTCTTCTAAATATATAAAGGAGAGAATTTTTCAGAAATTTCGGATATTGATATTTTGTTTACAAAAATTAACCATGAAACAAATTTAATTAAACTATATATCGGATAATTTATTTAATTTTATGCTATACTGATGTTATGAAAAAGATTATTTTAACACTTTTGGGAATTTTATTATTACAAAATGTCAGTATTGCAGAAAACAATGTGAGCTTTATATATATTAACGGCTCAAACAATAATGACGAAAAAATGAAAAACTGGTACGTCAAAGGGGTTGAAAAACTTCATCCGATGCTGAAAAAGAAATTTGAAACCAGTAAAGAAATAAAGAAAATGTCACCAACAGGAAACATAGAATATGAGGTTAACCAAGAACCCGTAATATTCTTCTGGGGTGATAAGAGTAAAGTTGATTTGGAATATGTTCAGGAACAGCTTGACCTTTCAAAGGCTTTCAGTCCGACAATTGCATACACTGTCAGATCTATGTTAACGGCATTTTTGCATGACGCAATCTGGGTGCAAAAACAACACAACATGCTCCCGATTTTGGACGATTTGCACAAATCCGTTATGAATGAACACGAAAAAGGCAATTATGTTGTTTTATATGGTTATTCCGCAGGAACTTTTATTACATATCAGTATTTATTTAATAAATTACCGTACATAAATGCGGAAAATCTGTTTAACACTATTGAAGTAAGCGAACACGTAAGAAATTTTGTCAAAGACAGACCAATAAAAAACACCTGCATTTCTGCACTTTCAAAAGCCGGAATCGGTTTTGTATCGGATTCGGGGCATCTTATTTTCAAAAATGTTGATGACGATTTGGAAAAAAACTATTTAAAATTACAAGAGGCAACAAAAACAGCTTGTATTCCTGAGGATTCCGTTGCGGGAATAGTAAATTTTGCAAGCCCTCTGCCGCTTTTTTATTCCGATTTGGGTGATCCTGATTACGAATTGAATTATTACAGCAGATTGATGATAAAATATATTGTTGAAAACAGTATGTTTTTCATAACCGTTAACTATAGAGAAGATCCTCTTGGATTTCCGACAACAAGAAATCTGACTATTGACGAAATGGCAAAACTTCTGGAAATAGATATTGAGAATCCAAACGGGTTTATATATGACAATTCAAGCGTATGGTCAAAGCATTCCGCATTTTTTGCTCACACATCATATTTTAGCTCAAAAAGAACATTCTCAAATGCTGTCGTAAAAGCTTTTTCTAACGGTTACAGACTGCAATATGATAAAAAGTTTCAGGAAAAAGTATTAAATAATAATAAAAAAAGAATTAAATTCGAAATGTTATAAGGAGAAGAAAATGGAAGTTCAGTTTGATCCGGGATTTGTAAAGCATATGTCGGCATTTGTACCAAATATTGAATATATGTACAATTCTCTTTCTCAATACAGAAATTTTAATCAGAAAAAAATACAGTTTAAAATGTATTATCCGAAAGTTCAGAACCTTATCAAAAATTATATGGGATTTTATATAGGCTGTATTCTTTGGGCAGAAATAATAAAACAGTATGACAAAGCTGATATTGTAAATAATTTGTGTTTTGGCGGAGAATATTCCGAAAAGGAAACTCTTTCGGAAATCAATTTTATGAGAGAATATTTTGAACAATTTAAAAAAGATGTCAAATATTATATTGGGCAAAATATTGAAATTGATGAAGATTATTTGAAAATTATAGATAAATATGAAGAATTTTTGAAAGCTAACGAAGGTTTTGTAAAAACCAAAACAACTTCTGATATAAAATTACCTGTCGATTTTAAAAAACTTTCAAAAGAAGATTTGGAAACTGTTTCAAAAGAAATAGACAAAGTTGTTGAAAGTGGAAAGTTAGCTGAGTTGTTGGAGTTGAAGGATAAGATATAAAGGCAATAAGAAATTTATATAATAAATATTATAATAAAATATATTTTTAATTGTAATAATACTGATTTAGACTTATTGCCTTAATGTTTTAATAACTTAGTGCTTTTTTATGGAGAAATTTAATGGATATTCGCAATAAACTATATCAAATGTTCATTCTCGGAACAGAAGGGGATTGTTACAAAGAGGCTTTGAAAAACAATCTGGGAGGAATAATATTTTTTACAAAAGATATTCAAGCTAAAGAACAATTCAAAAGTCTTATAAAAGATATAAAATCAATCGCAAAAACTTCTCCGTTTTTATCTATTGACCAAGAAGGCGGACGGGTTGAAAGAACGGAAAATATACATAAAGGGAAAAAATATCTTTCCGCAAAATATGCTTTTGAAAAAGGCGAAGATTTTTTAGCCGGTCAAACAAAAGAAATCGCAAAGGAACTAAAGGATTTTGGTATAAACCTTAATTTTGCCCCCTGTATTGATGTAAACACAAACCCGAATAACCCGATAATCGGTGAAAGAGCGTTTTCCGACAATCCTGATGATGTTATTAAAGGAGAAAAAATTGTTTCTCAAATTTACAGAGAAAACGGAATTATTCCGTGTGCAAAACATTTTCCGGGACACGGTGATGCAAATGCCGACAGCCATCTGACACTTCCTGAAATAAATTTACCTCTCAATGAAATGGAAAAAATACATATTAAACCTTTTAAAATGTGTGCTAAAACAGTAGAAATGATTATGGTTGCGCATCTTCACTGTACTTGTTTTGAGAAAAATGTTATTCCGACATCATTAAGCAAAAATGCCATTGACTATCTGCGTAACAACTTGGGTTTTGACGGAGTTATTATTTCTGACGATATGGTGATGAAGGGAGTTTCATGCTTTGGTGCTGTTGAAGCCTGTGAAAAGGGAATAAGAGCCGGATTAAACTTGTTTATTTACAGAAATTCCGCGCCTGAAACAATTCAAATAATTGAAACAATTGCCCAAAAAGCCTTAACGGATAAAGAACTGGCAAATAAGATTGAAGAGTCGTTTGAGAGAATAAAAAAAGTGAAAAGTGAGTTGTAAGTGGTTCTTATCATAAAGCAGTTTTATTATAATTTTACCAAAATAACAATATGAAAACGACTTTTCACTACTCACATCTCACTTTTCACTTTCATGCTATAATGACCTTATGGAACTTGAAGATTTACCAAAATGTCCCGTTGAAACAACTTTAGCTCTTATCGGTGAAAAGTGGAAAATATTAATCATTAGAGATTTATTGAACGGAACTAAACGTTTCAACGAACTCAAAAAAGCTTGCAGCGGAATTACACAAAAAGTTTTAACAACAAATCTGAGACAAATGGAAGATGACGGACTTGTTATAAGAAAAGTTTTCAAACAGGTACCGCCAAGAGTTGATTATACTTTGTCAGACGTAGGATATTCTCTTGCTAGCGTACTGAATGCTATGGCAAGCTGGGGAACGGATTACAAAATATTTCTTAAATTATTAAAAAAACAAAAATAATATTTTTATATATTATCCTATTGATTAATTTTTATTTGTTACAATTTGTATAAAATTTTACAATATTAGCAAAAATTTTTTTTTGCATGTATTATATTATTAGGAGAATTTCAAATGGCATTATTACAATATGGTCCGGAAAAAACTTCTGAAACAAACAAAACGGATTTTTCAAACATTAAACTGCTTTATCCTCGTTCTTTAGAAAAGACAAGAGAAGAAGTGATATATCGCAGAAACGGTAAATCTATAGATAAACTTATTGAATTTGATGTTAGTACCGGTTCAAAAGTTAAGGTTACTCATTACGATTATTTTAATGATAAAAATATTCGTTCGATAGATGAATTTGACAAATTAACAGGTAAAAAAATCAGAACAACAAACTACGTTTTATATAAATCTATTGATGAGTATGACCTTAAAACAGGTAAAAAAATAAGAACAATTAATTTTAATATAAAAG
>JAGBOW010000065.1 GCA_017633675.1 bacterium | reverse complement strand
TCTGATTATCGGCAGTTGAACCCTGAGCACTATTGATAACGGTAACACCTCCGGCTACTGTCGTTGCGCCGCCTGTCATGCCGTATTGCTGCGCATTTTGTTGGGGTTGAGAAGTTTGAACCGGAGCGGAATTTTGTTTGCTTTCTTCTTCTGTTGCAATAGCTTCGTTTTCTGCAACTAATGCTTCATAACGAGCCAGATATTCAGCCTGCTTTTGAGCTGCAGCAAGTGATTCCTGTATAAGTTTAATCATCTCCTGTTCTTCTTTTTTGATTTCGGCTTCGAGATTTTTACCTTCTTTTTCAAGCTGTTTGGCATCTTTTTTCTCATCTTTTTCTATTTTTTTAGATTCTTTTGCATCAGCTTTACCGCTCCTGTTAATATCTTTTAATTCTTTTTCTTGTTTATCTGTAGATTTTTTTAACTGTCCTTCTTGTTTTGTTGCATCTGATGCTAATTGTTCGGGGCTTTTTTCCTCTTCTTTTTTGGAAGATTTTGATGCCTGATTTGTGTCTGTACCTTCCGTATTTTCAGGATTTTCAATATCGTCCGCAACTTCTTCAGCTTTTTCTTCAGGATTTTCTTTCGGAGTTTCTTCCGTTTTGTCCGTCGGTTTTTCACCTTCTACAGGTGCTGCAGGTTCTGCAGTTTCATCTGTAACTGAGTTAATTGCTGAAGTTTGAGCCGCATTTAATGTTACTGCCCGAGTTTCTCCGGTTGTATTTGCATCTTCACTGCTTTCTCCGGCTTCAATATTTTCAGCCCCTTCAGTATCATCTGCGCCTTCTTCAGTGTTTTCTCCGCCTTCTGTATTTTTATCATCTTCTTCTGTGGCTGCGACTTTTTCGGCTTCAGTTTGCTCTCCGGTTACGGAAGATATCATTACGTCAATTTCATTTAAGCCGTCAATTGCCTGACCTTCATTTTCGACAGATGAAGTTGTAGTTTTATCCGCAATTTTAGGAATTTCCGAATTTGATATTTTTTGTGCTTCAGCTCCGATAGCCGCACTTTCATTACCTTTGGTAATATGATACATTCCGAGCTCTCTCAAGTGAGGTGCAAATAATGCTTGTGTAAGTAATTCAACTCCGACAGTTATACGATATTTGCCCATCTTGTAAAGTGTTCCGCCGCTGCTGTTTGTAAATGCCAGTCTTTCAACAGCCTCCGGAATAATTTCGTCTTTATATTGCGCATCTCTTTTCCGAGCTTTTATTTCTTCGGGTATTGATTGTGCCAATGATTCTTTTGTACTTCTTGTATTTTGCTTAAATTCTTCTCTTGCAGCTTTTGATTCGGTCCTTATTGCTTCTAAATATTTATTATTTTGATTGATAATTTTTTGTTTTTCTTCAATTTCTGTTTTATTTTCGCTGTTTTCGTTATCTTCGCCTTCTTTTACTTCAACGTCATATTTTTCTGCGGCTTTTTCGCTTTCTTTATTACCTTCTTCTTTAAGCTCATCTATTCTTTCTTGAGCTTCTTTATTTTCCTGTTCTTTTGTCTTGATTTCTTCCTGACGTTTTTGTTCTTCTTTTTCAAATTCTTGAACCATTTTGTCAATAACTTTGTTTGCACTTTTTGCAAAATCTTTATCGTCTTTTGCAATTTTTAAAGCATCTAAAGCTTCTTTAATCTCTTTTGTTAAATCAGCATTAATTTCTTCGTCTTCTTTTATTAAGTTCAAAACATTTTCGTCATTTATTATAAAATCTTCTTCATCCGTATTATTTTTTTCCTGAACGGCTTCATCTTCGGTTTGCTTGTCATCATCGGTTGTTTTTGGGGTTGTTGTGCCTTCACCCTCAACTGCGGTTTCATTTTCAGCCTGTTTAACCTCTGTCGGTTCTTTTGTATCAGTTGCATCTACAGCATTCGGATTAGATAACATCTGTTGAGTTCCGAGAACACCGGCTATATCTCTTACTGTGCCGGTAGCTTCTTCCGTGTATTCTTTTGCTTCATTACCCATAACGGATGTTTCTTTTGCAAGAGATTTGCCGTTTGACATTGCGACAATACCTCTTAACATACCGACTTCACCCATAACTTCATCACGGGTTCTTTTATAATTATCTTGTGATATGTAATCAGCTAACTGATCGCCAATTTCTATAGTTTCATCAGCAAGTTTTTCGCCAAGAATTGCAAGAATATTTATTTCATTTAATGATAATGTGATTTTGTTTTTGTCTAAACCAAAATCTTTTGATTTAGAATTTCTGTCCTGAAGCATGCCAGTAATTTGTGCATATTTTCTTGCTTCACTATCGGTTAATTCTTCACCGTTATTTATTTTATCCTGTAAGTGCCGCCATTCTCTGATTTTATTTTCATATTCTTTGAGTTCTTCAAGTTGTTCTTTTTGTTTTGAGAAAATACCTTTTTGACTTTTTTGATTTTCTTGAAGCATATCATCAATTTTGTTGTCGATTTTTTCTCTGTTTTTGTTCAGCTTGTCAATGTGTTTTTCTGCTTTAGGGATTAGTTCCAGAAAAGTTTCTCTTTCTGTAGTCAGATTGCCTGCACCTTCTTCATCTTCACCACCCTCGTAATTTTCACCCGAGCCTTCTGCAATAGTGTGTGCTATATCAAGGATTTCTTGCGGAATATCTACACCGTCATCTTCCATTTGTAAGATTTCTTCAGGAGAATACTGACTCCACTGCGGATCTAATTCTAATCCGTTTTTTACACCATAAGCTTCTATGGTATATTTTTGATTAATATATGCTTTGTTTAAGTTTGTAAGACTTGATGACCACACCGCAACTTCGTATGTCCCGCGCACCATTTTACCTTCGTCATTTTTATACCAGCCTTTTTTCTTTTGAGTTTTATCCGAACCGTTTGCATTTTTTGCGCGTTCAGGCTCTTTTGCGTGTACATCAAGCCCGTAGCCCGTAACGTTTGTGTATGGCGGGTTTATTACTATCGGATTTCCTTCATCATCAAGAATAAAATCATCAAGTATATCGGTTTCATACTCCCATGAAACTATATATTTTACTTTGTCTTTGTAATAATTGCAGAATTCGGTATGCGTTGTATTGTCCATTTTAAAGAACATTTCAACGGCTTGGTTATAGGTAATTTCTTCGCCTTTTACAACGTAGTAAAATTCCTGAAAAACTTCAAATTTATTCGGTTGTGTGCCGTTTACCCGCATAGAAATCCTTTTCCTTTAATTGTTAAATCGGTATTTTTCCGATTAAACTTTAGGAATTTCGTATGTCTTGCGAGTATATTTTACAAAAATTTACATATTATTTTATGAACTAAATCTTTTTAAGAAATCTTGGTAGGCAATTTTTAGTCCGTCTTTCAATTTGGTTTTTGCTTGCCAGCCAAGAACGTTTATTTTTGAAACATCCATCAATTTTAAAGGTGTTCCGTCGGGTTTTGTTTTATCATATACAAGTTCGCCTTTAAAACCTACGGTTTCTTTAATTAATTGAGCGATTTCATCTATTGTCATATCTGTTCCCGAACCGATATTGATAAATTCTCCGACATCTTTTGCATCTTTATTTTCCATTAAAAATACAACTGCTTCCGCAAGGTCATCAGCAAATAAAAATTCTCTGCGCGGAGTTCCCGTTCCCCAAACGGTTACTTCTTTTAAGCCTTGTTCTTTTGCTTCATGAAAACGTCTTATAAGCATTGGAATAACATGAGCATTTTGCTGATGATAATTATCTCCGATACCGTAAAGATTACAAGGCATAACCGACATATAATTTGTACCGTATTCTCTGTTGTAATAATTACATAATTTTATCCCGCAAATTTTTGCCAAAGCATATCCTTCGTTTGTTTTCTCCAAATAGTCGGACAAAAGATATTCTTCTTTCATTGGCTGCGGAGTTATACGCGGATAAATACAACTTGAACCCAAAAATAAGAGTTTTTTAACCCCTGTTTTGTATGAATTTTCAATAACATTGTTTTGGATTTTCAAATTTTCAAGCATAAATTCAACGGGATATAAGCTATTCCCTTGAATACCTCCGACTTTTGCAGCTGCCTGAACCACCCATTCGGGTTTTTCTTTTTCAAAAAATTCTGTAACAGCTTGCGAATTTGTCAAATCAAGCTCAGAATGTGTTTTAAAAATTATATTTTTATACCCTTTTTTTTCAAACTCTCTTTTTATTGCACTTCCGACAAGTCCTCTGTGTCCGGCAATATAAATTTTTACGTCTTTATCTATCATTTCTCTATTACCTCTTTATAAATTTGTATTATTCCCCGTTTTAAATATTCTTGAGCTATTTTTTCGTTGCTTTTAATGTATAATCTATTCCTCTGTATATTCTCTTTTACGATTTTTTATTGATTATATGAATGATATGAAATAGTTTTATATAAGTTTTTTGTTTTGCCATCAACAGTGCTATTCCCCTTATTATTTGTACTGAGATTATACCAATATCTTAATTTAATTTTATCATTATGGAAATAATACATATAATTGCCGTAAAGTTCATATTCAGAAAATGATGATATTTCATTATTATCAAGTGAATTTAAAATTGCTTGATACCAAATTTCATTACATTCATTTTCAATTCTTTGCTTTATTTCTTTTAGAAAAATTTTATTTATAAGCATATGATGAGATACAAATGAAACATCAAATCTTTTATTCATATTTAGTAATTTTTTATTTGGCTTAGAATATGGAATATGATATTCATCAGAACAATTTAATATTGTTTTGTTATCTTCAATAAAAATTTGAGGTCTTGAAAAAATAGTATCAGAATCAACAATAAGTATATTATCATTTTTACAAATATTATCAACATTTAATTTTAATAGTTGTTGAAATATCCAACCTCTTCTATCAATTCCTTGCGGATAATAATTGATATCAGAAACATTTATTGGTAGAACAGTATTTTCATCTACCAAGATACAATTTTGTAAATTGTCAAAGTTTTTAATATTTTCTTGTGGTGAAATTATATAAATGTTTTCTATCGGATGTTTTACATTTTTACGTATACCTTCGATAGTTTTTTCGAGAGTTTTTAAATCTTTAGTGCAAGTTGGAATCATGACATCAATTTTTTCGTTTGATGAACAATTATATTTTGGGTATTTATAGAAATCAAAATCTTTTATGTATAAAAATTTTTGTAAGCCTTTATTTAATCTTTTAATTTTGGATTTATCCAATTTTAAAACGTCATCAATATTAAAGAATTTTGTATTTATAAAAAGAGCATCAGCACTATATTCACTTTCTGTTAAATTTCCTATAAATTTATAACCTTTATTATCTAAAAATTCACACAATTCATTAAATAACGGTTGATCTTTATAAATCTCAAAATATTCTGTTTCGGCCAATATAATTTTGACATTTTCTATTTTGTTGCCTAAACCGATAAGTGCCTTTAATTCGGCACCTTGAACATCCATCCACATAAAATCTATTACATCAATGTTATTTAGGATTAATTCATGTTCTAATGTAGTAGATTGAACTTTTACACTATTTTGTACATAGTTTTCTATGGGATATTTCCCAGAAGCTTTAAATAAACTGCTTGCACCTTGATTTCCGTCAACATGGGTTGTTTTTGTCTGTTTTTTATCTATGGAGAAAAACTCTAATTCAGATATACAATCAGATATTGCTTTATTTGTTAAGTTGATATTTTTATATTTAGACACATTTTTTTTACATTTTTTAATAGTATTAGGATTGCATTCATAGGAATATATTTGAGTATTTGGATATCGTTTTGCAAATTCAATCGTGTCTTCGCCGTATCTTGCGCCAAATTCAAAAATGTTTTTAATATTTCCATGACCAATTAATGTATCCAATACATAACATACATCTATTATCGTATCAATAGATGCTTTTGGGTAATGTACTTTTTTATGTAGTTTATTTTTAATAAAATTAATTATTTTCTGTTTGATTTTTAAACTCATCATATCTCCTGTGATATTAAAACCTGATAACCGTTTTCTCTCAGTGTTTTTTCTTTCTTTGCTAATTCCAAATCCGAAGCAACCATTTCTTTTACAAGCATATTTAAGTCATATTTCGGTTCCCAACCTAATTCCCGTCTTGCTTTTGAACTGTCACCCAAAAGTAAATCCACTTCTGCAGGTCTGAAATATCTGGGGTCTACCTCTATTAAAATTCTGCCGGTATTTTTATCGATACCCTTTTCATTTACCCCTTCCCCGATAAATTCTATGTCATATCCCAACTCTTCAAAAGTCATTTTACAAAAATCTCTGATAGATGTTGTTACACCTGTTGCAAGTACATAGTCATTCGGTTTATCCTGCTGTAAAATTCTCCACATACCTTCTACGTAATCTTTTGCGTGTCCCCAGTCACGTTTTGCGGACAAATTACCCAGATATAATTTATCCTGTAAACCTAATTTGATTTTTGTAGCAGCCATTGTTATTTTTCTGGTTACAAAAGTTTCACCGCGTCGCGGAGATTCGTGATTAAATAAAATACCGTTAGATGCAAATATTCCGAAACTTTCTCTGTAATTTACGCAAATCCAATAAGCATAGAGCTTTGCAACGGCATAGGGAGAACGGGGATAAAAAGGGGTTTTTTCATTCTGTATCGGTTCTTGGATTAAACCGTATAGTTCTGATGTTGATGCCTGATAAAATTTTGTTTTATTTTCAAATTTATTGATTCTAATAGCTTCCAAAAGTCTGAGTGTACCTAAACCGTCATTATCTGCAGTGTACTCGGGGCAATCCCAGCTGACTTTTACATGTGACTGAGCAGCCAGATTGTATATTTCATCAGGTTCGATATCATGGACAAGTCTTATTAAATTTGAAGAGTCGGATAAATCACCGTAATGTAATTTGAATTTTGAGTTTTCATGTATATCCTGATATAAATGGTCTATTCTTGAAGTGTTAAAAGATGAGGAACGACGTTTCATTCCGTGAACTTCATATCCTTTTTCAAGCAAAAGTTCTGCAAGATAACTTCCGTCCTGTCCTGTTATACCTGTAATTAAAGCTTTTTTCATAAATAATCTCCCTATATTGATATTCTAACATAAAAAACCAAAATACATTGATTTTATGTTTTATTTTTGACGGATAATTCCATAAAAATTTATATCTTTACAAATTTTATAAATTATTGAACAATTTATAATTATTTTCGTTATAATAATATAAAGTGTTATATAAATTTTGAATTTTATGGAGAAAACAAATTATGAAAAATTTATGTATTACAATACTGACTGTTTTGTTTTTCGTTGCAATTCCGGTAAAAGCATCAGATTTCCCAAAGTTTCCGATAAAATCAACACCAAATACAAATTCGGGTAATTCGACTTTATATAACAACAATAACTATTATAACAAATACGGTAACTATTATTATAATAACAATTGTTATCATTGTATTCATAATTGTTATTCAACAACACTTACGACAAAGGAGCTGAGAGCACTGAGTAAAGAACGCAAAAAAGCTAATTTGGAAAGACGCTGTAAAGAACATAAGATAAAAAGCAGTAAATGTCAGGAATTTTTAAAGGAGGAAAATCAGTATGATTAAAAGAACAACATTTTTATTATCCGCAGCATTATTAATCAGTCTGCCTGCAAATGCCGGTAATATGTGGTATAAGACTACGGGTACAAATCCTATTTATTCAAATACGTACGTCAGAATGAACGGTACACCAAGTTTGAAAAAAATTACGGGTTACTCAAATACAAATAATTCGGAATTTGTAAGTGCTCTTTTTTCGGGTGCAGGTTTGGCTACGGGAAGAATAAGTCTTTTAAATACTCCCTCCATTACAACACCCCGTTCTGCCGTCAGAACTTTTTTAGATCCTTATATTGTAAATATTAACGGTAAAAATTATGTATTGGTAAAAGATTCTCCGGATAATAATTGGACGGTTGAAAATATTCTGGGATATAACGACAGCAAAGATGATCTATTTGCTTCTTTAAAAGCACTTGAAACAGATAATGATACCGCAAAAATTTCTTCTGCGGAATTAAAATCCGCAAATATCAGACTTGTACTTTTAAATTCGGATCAGTCTTTGACACTTGATGACAGAACAAAAGATTTTGATATTGATAAAGTTCAGTATATTGATATGAAAAATTTAAGAACCGCATTAGGAAATAAAAATGATGACGGTACATTCGGATACTTCTATATAATTATAAAAGAGAACGGCAAAAAACGTGCATATCCCGGCAGAGTAACATTCGAAGATAAACAGGATTTGAATAAATATGTAAAATAATTGCTTTAAAAAGATATTTATGCGGTTTAGTATTTATGAATGACAAAATGTCAAAACAAAACACCCGAATCAAGGACTTTTTGTACTTCGTCATTCATTATTTTATGAATTTCCTTGACGGATTTTGTACCGTCAATACTTTTGAAATTATATTCCGATTTCATTACATTATACTGTTCAAGACATTTGTTTTGATAAATTTCAAAACTTTTGTAAAAATCCGTTGAAAATCCGATATCTCTGCCGCTTTCGTAATAATCCAAACCTGTAGTTCCGATAATTCTTTTCATCAGAACATCAACCGGCATGTCAAGGTAAAAAACCAAATCCGGTTCGGGTGCATAATCATAAAGATTTTTAACCCATTCGATATCTTGTCCTCTTACGACATCACGGGCAAGTGCGGTGTAATAATATCTGTCCAAAAGCACTATAAAACCTGATTTTAATGCCGGAATAATCTGATTTTCCAATCTGTCGGCAAAATCTGCCGCATATAAAAGACTGAATGTCGTCGCATTTAATAAATTTCTTTCTTTTGCATCATCAATAACGTTTGCGATAAGACGTGACGTTTTCCATTCGGAAACCATTACTCCGTATGACTGCGCCTGAATCGATTTTTTTAAAAGTTCCAGTTGGGTGGATTTGCCCGAGCCGTCAGTTCCTTCAATAACTATAAGTAATCCTTCATAGCCGTGTTTTGTTTTAAATTGCGTCATTTAGTTCCACTCCTTTGCTTTGAAGAACTTCTTTCAGCATTTTTCTTATTGTAACCTGTTTTGAATGTATAGAATCCATTGCATCAAGTTTTATAAGGCCATATTCGTCAACCATTTTTTGATATTCTTTTGTAACTCTGTCTTGAAAAATTAAATAACTTTCGTATGGATCGTTGCTTAATTTTAAATCCATACCCGCTTCGTAAAATTTTGGAGCACGATTTGCGCAAATTCTGTCCATTGCAGCCTTTGGTTCTATATCAAAATAAACAGCCAAATCGGGTTTTATGGCAAAATTATATACTTCACGAACCCAGTTAGAATCAACGCCTCTTGCAACATCTCTTGCAAAAGCCGTATATGCGTATCTGTCAGCAAGGACAATAAATCCTGCTTTTAATGCAGGTGCTATAACCTGTTTTAATCTGTCTGCAAAATCGACAGCATGTAAAAGCGAAAAAGTTCTTGGTGAAAGCATATTTTTCTTTTTGGCTAATTTTGTGGTTTGGCTTATCAGCTCAGATGAATTCCATTCGGTAAATATCACGTCCTGTCCGATTGATTTTAGCCAATCTCTCAAAAGTACAAGTTGAGTAGATTTTCCCGAACCGTCTATACCCTCAACACAAATTAACGTTCCGCTGTAATTATGTTTTTCATCAAATTTTGCCAAAATTATACTCCTTGTTTCTCTAAAATATGAACGTTAATTTTCCCGAACTTTGCGGACAGATTGTCGACAAGGTGTATAAAGTACAGTTCTGGTTCCAAATCTTTTTGATCCAAATCAATAATTGCACCCCAATCTGATCTGCCATGATGCGCTGCAATCATTTTTGCAATTTCTTTAAATCCGTTTGCCATACAAATTGTAAAGCCGTATTGAGAATGGGTTAACCATTCTTTTTGGAATGCAGCATCATAATCAATAAGACCGGTTTCCGTATTAATTGTGTATTCAAAGATTTTACCGATATCGTGTAAAATGCAGGCACCCAAAATATTATCTCTGTTAAATTTATAGTCGGAGATATCCATATTTGCTTCGGCATATTTCAGACATTCCAAAGTATGCACCATAAGTCCTCCAACATAATTGTGGTGCATTAATTTTGCAGCAGGTGAAATTTTTATTCTGTCTTTGTGCTTTATAAAATATGAAGTTAAAAAATTTTTTAATTTTTCGTCTTGGATTTTGTCTGTATATGATATTAATTCTTTGTACAGTTTTTCTCTTTCCTGTTCTTCAAGTCCTAATTTTGCTTCTTTTATTAAAGAAAGTGCGGATACAAGACAATTGTTGTATTTTTCATTGAATGTTGCGGAAACTATTCTGACTATATTTCCTGTTCTGAAAATCTTTTCATCAAACCTGTTTAGGGTTTCTTCCCATAAAATGCAGTTTAGAGTGCTTTCATCACTCAAATTTTTTAACTGCAATTTGCCCATCTTTGTTCCGGCTTTTGTATCGCCTACTGAAAATACAACAACTTCATAATCGGTATCCGTGCTAAACATAATTTTTCCTTATTATCAAATACAATCTACCACAAACAAAACAGAAAATTAACATAAAGTTAGGCTTAATATAAAAGCTTGGTTTAAAAATTTATTGTTGTCAGTTCATTGATGAAATTTCACCGAAACTGAAAAATTGTAAATTTCTTTCCGGTTGTTTTATTTGCTTATAAAAATCTTTTACTAAAATGCATTGGGTTTGAATGCAATCCAATTTTCTCTCATGCAGATATTTTTCGAGAATATCCGCATTTGCCGTATATTGCCTGTGTTTTAAAAATGCATAATATTTTGATTTTCTTAATTTTATTTGTGAAATTGCAAAATTTAAAACTTCGTCATAAGAAATGTTATAAGCATCATTCAAAGACATATCGATTATAAAATTAAAATTATCGGAAGTCGTAACAGAAAGGTATGCAATAATTTTGTGTTTAACAGTTTCTTCCAAAACGTATCTGTTTTTGTAAAAATTTGTCATACCCGCAAAAAAGGGTTCGGTGTATTCTGATTTTTTCCGTTCTAATGAAAATTTATAAAGATTTTTTAATTCATTATTATAAAGATGTGCAATTTGTTCGGCATCAGAGTTTTGGCAGCATCTGAATTTTGCTTTTGTTGCGGTTTCAGGTATGTAATTGTCTAATTTCCATAAATTTTCATAACTGCACTGCCTGAATCCGCAGCCGTTTATAAATAAATTCAACAAATCATCATGGGATTGATCGACATTAACCCTAAAAGATTGAGCACCTTTTGCCCCGTATTTTGCAATAACAAATTCAACTAATTGTTTACCTGTGTCATAAAGATTTTGCCGAAAAATTAATCTTGTAATATTTATTTTATAAGGATTTCCGGGTGTTGAAACAACCGTAATAAGTCCCAGTATTTCTTCGTTTTCCAGCAAAATATAAGTTTCAGGCAGAAATTTACATTTTAAAGGTAAAACAGAATGAAATAATGTGAAAGCTTCAGTCATTATATCTTGTGAAAATTTTTCATTATTACCAAGATATGCAATCATTTTTTTTATTCTGTGTGTATCAAAACAATTCAGACGTCGTATAATTGCCATATCTATATTATAAAGATTTTAAAATATAATGGCAATAGTTTTATTTTTTCTTCAAAATAATTACGTCATCATATACACCCTGAAAATGCTTAATTTTGGAATAATTTTGGTAAATATATTTAGCAGACAGTGTCGATTTTTTGTTATACAGGTACGGACGGTAAAAATTATTTAAATCAAAGCCTTTCAACAAAATTATATAATCACTGTTTGTATTTGCTATGATATTTTTTGCATTTTCTTCACCATAGGCATCATGGTATAATCTGTCTAACATAAAGCAGTGCATATCCGTTTTTCTGTCGGTTAAATAATTTATTAACGTACCTTCGGGCAGAACCAGTATAGTTTCGTTTTTACTTATATTTTTATCTATATAACCGATTGTATCAGTTATTATATCGGCAAATTCCGGTTTTGTGTAAATAGTACCTTTTTCGGTAATTATTGGTACCGACCTTAATCCAATCGGTTGCGCAAGAATATTAAATTGGATAATTATTAAAATTAATAATATATAATTTACAAATTTTTTAATTTCAATGCCTGTAAAATATTTCGGAAAATATCTGTCAAACATTATGCATAAACTTAATATAAATAACGGGAAAGAATATACACCGTAAGCATTCAGTGTCAATCTGAAAAATTCACGCTGACCAAACAACAAAGCTGCAAAAAACAGTATAAATAATGTTTTATTATTGTTTAAATTGTCTTTTAAATATATTATAAAAACTATTAATACAGCATAAGGCAGCAATATCCAAAATGTTTGTACGGCATATGTATTAAACCCAAAATAAAAAATAATCGGGATAAATAATATTGAAAAATATCGTTTTGAGAAGTGCTTATCAAGCTTGAATGCAATAAACGAAAGAAGAATAATTTCCGTTAAAACAGGCAGGACAACCTTTAGTGTTTCAATTTTTTCACTGATACCTAAAGGATAAAGTCCCGAACCGGAAAGGAACTCTCTCATTACATCAGTTGTTGCAAAGTTTATTCCGAAGTTAATTGCATCAATAATATTGTTTAGGGTTACTCCCTGATATATCAGTATACCTGCAGTTAGTATCGGAAAAATCAGTACAGAGAAAAAGATTTTAAGATATTGTTTAAAATTCAATTTTTTGTATAAAAATAATGCGATTATTAAGAATAATACTGTTGACAAAAATTCTATCTTACAGCTCAAAGCAAAACCTGTTGCAACGGCAGAAATGTATAAGTATTTTATATTGTCTGTTTTAAATAATTTTATAAAACAAAACACACATAAGAATGATGCCATTATCCCGTATGTTCTTGCATATGAATAGGGAAAAATCATGCTGAACAAATCGTTTGGAGCAAATATACAGCTTAAAATAATAAAAAGAGTCAGCAGGAAAGATGTTGATTTACTTAAAAATTCTTTGGAAAGAAAATAAAACCCGAGCATATATAAAACAGACAAAACAGTTTGTGTTGTAAGAAGTGTATTTAGAGATACCCCCATGATTTTATAAAACAGTGCATTAATGTAAAATCCCAGAGGAAAATAAATTAGTGTAATATCTTTGTACGGTACTTTTCCGTTCAAAATTTCTTCGGGAATAAGAAGTTCCCTGCCTCTGTCGGAAAACAAAGATCCGTAATGCTGACCGCACCAGAACGAAAAGAACAGTATCACAAGAACTGTTATTATCGGATATCCGTATTTATCCGTGAAATTTTTTATTTTATTCATGGTTATAAAATATCAAAAATTTTTGGTTATATCAACTTTATTATATTAAAACCATAATAATGGAAGTTTAACCGTAATGTATGTATGGGAAATGTCATAAAATGCGATAGTTTTGACGGAAATGGAATAGAATATTTTCGTTAAAAATCTAAGGCATTGACATATTGTATGCTATGTCATACAACGAAATTATGAAACAAATTATATATTACACAACATCTGTAATAGTTTTTATTTTGTGCGCAGGCGATAAATCAACACAAAAAAAAGATATTCAAAAAGCAAAAGATATAATTAAAGAAATAAAGGAATAAAATATGAAAATTAAAAAAGAAATATTAAAGAGAGGTATAACTCACGAAAAACACATGCAAGAAGTTCTTAAAGATAATGAATATCAAAAGGACTATTTACGTTTGAATATTGAAGAATATGCAAAGAACGGTGATTATACTTTGTTTTTTAAATCATTGGAAAGAGTTGTAAAAGTTCGTACAACCATAAGCCGGTTTGCGAAAGATTTAGAAATGAATCGTTCAAATTTGTCTAATATACTAAAAGGCAAAGTTCAACCGAGTTTTGATACGACAATGAAAATTTTACGTGGTTTGGGTGCTGAAATTGAAGTGAAGATTGCATAGATTGTACTATCCCGAAACATTTTGGTCAATTATATCCGAAATCCAAGGAATATAGCTGTATTTTCCTACAAATGAAGTTATTGCAAGGTATATCATTAATCCGTAAATTATGATTTGTATGAAAGAATACCCGAAAAGCAAAGGCATATTTAATAAAAACGAAATTTGAGCCACAACTACATTAATAAACGGAATTACACTCAATATGTTTGAAATCCAGCCCAAAAACAAAGCGATTACAGTAAATCCCAGTGATAAAAATATAGACTGAAAAATATGGTATTGCAAGAAATGTTTTAACCTTGCTCCCGTAAATAACCCGATTATTAACCAAATAAAGCCCGCCATCCCCATAGTTAAGTAAGACAGCGGTGCAATAATTCTTTCAATCAACGCGGGTTCTTCCCTCATACGGGTTCTCCGTTACGTTTTTTGTCAATATATTCATCTAAAATCTGAGTGTAAACAAGTCTGTATTCATCATTTTCAGGTGCAATGTTAATTGATGACCTGTATGAACCGATTGCCTGCTCGATTTCGCCTTTCATATAGTGTGCATTACCTAAAAGCATATATGTTTCAGCACTGTTCGGTTTCAAATGCAAGCATTCTTTGTACAAATCAAGTGCCATATCAAGGAAGTTGAAGTTTGTATAAAGATTTGCAAGAAGTGTCTGAGCATCAATTTCTTTCGGCTGAACACCTATTGCTTTTTTATACATTTCAACAGCCATATCGTATTCCCCAAATTCAGAAAGTGCAATAGCATAACAAATATAAGCCTTATAATTATCACCTTCCATTTTGAGAGCATGTTCAAAGTAATTATATGCCTGTTCACGTTCTCTCATAAGAGTAAGCGTGTTTCCGATACAAATTGCAACGATTTTGTTATCGGGGTTAAGTACAAATACTTTTTTGTATAATTCCAAAGCTGTTTCATAGTCAAATAATTTGAAACATACATTACCCATATCTATTAATGCGGTAAGGTTTTCCGGATCTAAAGATAAAGCTCTTTCGTAATAAGCCTTTGCTTCAATATAATCTTCATGATCCTGATATAAAAGCGCAATCGCATTATAAATTTCAGGGTTTGTAGAATTTAAATCGATTGCCCTGTCATAATAGAATAAGGCTTTGTCAAAGTTTTTCCATTCCGCAAAAACATTACCTACATTATAATAAATCAGGTAGTTTTTCGGGTTAATCTCTAATGCTCTGTTATAGTATGAAAGCGATTTCCTGAAATCTTTTTCATAAAACCACATTGTTCCCATACCGATAAGAGCCTGAACATCATCAGGTTTTATTGTCAAAAGACTCTCCAATACAGACATTACTCTGTTGTAGTCCTCAAGCAAAAGATAAAGTTCAGACAATCTGTGGTAATTGTCAATATTTTGCGGATCTTTTGCCATTGCCATTACTAAATCATTAATTTTTGTGTTAACTTCTTCTCTGTTCATTATTTATTTCCCTTTAAAGTGTTATTATCATTACTATATGAACTTTTTAGTGCTCTGTCCAATTTCTGCCCCATTATAAACAAAACTATACAAAATATTATTGCCATTATTTCATTTACACCCATTTTTTAATTCCTCCAAAGTTTTTCTTATATCATTATGTGTCGAAATCATATTATTTAAAAATACTACATCAAAATGTAATCCTAAAATAAAAAGAGCAAACCGTAAAATCAAATTAGCATCTGTAAAAAATAAACCAACCATACCGCCCGTCAAAATTATAATAGCAGTGAAAAGGCTTGTTCTCAATGTCGTCAACTCTCTTATCTTTTCAACATAGTATTCCTTCATATAATTATTCTATATTTTTTCTTAATATTTTGCAATATGTTGAGAAATATTAATATTCTTTATATTCCTGTGAGAGTTCTTTCCATTCATTTTCGGATATACTGAATGCGTTATTCCAAAATTTTTCTATAGCGTAGGTTTCTCGTTCTTCTTTGTGCAGAATATGTACCACAACATCACCGTAATCCAGTAAATTCCAACGGTTCTTGACATCATTTTCCATTCTTACGGGTAAGCGTGAAAACCATTCCTTAATTCGCTCTCTCGTATTATTCATTAATGCTTTTACCTGAGGTGTAGAATCACCGGTTACAATAACAAAATAATCCGCTAAAGATGAAACATTACTTATATTTAATATCGTAATATTTTTACCTAATTTATCATCAAGTGTCCTTGCAATAACACACGCAAGCTTTTTTGAATCTGTATCGTTTGTAGTCATATATTTTCCTATTATGGCGATAAGACCTTATCAATTTAATATTTTGCGAAATTTAATAACAATTATCACATTAAATAACCTGTCGCCTTATCGCCCTCATTCTATCATATCCACTCTGCGTTTGTGCCTTCCGCCTTCAAAACCTGTTTTTAACCAAATATCAACAATATCAAGTGCAAGATGTTCTCCTATTACACGTTCACCGAGACACAGAATATTCGCATTGTTGTGTGCTCTGGAAACTCTTGCGGAATAAGTATCTCCACATAATGCTGCTCTTATTCCTTTTACTTTATTTGCAACAATTGACATTCCGATACCCGTTCCGCAAATTAAAATTCCTCTGTTAAATTCTCCTGAAGCGACACGTCCGGCTACGTCATTTGCAATTACCGGATAATCACAAGACTCTCTGGTATATGTTCCGACATCATAAAACTCTATATTTCTTGCCTTTAAATAATCAATTACGGTTTCTTTATAATGAAATCCGCCATGATCAGAGCCTATAACTACCTTTAAATCTTCCATATAAACACCTCCGATTAAATTATATAAAAATATATCGCAATTGTAAAGTATAAGCTTATTGTGTAATTGATAAAATTTTATTAATTTTTGTAACAAGATTTAAGCATACTGAAATTCGGCACAAAGATTTTTTTTTATTAATGTATAACGAGGAGCATTAATGAACGGTATATTATCAAATCAAAACAATTCCGATAATAAGTTGCATGGAGTTCTTTGTCCAAAGAGTTCGGAATCCGTAGAAACGGCAGGTTCTCTTGCTATGGGCGGATTTCAAAGTTTGTTTGCCGCAGATTGTTATGATGAATTTTCTTCAAGCAATCCGTTTTCCGTTGATTATTCTTTGTATTCGGATTGCGGGGATTGTGTTGCATACGGAGGCTTTTTAAGTGATTTTTCAAATGCTGTATCTACAATCAGTGGTGATTGCGGGGCTTCATTTTCCGGAGGAGGAGATTGCGGAAGTTGTTCCTGCGGCGGATTTACTTCAATGTGCTAAATAATGACGATAGGGCTATAAGGCAATAAGGCGATAAGTTCTTTAAATGAATCAGTTAAACAAAATTTGAAGACACTTATTTTATTATTCGGTCTTACCGCCATATCACCTTATTGACTTTTCGACTTGAAAATATCCATTAATCGGCGGTTAAATAAATCGTCGATTTTGTATTTAAATATAAATATGTATTATACATATCTTTTATTGACTGAAAATAATACGTTTTACTGCGGATATACTGATGACGTTGAAAAAAGATTTCAAAAACATCTTTCGGGAAAGGGGGCAAAATATACCCGCGCAAATAAACCCGTGAAAATAGTCTACAAAAAAGAATTTGAAAACAAATCTGATGCAATGAAAGAGGAAGCAAGGATTAAAAAATTATCGCATGACGAAAAATTAAAATTAGCTATACAGGTTCATTATTAGGAACTTCAACGGGTGTTTCTTCTTCGGTTTCCTGATTATTCTTATTCTTTGCTTTTTCTAAAGCTCTTTGTTCTTTTTGTTTTTGTCTTTCAATACGTTTCTGTTCTCTTGCTTTTTGTTTTTCAAGCTGCTGTTGTTTTTTTATGGCATTTTGTTTTTTTATTTCATTATAGCGTTCAACTATATCGGTTCCTTCGGTTGAACCTTCAATTTTTTGTCTTAATTTGTAATCAGCTTGAGATTCTTTAAATTCAGTATTTATCTCTTTAATTTTAGCTTTATAGGATTTTGTAAGTTCTTTTACTTCGGCTTTATCTTCGGCTTTTTTCTGCTTTGCAACGGCCTTTTCAACATGTTTAAGCTGTTTTTCTTCTTTCTTGGTAATCATAGGAGGTTCTACACCGTCTTTCACCAATTTATACCCGTTCATGCTTATGTTAACATCTGCATCTCCCGTTGAGATAATTCGCGGAGTTTCACCAAGTGAATTTATCGTCCAAGTACCAAGATTTACGGGAACTTCACCTGTATAAGCATAAGCATTAACAACAATCCAATCAGGATTTTCCTGACTGAAACCTAACGGATAAATATCCCATCTCTTATCACCCAGATTAAGATCTTTTAAACCCCGCCAGTAGTATGTAACAGCCTCTCTTATTGCTTTTAAATCATATAATGTCTCCGTTTCAAAATCATAAACAAAAGGAGTAGTTTTCCACATACCGTCACGTGTGTTTCCTACTTTTTCTTTTAATAAAATTTTTGTTCCGTCAGCGGAAAAATCAACCGGAGTAATTGTCCTGAACATATAGTAATTGTAATTATCTTTATCTGTTGATAAAATGGGTTCAGGCAATCTGTGTGCGGTGTTTGCCGTTAAAATTTTGTCTTTGTTTGTTTGAGCATCATCAAGCATAATCACAAAAACATCACACGCGGTAGAACCGCTGTTCGGGTAATAATAAATTGACGGATAAACAAGTCTTTTAAAATCAGGCGAAACTATTCCCTGCGAATTTTGTTGAAAATTTTTGTATAATGACGGATAAATCGTTAATTCGGGACTTCCCGGAGGATTATTGTACTTTACTATTTTATAAGACGGTTTTGGTACATAATACATATCCGCAGGAGTAGGAGTTTTCGGAACATCAAACTCCATCTTCATTCTGTCCTGAGGTACGGAAAGAAGTTCATATTCCTCCGTTGTCATATAGCCTGACGGGTTACGGTTAAGTTTAATTTTTTCAAACTTTTCTTTTTCGTCCTGTTTTTTGACATTATGAAGATATTTCGCTTCTTTTTGATTGTAATCTTTTTTGGGAGAAACAATATTAACCTTAGGAGGTTTTACATCAGGTGCATGAAAATCAATCATACAAGTCCTTCTTTCATAGCCATAGATACGGCTTTGGAACGGCTTGTAACATAAAGCTTCTGCAAAATACTGTGAACATGAGTTTTTGTAGTCGAAATTGTGATAAATAATTTTTCCGAAATCTGAGGATTTGTATAACCGTCAACGATTAGTGCCAAAACGTCCATTTCACGTTCGGTTAAGCCGTATAAATTCTTGCCCAATTGATAATTTACTTCCCCTTTTCTTTCGGAATTATCACTACCGCGCCTTATGTTTGTCAAAACGACACGGGCAATAGCGGGATCAAGCCAGGCAACCCCTTCAGAAACAGCAATTACAGCCGAAACTGTCTGTTCTGCCGTTGCACCTTTAGTAATATATCCGTCAGCACCTGCTTTAAACGAATCAAAAATATCGTCATCACCCTCACGGGAGGTGTACATCAAAACTCTTATATCAGGATTAATTGTCTTAATCTTTCTTGTAGCCTCAATTCCGTCAATTGTCGGAAGTCCGATATCCATAATTACAACATCAGGTATCAGGGAAATCGCTTTATCTACTCCATCTTGCCCGTCAGCCGACATTCCCGCAATTTCTATATTCTCATTATTTCCCAATATTACGGAAAGCCCCATTCGAGCCATATCGTGATCTTCTACAATTAATACTCTAACTTTTTTAGCCATTATTTTTCCCCAATATCCGTCAGCAAAAACGAAAATTCGCTACCCTTATCAAGTTTGCTGTCAACCCAAATTTTTCCTCCGTGTGCCTCAATAATCTGTCTTGACAAATACAATCCCAATCCTGTTCCCGTCGAACGTTTTTTCATTGTGCCTTGTGAAAATCTTTTGAATAAATTCGGAATATCCTCTTGCGGAATGCCGTTTCCGTTATCAGATACAGAGAAAATAAAATCTCCGTTCTGAATTTTTGCCAAAACATTTATTTCACCGTTTTTGTTTGTGTAATTTATTGCATTTCCGCACAAATTCGTTATTACACGCTTGATTTCCGCCCTGTCTGCATATATACAAATATCGCCGTCAATTTCATAGTTCAGGTTAAACGCAATAGATTTGTTTTCAGCAAGCGGTTTTAATTCCTTAAAACACTGATTTATCAAATCTTTTACCGAGAAATTCGTTTTGCAGAGCTCTAATTTTCCGCTTTCAAATCTGTAAACTTCCAAAAGCGCATTGACCAACCCTAACAAATCTTCGTTACTCTGTAACATTGTTGATAAAAGAACCTTTTGTTTTTCATCTAAAGTCCCGATTGCACCTTCAAGGAAATATTTGAGCGTCTGAATTGCCGCCAAAAGTGGTGTTCTCATATCATGCGTAAGAGTGGCAATAAAATCATCTCTCAAGCGTTCGGTTTCCTTTTGAACACTTACATCTCTGATTACTCCGACATATTTATCATTATCATCAGAAATTACCGCAAAATTAATCTCTACAGGTGTATGAATTCCGCTCAGAGAATTTATTACATAATAATCTCTCAGTATAACTTCGGAATTTTCATCTCCAAGCCCGAAGATTTCGCCAGTTTTATTTTCTTTTGCTGAATTTTGTTCTTTGTTGTCTGAGTATGCGATTTCTTGGAATTTCTTTTTGCAGAGGGTGTTTTCTGACAAGCCCGTAAGGTTTTCACAGGCAGGGTTGACCTGCAAAATGTTTCCCGCACCGTCCAAAATAACAATTCCGTCAGCGCAAAAATTGATTATTCCTTCTAACTTTTTGTTAGCCTCTCTCAAATCTTTTGTGCGTTCTTCAACGATTTTTTCCAAATCTTCCGAATATTTTTTTAACTGCGCTTTGGCATCTTCAAGCTCCGCAATTTTTTGACGAAGATTTTGGAGCAAATGACTGCGTTCTATCCCGTTTTTTATATTCATTAATAAATCATCATTATCCCAAGGCTTTTCTATATATTTATAAAGCCCGATTTCGTTAATCGCTCTGATTGCGTTTTCCTTATCAGCGTAGCCTGTGAGTAAAATCATACTGACTTCGGGGTGAAGTTTTTTTGCCTCCGTCAAAAACTCTAAACCGTTCATTTCGGGCATTATAAAATCAGAAATAATCAAATCCGGGGTTTCGGTTTTTAAAAATTCTACAGCTTCTTTGGGATTGTTGAATAAATGAACATCAGAATACCCCTCGACCTTGAACAACGCCTTAAAAGCCGAAGTGACCATTTTTTCGTCATCTACAACAACAATTTTACTCATATTAATATGATAGGCTATAATCGTATTTCGGACAAATTCTTTACAAAATTGAAATATTATGCTTGTTCAAATTTTGTAAATGAATAATTCTTTATATCTTCTAAAATTTTAGCTCTGTTTTCAAGTTGTTTTGAGTACGAGTTTACGACATCACGTACTGCGTTGATAATATTCCCCAATTGTTTCGGAATTTCCTGATTATTTTTTACAACAACATACTGTTGCGGACATCTGCCTAACAATACATCATAGAAACTCTCTCCCGCTGAAATATTTAATGAATTAGTGCGAACTTCGTTACGAGAGATAAAAACATCAAAAGGTAAATCTTCAACCAGTTTACTAAGTCTGTTCAAATTGCTTCCACCAAGATTTTGCATTAAATATCTTTCCAGCATGCGCTCCGGTGCTGTTCTGACTTTATCTACAAATATAATGTTTCCTTCAAAATTTTGTCCTGATACGGCTTGTGCTTTCATAAATTTTTCCTCTTTTATTTATACCAAAACCCGTAAAAATAAAATTTGCCTGCAATTTATATTTCCCACTCATGGGCGAGAGTAAAGTTTCTAGCTAAACAAATCGTTAATCTTATCCAAAATATCCTGAGGGTCGATTTCGTTTGTGATTTTATTTATATCCTGGGCTATCTGATACAATTTTGCAGCTTCGATTTTATCACCAGTAATAGAAATTGCTCTTGCAAGGTTAAAATGAGCCAATGCATAATTCGGGTTGCATTCAACTGATTTTGTGAACAAATCTATTGCCTGACGAACTCTGCCCAAATCGTCAAGATAAATTACACCCATATTGTTGTATGCAATATCGTAATTAGGATCAAAATCAATCGCCAGTTGATATTCCTTCAAAGCTTCTTCCAAATCGCCTTTTCCCCAGTACAAAAATCCTAAGTTACAATGTATTTTTGCATTATTCGGGTCAAGCTCAAGTGCGTTTCTGTAAACCTGCAGAGCATTTTCAATATCTTCTTTATCATAAAAAGCACTGCCTAAATTTATATAAATATCAATATCCTTAGGGGTTTGCAAATATGCACTCTGATATGAGCTGATTGCGGCATTCAAATCCTGCTTAGTTTCCTGATAAACAAAACCTAAAGTTTGATTAACAATGCTTGTCCATTGTTTTTTCGGATTTAGAGTAACTGCAGTCTGAAAATGCGAAATCGCTCCGTCAACATCACCTTTTACATACAAAATATTTGCCAAATTTGAATGAACATCAGGCATGTTCGGCATAATCTGAATTAATTTTTCATAAATTTCAACCGCACTATCATAATCTCCCTGTTCTTCGTATGCCTGACAGAGATGTCTGTAAGCAGGGATATTTAAACTATCCAGCCAAATAGCCATTTTGTATTCGGTAATAGCATCATCAAACTGTCCCAATGATCTGTATATTTCACCAAGCAGGCAATACAGCGGAACAAATCCGGGAGCTTTGTCAACAGCATCAGAATAAACATTCAAAGCTTCATGCATTTGATTTGTCTGATAATAATATGCACCTTTAACAAGCATCGGTAAAAATTTTACATAAGAAATCGCTTTCCCTGCATTTCCAAGTGCAATTTTATCAAACGGAAGAGTCAAAACCGACAAAATATATTCCCATTTTGAGAGCATCCAATTTTTAAAACTTCTTGCGGAAGATACATTGTACAAATTTGAAAGCAAAAAGTGTGCACAGGAATTTCTCAAAGGCATAGCCTTTATTGCTTTTTTAGCAAACATTACCGCATCAACAAATCTTGCTTTTTTTGTGTAAGTTTCCGCCAAAAGATAATATGCCTTTCCGAGTTTGCTATCCTTTGAAATCGCCATATCGAGGTAATTTACGGCTTTATCCAAATCTCCTTTAAAATAATGTGCCTGACCGATTTTGAAATAAATTTCGGCAGAATCAATATAGGTTTCTAAAGCCCTTTGATATTCCGTAATCGCCTCATCAATATACTGGCATGAATTGTAAATATCCAAATGCCATGCCAAATATAAATCGCCCAGTCTGACATGCAAATCCGCATTTGTAGGATCTTCCTGCAAACCGATTTGGCAAAGCTCTATGGCACTTTTGACGTTGCCAGTTTTGTATTCTTTATTAATTTTTTCAT
>JAGBOW010000008.1 GCA_017633675.1 bacterium | reverse complement strand
TGTTGGCCGACAGAAAAAGTAACAACAGGTGATGATGAAGAATATGAAGTAAGTCAGGCAAAAACAGGAAAACATTTATCGTTGGAATCGGAATCAAATAATGTTGGGTTGATTTTAGCAGACGGTGCTTCGATTATATTGAATTATAATCCTGACGCACCTGCAATAGATGTAGGGGATAAAGTTAAATGGACAGAAGGACTTCCTAAATACACAACAACAGTAACGGGAGCGATAGATTTTGTCATGGACGTAAACGGCGGGAAAAGTCCAAATAGCGAAAAAGAAGGAAGTAAAAGGGATATAAGAAGTTTTAAGAGTGCAAAATTCAGCAAAGGCGGTCCCGATTGTTCAAAATATGCAAATAGCATTGAAATTTCAGGTGTTGGTTGTGTTGTAGATAAAGGAAGTGTATCGAGTTGGGAATCCGCCGTCAACGGATGCCAATCAGGTGGCATGGAATTGCCGGATATAGAAACTTTAAGACTTATTTATGACTCCCATGCTGATGGTTTAGGTTTATCTACTTCTCACTACTATTGGTCGTCCACAGAGAGAAAGCCACAAGGTTATATGGTTGCACCTGATGCGTGGCAGAAGGTTTTTGACAATGGCCATGAGTTAGCAACTGATAAGAGATCGAGTTATGGATATTACTTGTGTGTAGGTAATTAGCTTGCAGATATTTCTTTTATGTCTGCTCAGACGAACAATTACAGGAAGTAATAGACAGATTTAAAACTGACGGATTTTATTATTAGGAATGTTTTTTAAAATTTATTCTTGGTTATATCCGAAATCTTTTAGTGCGCTTTGTTTTTTGCGCCAATCTTTTTCGACCTTAACTTCTAACCCTAAAAACACCTTTTTTTCCGTAATTTTTTCTAAATCCTGCCTTGCTTCCGTTCCGATTTTTTTGAGAAGATTACCGCCTTTTCCGATTAAAATTCCTTTTTGGCTTTTGGTTTCACAGTAAATTGTTGCATAAATTCTGTCAATGTCGTCATTTTCAATATAACTTTCAATTTTTACCGCAACGGAATGAGGTATTTCATCAGATGTATTAAGCAAAATCTTTTCTCTGACGATTTCTTCGGTTACATCACGCATGGATTCTTCCGTTACAACATCTTCAGGATAAAGCATTTCACCTTCAGGTAAATTTTTGAAAATGTTTTTTATTAAAGTATCGGTATTTCTGCCTGTTTTTGCGGAAATTTTGACTACGGGATAATTTTTTTCAAATAACAATTTATAAGTTAAGAGATTTTCTTCAATTTTACTTAATTTTTTAACTTTATCAACTTTATTCATCACAATAATAACAGGAATATCGGTTTTAAGAATATTTTGTGCAATCCATTTATCGCCCTTTCCTGCAGGTTCGGAACCGTCAACCAAAAATAATATCAAATCAGCATCAGGAACGGCAATTTTAGCTTCATCAAGAAGAAATTCGCCCAATTTATTTAACGGTTTATGAACTCCCGGAGTATCTATAAAAACAATTTGCCCCTCTTTTGTTGTGTAAATTCCTTTTATTCTTTTACGTGTTGTTTGAGCTTTATCGGTTGCTATAACAATCTTTTGCCCCAGAATTTGATTTAATAATGTAGATTTGCCTACATTTGGTCGTCCTATTATTGCCGTAAATCCACTTTTCATACTATTACAATTCCTAAAAATTTGTTTTATAATCTTCACATATTGTAACATAAAAAGCATAAAATTTTTACAAATTAGCAATTTTTTTTATGCTTGGTTATTATATAATATAAAGTGGAAGAATTATCGGAAAAATGGCAGTGAAAAAATCGTATATAATAAGTTTGGCTTTGTCTTTAGCACTTTGTGCACCTGTTGTCAATTCAGCGGACAACAACAGTTTGGTGCAACTGGATTTGAAAAGAGCATCAGATAATTCGGTTGACATTACTCTTGTAACAACCGAAAATTACGGTGAAAATGTATTAGTAAGAAAAAAATCCGACAGTAAATACGTAATCCTTATTCCAAAAGTCAAAAGTACGGGTTACAGAGCATCAAATTTGGCAGGAGTAAATGATTTAGTTCAGAGTGTTGATGTAAAAACCGTTGATGATACTTCAGGCGGATATACAAAAGTTACGCTCATTACAACAAAACCGCTTGATATAAAAACAAGAACAACAAAGAGTGCTCCCATTACATCTGAACAAAACGAATATAATAATTTGATTGCAAAGGCAAATACTGTAAGAAATTCCGTAAGCACTGCGGTAAGTATGACTGAATTACCTGTTATACGTGAACAAAAAACCGAAGTTACGGTGAATAAAGCTCCGCAAGTAACAAAACAGGAAATTAAAGAACCTCAAAAACCGATAGCCGAAAAGGTTAACAAACCTGACATAAAATTAAATGAAGTTTCTCGGGAAGATTTGGAACGATACACCAGAAAAGCTCATCTTGCAGAATTAAAGAATGAAATAAGAATGGAATCAATGGAAGAAATACCTGATACCGTTCCGGAAAATCCTGCACCGGTTGTTAATGAGGAAGTTCAGGAAATAACGGAAATGCCTGCTGCTCCGAAAGTTACTTTAATGTCTAAGATAAAAGGAAAGGTAAAAAAAGCAGTTAATAAAATACCTTCGAAATTACCAAAGACAGCCGGAGCTGTACTGCTTGCAATTATTGCCGTTACTATGATTTCAAAACTCGGTAAAAAAACGGAAAATGCTGCAATTTCTTCAACGGACGATATTCCTCAGCCTGATTTGAATGTATCTGAAAATTATGATAATATGTTAAATAATAGTGAACTTTCATGGAAAGAAAAATATAAATTGTATCTGGATAAGTCTGCAACACCTGTTGCAAGAGCAAACAAAAAAGGTCACTATACATTTATAAAGAAACCTTCTGTATCGGCAATTGATAAGAAACGTGCGGAGTTAGAGAAAATGCTAAAAGAAACTGAAAAGGTTAATGATTTCAATGAATTTGAAGAATTGAATATTGAACCGGAAATTGTTGAAAGTGAAGACAATGTAATTAACCAAACAATTAAACTGAAAGCATTTGACAATACTGCAAATTCTTTGAAAATGACCAGCAGAAACAGAAGAAGCAGATTTAAAAGATATGAAAATGAAATTCCGCTTCATGAACAAAAAACCATTGAACTTGACGAATCACCGTTATTTGCAAATAAAAGAAACTTAAAAGGTGCAAATTTAAAGGTGTCTGATGTTGACAGAAGAAGAATTACCTATGAACCAAGTGATTATATAATGTCATCTGTTGATGAGTTCTTCAGTATTAAGGATAACGAAGAAAAACAAGAAATTAAAACAACACCAAAAATTCCTGTTGTACGGGAAAATGATGAAGTACCGCAAAATACGGTTTCAAACCCGATTGAAAAATCAAAGAACAGCACGTATTTTAAAGGTACAATTGTAAAATCAAGTTTTAAAATAGGACAGGACAAAGGAATTTACCTTGTAAACAAGAACGGTAAAAATTCATTGGTCGGAAAAGTCAAAGACAAAGTATTTGTTTTGAAAAAATTTGACGGAAATATTACAAATCCGATTCAGGTAAGACATGACAACGCAAATGTTTATATGGTAAAAGCGGGCGGATTTAAATCACTGGTTGAAGTCAATGATGACAAAATGGGTGTATTGATAGAATTATAAAATTCTCCCCTTGAGGGAGGACAGAAATCTTTGATTTCGGGGAGGGGGCTTGAAGAAATTTTTAATATGCCTTGTTTTTATATTATTTCTTTGCGGCTGTGCTCCAAAAGATAACCGAACCGTTGTTCAGTTTGCAAGCTGGGGATCTAAATCTGAAATTGATATCTTAAAACCGATTTTGTCGGATTTTGAAAAAGAAAATCCTGATATAAAAGTCGATTTTATGCATATACCCCAAAATTATTTTCAAAAAATTCATCTTCTTTTCGCATCAAATACTGCACCTGATGTTATTTTTATAAACAATCTTTATCTTCCTGTTTATGCAAACGCAGGAGTGCTGGAAGAATTTGAATTGGCAAATACTCCTTCACCGGACGGGGAAGGTTGGAATGGGGTGATGTATCTTCAAGCCCTGAATGCTTTGTCATGGAACGATAAATTATATGCAATTCCCCGTGATGTTTCAAACCTTATAATTTTTTATAATAAGGATATGTTTCGTGAAAAAGGTATTCCCTATCCGACTTCTGACTGGACACTTGATGATTTTCTGAAAATTGCTCAAAAACTGTCAGGAAATGGTGTTTTCGGGATAAATTTTGAAGAAAATCCAATGTTGTATCTTCCGTATTTTATGAGTAACGGCGGAGGAATTCTGCCTGATGAAATTGATAAACCTGAAAGTCAGAAATCTTTGAGATTTTATGCCGATTTAAGAAACAAATACCATGTTGCACCTAAAAAATCCGAAAGTGCAAGTGCAACAATGGCGCAAATGTTTTTGCAAAAACGTTTGGGAATGTATTTGTCAGGCAGATGGATGGTGCCGAAATTCAGGGAAGAATGTACATTTGACTGGGATGTAATAAATTTTCCGAACGGTGAATCAGGAAGTGTAGTTCCTATGGATGCATCAGGCTGGGCCGTTACAAAATCTTCCAAACACAAAAAAGAAGCCTTTATGCTTGTTGAATATCTGGCATCAAAATCAAGCAGTGAAAGATTTACTTCAAGCGGTTTGATAGTTCCTGCACGAAAAGATACGGCATACGCAATTCTTGACGGCAAAAAACCAAAAAATGCAAAAGCATTTCTTGATATAATCCAAACCTCAAAACCTACACCAACAACAGTAAATTACAACGAAATAACGGATAATTTAAAACAAAAAAACGAAAAATTGTTTAATGAATAATTTTAAAAAATATATTGAGCATCTTTTTATTTTATTTGTTTATTTTTTTTACAGGCATGCCCTATTTTTGTAAAGTGTAGACTTTAGTATATCGAATATCGGTATACCAAAGTCTAGATTTATTAAAATACGGAATATTATTAAAGTATTTTCTTTTTTGTATGCTAATTTTTTTCTTGGAGGTGATTTTTATGGAAAAATTTACTGAAAGAGAAAAAGAAGTAATTAATTATATTATCAAAGGTTATAATAATAAAAAAATCGGTTCAAAGATGTTTACAACCGTTCATACCGTAAAAGCTCACATGACATCAGTTATGAAAAAACTTGGAGTTTCAAACAGGACGGAAGCTGCCTGTAAAATTCTTAAAGAAAAATTAACCGATTCAAATGAGCAATAAATTAAATAGCGCATAATTGCAATAAAATTTTTTCCTAATATAATTTAATTGTCAGATATATGTAGAGCGGAATACCTATCCCGCCACGAAAATAAGGAGAAAATTATGTCAAGAAAACCAATTATTGCAGGAAACTGGAAAATGAACTTACTTCAAAGTGAAGCCAAATCAGTATTTGAAGGTGTTAAAAATTTCGTAAAAGATTATACGGCAGTTGAATTGCCTACAATTGTAATTGCACCAGTATTTACATCAATTTCTGCAGTTCAATCTGTAGAATGCACCTGCGGATGCGGAGGTAAGAAAATTGCTATTGCAGGTCAAAACTGTCACTGGGAATCTTCAGGAGCATTTACGGGTGAAATTTCCGTTGAAATGTTGAAAGATGCAGGCTGTGATTATGTAATTATCGGACATTCGGAAAGACGTCAGTATTTTTCCGAAACAGATGAAATGATTAACAAAAAAGCAAAAGCAATTTTAAGAGGCGGTTTGATTCCGATTGTCTGCTGCGGTGAAACTCTTGAACAAAGAGAAGCAGGTGTTACGGATTCTTGGATTGCAGGACAAATCAAGAATGCTTTAGATGGAATTTCATCAGAAGATATTGCAAAATCGGTTATTGCTTACGAACCTATCTGGGCTATCGGTACAGGCAAAACTTGTGATGCTGATGAAGCTAACAGAGTAATCGCAATGATTAGAAATGTTGTTAAAGAAATCGCAGGAAATGAAGCAGGTGATGCAATCAGAATTCTTTACGGCGGATCGGTTAAACCTTCAACAATCGAAGAACAAATGTCAAAATCAGATATCGACGGAGCTTTAATCGGCGGAGCATCATTGAAAGCTGAAAGCTTGAATGAAATTATTGAAAAGACAATGAAATTAAGTCTTGTTCACTAATTATTGAAATTTATTGCGGAACGACACTTCAAAATAAGTGTCGTTTTTATTTTTTAGAAATAATAAGAGATTGCGGGATAAATTCCTTTTAATTCTTAAGAATTAGTTAATAATAATTAATATTTTAAATGATACAGACTTGCGCAAACTTTCAACATAGTTTATAATAGTAATTGTATAATTCATATCAACAACAAGGAAAGGAGTTTTGAATATGAGAATGTTAAGAAATGTTAACGGGGGGGCAGCTGTAAGCCAGTAGAATCAACCCTTTCCGCCACTTTAGGAGTTGAAAAATTTTTGCCTTGTCATTGCGATGAGGTCAATACCCTCTCTTGTCAAAGGGAGGGTAAGAGTGTCTTTACCCTCTCCGAAGTCAAGGGTAAAACCCCTCTCCTAAAGATTAGGAGAGGGGTAGGGGTGAGGTCTGAAAAAGCCGCCTT
>JAGBOW010000064.1 GCA_017633675.1 bacterium | reverse complement strand
TAAAGTTTTGGCAAGTGTTTTACTACGATTATAACAATATGTTTACAATTAACATGGTGATAAGGCTATAGGACGATAGGACTATAGGGCGATAAGACCTTTACATAAATCAGTTTTGGTAAAATTATACGAAAGTAACTTTTTATATAAACATATCGCCTTATCGCCGTACATTTGACAACGTTTCACCCTCACGCTACAATTCCCCTATGAGAGTAACCGTAATCGGGGCAGGTTTGGCGGGCTCGGAAGCCTCCTTACAGCTTACAAAAAGAGAAATTTATGTCGATTTATATGAAATGCGCCCCCAAAAAACTACAGGCGCACATAAAACCGGTAAATTTGCCGAATTTGTCTGCTCAAACAGTCTTGGAGCATCTGATTGTTCAAATGCATCAGGACTTTTGAAAAAAGAAACGGAAATTTTGGGCGGTGAATTAATCCAAATTGCCCGTAAATGTTCCGTTCCAGCAGGAAACGCTCTTGCAATAGACAGAGAAAAATTTTCTCAAACCGTAACAGAAACAATCGAAAACAATCCATATATTAATGTAATAAAAGATGAAGTTACTGAAATCCCTGACGGATATACGATTATTGCATCAGGACCTTTGACATCAGACAATCTCGCAAATTCTATAAAAGAATTTACAGAGAGCGAACATTTACATTTTTTTGACGCAATTGCGCCGATTGTCGAAAAAGACAGCATAAATTTTGAAAAAGCTTTCTGGGCAAGCCGTTATGACAAAGGCGAAGCGTCATATATAAATTGTCCTATGAATAAAGAGGAATACGAAAAATTTTATGATATTTTGATTAATGCGCCAAAAATTGAGTTAAAAGAGTTTGAAAAGAATGCAAAATTCTTTGAAAGTTGTCTGCCGATTGAAGTTTTAGCATCAAGGGGTGTTGATACATTGAGGTTTGGACCGATGAAGCCTGTCGGACTTGTTGATAAAAGAACAGGGGTTGAAAATTACGCAGTAGTTCAGTTAAGACAGGATAATTCCGCAAAAACCCTGTTTAATCTTGTCGGATTTCAGACGAATTTGAAATGGGGAAGTCAGAAAGAACTTTTGCAGTCAATTCCCGGATTAGAAAATGTAAATATAGTGCGTTATGGCGTTATGCACAGAAATACATTCATAAATTCGCCAAAAATTTTGAATGCGACTTTGCAAACCCGAAAACGCCATGATTTATTTTTTGCAGGGCAATTAACAGGAACGGAAGGTTACACCGAATCTATTGCAACGGGTATGCTTGCGGGAATTAACATGGCAAGATTAATAAATGGCGAAGAATTATTAAATTTACCTAAAACTACCATGCTTGGTGCTTTAACCCAATACATAAGCGACGAAAACCATGAAAAATTTCAGCCGATAAATTCAAACTGGGGAATAGTCGACCCCATAGAACTCCCTAAAAAAGAACGCAAAAACAAAAAATTAAAAGCAGAATTAATAGTAAAACGGTCAGTTGAGGAATTGATAAGGTTGAAGGGTTAAAAGGTTATAATAAAAAATTTTGGATTACATTTGCTTTAATCTTCTTTCATCACTATCCATTCCCTGTTTTAATAATGATTTTATGTAGGTTTGATAAGGCATACCAAGTTCTTTTGCAATCTTTTTTGCCCTTGCGATTTCAAGTTCAGACCATCTAAAATTAACCTTCGGATATTTTTTCTTTACATCAGTTTCAGCTGTTTTGATAACATCAACAACATTATAAACGTTATCAAATTCATCAACCAAATTTTCACTATCTTCAATGATTTCTTCGGTTGAATTTTTGAGCATTTCTTCAATTTGTTTCTCAGTAAATTTTCTGTCCATAATTATCTCCAATCTGAAAAAGCTGTTATTATAAACAAATAAGTATCTTTTTCCTTTAATTTCATATAATATAGCATGATATCATAATCGGCAGAATATGCTTCATATCTTTGATATTTTCCATTCCATTCTTCTTCGGATATAGTGAAGAATGCACGAATTGCATCATCAGGTGTGATTAAATGTCTGTGCCAAATATGAGGTTCATATTTATTACTTATCGGGTTCAAATCTAATTTGAATTTAAAAGTATATTTGCCAACATGTTTTACAAGATATTTGCAACTCTTATTTATATTATACCATGTTGTACACCCATTGTACACCCATTAGAATAATTTTTTTATAATTATTTACAAAAAGTTAATTTCTGACAAATATCGGACAGTACAAAAAATGTAATCGGTTAATATTCTTGTAAAAATATTGTTGTGCTGATAGAATTATCTGAGAGGGAGTATTTATGGGATTATTTTTTATTTCATTAATTCTAATAACATTAACAGCTTTTTTTATAACATCAATTTTTGAGAAAAAAAGTTTTATAAAGATATTTATATACATGTCTGCAATAATGTTCTCAACAATAGTTCTGGACATTGAAATTTTATCTTTAATAAATTCAATATCCCCGAAGGGTATTTTGTTATTAAATGCAATCGGTTCAATTTTTGCAGGAATTATCTGGTACAAAAATGGGAAACCGTTATTCAATATAAAAACAAAAAGGTTTTTTAAAAAATTATACTACTCTGTTTTATCTGATAAATATTTGCTTATATTGGGCTTAGCATTTATTTTTATGCTTTTAACGGCTTTATTTATAATTGCATTTATGCCTGTTGTGAACGGAGATGCATCATCATATCATGTATTAAGAAGCTTGTTTTGGATTGGAAATAAAAATCTGAGCCATTTTGAAACAGCAGATTTCAGAAATTTGATAATGCCGATAAATTCTGAAATACTGTATACATGGTTATTTATTTTTCTTAAAAGACAACTTTGGTTAGGTATTTTTCCGTTTATAGGGTTTTTGATGTCCGTATTTTCATTATACGGAATACTTGGTAAAATTAAGTTTTCCGAACGTCATAAACTGTGGACAATATTTATATTATCATCATTTCCCGCAGTAATAATTCAGTTATCAAGCACAGAAACCGATTTAATAATTTCAGGTCTTATTCTTTCAGGTATATATCTGTTTTGGGAATACAATAAAACCAAAAAATTACATGAATTATATATTTCATCATTACTGTTTGCGCTTGCAATCGGAACCAAAACTCCGGCATTGATGTTGTTATTTCCTGTCGGTTTATGGATACTATGGATAAGTTACAAAAATGACGGTGAAAATTGTTACAAAATATTACTGAAATTTTCAGGTTTCGGATTAATTAATTTTATAATATTTTCATCATATAACTACGTGTTGAATTTTTTGGATTTCGGAAATATCTTTGGCCCCCAAAATCTTATACTGGCGCATAAAAATTTATATGGTTTGAAGGGCTGTATTGCAAATTTTATAAAACACATATTTTTATTTGTTGATTTTACGGGATTTAACTGGGATAAAGTTTTTGGTGTTTATGTAATTAAATTAAAAAGTTCTTTACTTGCATTTTTGCATCTTTCTAATATTCCTGACGGTGTTTTTACAAATGATAATAACAATGTTAATACAACATTAATTGATTCACTAACGGGTTTAGGTATTTTAGGTTTTATAACTTTTTTACCATGCTGGATATATTCATTATTCAAGCCTCTGTTTAAACAAGATGAAAAAACTAAAGTTATTTTTTCATTCGGTCTTATTCTTTTGGGTGCAATTCTTGTAATGTCTTATGTTTTAGCTTATATGGTATACAATATAAGATTTGTTATGTCTTTTTGTATTATATCATCTCCGATACTTGTATATTCATATTCAAGAAAAAATTCCGTTTTGAAATTCATAATAACAATGTTTGCGTTATTCGGTTTACTGCTGGTTTCTACAAATATATGGCGGGCATCTGTTGTGCGTATAGTAAAACACATGAAACAAGGATACGGTATTCATGAAATAAGACAGTTATATATGTGCAGTTTGTTGGAAAAAACTCCGCTTGAACACTATAAATATAGTGAACCTGACTGTATATTTTCCGAAATAATCAAAAATAACGGTATAAACAAAAAATACCTGTATTTGGCCAATGCGGGTGAAAGTTTATTAATAACAAAATCTTTAATGTTTTACGGATATGATGTAGATTATAAATTACTGGAAAATATTTCAAATGAAGATTTAAAACAATATGACACAATTTTTATCCGTAATATGTTACAAAGCTACGGTATAAAGCAAGCGGGTAAATCCGAAAAATACTATCCGTTCAAAGGTGTTGAATGTAATTATATATACAGTAAAACCAAAGTACCTTTCGATACTGTTTGTACCGTAAATGAACAATTCTTTATAAATAATAATTACAAATTAAAAAATATACATTATATTATGTTAGATAATAACATTAAAATAATGTATTATCAATGGGATAGAGTAATAAAATAAGGCGGGATAAACCCGCCTAACTTATTTTAAAAATCTTATTGCCCTATAGCCTTTATTTATGATCAAACATTTGTTTAATACCGTCAACAGAAGAAAGAATTCCTGTTGCTTCATAAGGCATATAAACAACTTTGTTATCTTTACCGCTTGTAATTTCTTTCATTGTTTCAAGATATTTCATAGCGATTAAATATTGATCAGGCTGTCCTTTTTCGGCCAAAGCACCGATAATTCTCTGAATAGCTTCTTTTTCAGCTTCTGCTTCAATAATACGGGCTTTTGCAACACCTTCCGCTCTAAGGATTTCAGCCTGTTTTGCACCTTCTGCGGTTCTGATTGCGGCTTCTCTTTCACCTTCTGCGTTTCTGATAGCAGCTTCTTTTAAACCTTCCGCTTCGGTAATTCTTGCCTGTTTATCCCTGTCCGCTTTCATCAACTTATCCATTGATGCCTGAATATCAGCAGGCGGGAAAATATCCTGAATTTCTACACGGTTAACCTTTACACCCCATTTGTTTGTAGCTTCGTCAAGTGTAGCTCTCAATTCATCATTAATTTTACCTCTTGATGTCAAAGTTTCCTGCAAATCCATCTGACCGACAAGGTTTCTGAGTGTTGTTTGAGTTAATTTTTCAATAGCTTCAGGTAAATTTGCGATTTCATAAACAGCACTTTTTGAATGAACGATTTGGAAATAAATCAAAGCGTTAATCGTAATTGAAACGTTATCTCTTGTAATTACGTTTTGGCGCGGAAAATCATACATTTGTTCTCTTAAATCAATCCTGTCTACTGATTTCAGGTAATAATAATTCTTTCCGTCCAAACCTTTTTGTGTGATTTTTTGCAAAATTCCTCTGGGTGCTTCAAGAACCGGAAAAATAAAGTTCAACCCCGCATCAAGAGTTTTTTCGTAACGTCCGAGTTTTTCAACGATAACCTGCTACTGCTGCTGTACAATAACAAATCCTTTAAGTACATAAATTCCGACTGCAACAAGTAAAATAATCAATACAATTTCCATATTATATCCTTTCTACTGTTAAAATTAAACTGTCATACTTAACTATACGAACTTCTGCTCCTTCGGGAATAGTTTCATCACTTTCGCATCTAGCCTCCCAACGTTCGTCATAAATCGTAATAGCACCTGAAAACTTGCTTACGGGTTCTTTTACTTTGACAATTTTGTCAATGTATTTGTCCTGCATGCCTGTTTGATTTTCTTTTGAATCCTTGTGTTTAATCAAAATCGGTCTTAAAAAGACGATTGAAACAAGAGATAAAGCCACAAAAATCAATACCAGATGAACCCAGTTAGTGATAAATATTGCCAAAATAGCGGTAATCAAGCCTGCAACGGCAAAATTCAGGAAGAACATCGTAGGAACAATCATCTCCAAAATAAGAGATATAAGACCTGCGATGACAAAAATAGTCCATAACTGCATAATAATCTCCTTTTCTTGACCGATAGTATCATATTAACTACAATCAGTCAATGAAATTTTCTAATACATATATATTAAATTTCTGCGTTTGCAAAAAACTTTTTTTGTGTGATAATTAAAATTGAAAGCTAGAAAAATATAATTCTAGTGAAAGGTGAAAGGTGAAAGGTGAAAAGACCTTTACGCTCACTTCGTTCGGAAATAAATATTTTTTGTTTGCGAAGCAAACCATAAGGGACTTTTCACATCTCACTTTTCACTTTTCACTTAAATATAGCTTGTAATTAGTACACAATATAGACAAAGGAAATGAGAAAATGGCTAGAAAAACTCCATTGGAAAAAATCAGAAACATTGGTATTGCCGCTCATATTGATGCAGGTAAAACCACTACAACTGAACGTATTTTGTTCTATACAGGTAAAACTCACAAATTAGGTGAAGTTCATGACGGTGCAGCCGTTACCGACTTTATGGAACAAGAAAGAGAAAGAGGTATTACAATCCAATCAGCAGCGGTTACTGCAGAATGGAAAGGACACCAAATTAACATTATCGACACTCCGGGACACGTTGACTTTACAATTGAAGTTGAACGTTCACTTCGTGTGTTGGACGGCGTTGTTGCAGTATTCTGCGCAGTAGGCGGTGTTCAATCACAATCAGAAACTGTTTGGAGACAAGCAAACAGATACGAAGTTCCCCGTATGGTATTCGTAAACAAAATGGACAGAACAGGTGCGGACTTCTACCGTGTAGTTGACCAAATTAAAACAAGATTAGGCGGAAATGCCGTTCCTATCCAATTACCTATCGGTGCTGAAGATAAATTTACAGGTTTAGTCGACTTGATGACAATGAAAGCTGAAATTTATACAAATGACTTAGGTACAGATATCAGAGAAGAAGAAATTCCTGCCGAACTTCAGGAAAAAGCAAAAGAATACAGAGATGCTATGGTTGAAGCTATCGCATCAGAAGATGATGCTTTAATGGAAAAATTCTTTGAAGATCCTGATTCTATTACAGTTGATGAGTTAAGAGCCGGTTTAAGAAAAGCGGTTTGCAACAACAAAATCGTTCCCGTATGCTGCGGAACGGCATTTAAAAACAAAGGTGTTCAGTTATTATTGGATAACGTTGTATACTACATGCCATCACCTGTAGATGTAAAAGCTATCGAAGGCGAACTTGAAGACGGTACAAAGACTGAAAGACATTCATCTGATGATGAACCGTTCTCAGCTTTGGCTTTCAAAGTTATGACAGACCCGTTTGTAGGTCGTTTAACATTCTTGCGTGTTTATTCAGGCAAGATTACTTCAGGATCTTATGTTCTTAACGCTACTAACGGCAAAAAAGAACGTATAGCTCGTTTGGTTCGTATGTATGCAGATCAAAGATTGGAAGAAAGCGAAGTTTATGCAGGCGACATCTGTGCAGCAGTAGGTTTGAAAGACACTACAACAGGTGATACATTATGCGATGAAAAAGCTCCGATT
Organism: bacterium; assembly: GCA_017633675.1. Classification (GTDB taxonomy): domain Bacteria; phylum Cyanobacteriota; class Vampirovibrionia; order Gastranaerophilales; family Gastranaerophilaceae; genus Stercorousia. The sequence goes on along the minus strand of JAGBOW010000064.1, from coordinate 13,666 downwards.
ATCCTTGAAAAAATGACTTTCCCCGAACCGGTTATTTCGGTTGCTATCGAGCCGAAAACTAAAGCAGACCAGGATAAAATGGGTATCGCTTTACAAAAACTTGCTGAAGAAGATCCGTCATTCCGTGTTAAATCCGATACGGAAACAGGTCAAACAATCATTTCAGGTATGGGCGAACTTCACCTTGATATTATCGTAGACCGTATGCTCAGAGAATTTAAAGTAGAAGCTAATATCGGTAAACCTCAAGTTGCATACAGAGAAACAATCAGAGGAAATGCCGATCAGGATTCTAAATTCATTCGTCAGTCAGGCGGTAAAGGTCAATACGGACATTGTAAGGTTAGAATTTCACCGGCAGAAGAAAATGCAGGATTTGTATTTGAAAACAAAATCGTCGGTGGTGCTATTCCTAAAGAATATATCGAACCTGCAAGAAAAGGTATGGAAGAAGCTTTAGAAGGCGGTATTTTGGCAGGCTATCCGATGATAGACGTAAAGGTTGAACTTTATGACGGAAGTTACCACGAAGTCGACTCATCAGAAATGGCGTTCAAAATCGCAGGTTCTATGGCTATCAAAGAAGGCTGCAAAAAAGCTCAACCTTGTATTCTTGAACCTATGATGAAAGTAGAAATCGAAATTCCTGATGAATTTACCGGAACAATTATCGGTGATATTTCTCGTCGTAGAGGAAGAATTGAAGGTCAAGAACCTCAAGGCAATACAGGAAACGTTATTGTAAGAGCGGTTGTTCCTCTTGCAAACATGTTCGGATACGCAACAGACTTGAGAAGTAACACTCAAGGACGCGGAACATTCTCAATGGAATTCCAAAAATACGAACAAGTTCCCGGTAACGTCGAAAAAGAAATTATCGAAAAAGCCGGAGCAAAAGCATAAACTTAAAAATCAACAAAGTAAAAGAGTTCCTGAAAAATATCAGGAACTCTTTTTTATATAAATTCTATTTGACTATTCTTTTATAATTTTAATTATTGAAAGATATTTTTTTAAATCTTTCATATTTGAAGTTCTTAAAATATCAACCAAAGTATAAAAAGTAGGTTCTTTCAAATCTTTTATATCGTCAAAATCCCCGAGTTTCATCTCCAAAACTTCCGTAATCGCCAAAAGAGTTTTTAATGTAGGGTAATGCTTTCCCGCTTCAAGTCTGGATAATTGTTTTTCGTCCATATTAACTTTTTCGGCAAGTGCGGATTGCGTCAGACCTTTGTTTATTCTTCCTGCTTTTATTTTTGCACCTATGTTTTTCCTTATTATTTCATCTTTATCCATTGGGGGTACTCCTTGGTGTTTATTACATGTGGTAAAAATACCACCAAAAAAAAGGAATTCTTATGGGAAAATTACACGGTTAAAATTTCAGTGTAAGAATATTTTTATTTTGTATACGTTCATAGAAAATATTTTTTACCATTTCTTTGACCATAAATATTCCCAAACCGCCCAAAGGTCTTTCTTCCGGAGGCAAATTTATATCAGGATCCGGTTTTTCCAAAGGATTATACGGAATTCCCTCATCTTCAAACTTCAGAGTAATTTCATCATTTGAATTATCTATTGATACATTTATTATACCGTTAGACTCCGGATAGGCATAAAATGTTATATTTGCGAATAATTCTTCCGAACACATATCAAGTTTATTTTTCAATTCATCTGAAAGTTTCCACTCGTCACATATTGAATGAAGCCAGGTGTAGAACGGCTTATAATTTTCAGGGATTGCAATTTGACTAAAAGTTTTCATTAAGCTGTTTTCCTTTTGATATTTAAATATTAGCATTGTAATATCATCACTTTGGGGGGCTGAATTTGTATAATTGTTTATGTCATTCTTAATATTATTCAAAATTTCTTTGGTTTGGTTTTCGCCTTTTATATTATTCAGACAAGCTAAAAGTCTTTTTTCACCGAACAGTTCCTCCCTGTCATTCATGGCTTCCGTGATACCGTCAGTATATGTGAAAATAATATCACCCTCATTTAGTTGTGTTTCAAAAATCTCAAATTCGGCATCATCAACTACACCAAGTGCAATATTTGAATTAAGGCATAAATATTCGTATTCTTCGTTTTTCTTCCTGATTAAAGGCGGATTGTGTCCGCAATTTATCAGCGATAATTTTCCCGTTTTAATATTTATTATTCCGCAGAGCATTGTAACAAAAAATCCCTGCTTATTTGTTTCACAAATTTTTTTGTTAATTGTTTCAATCATTTTTTTCGGAGGATAACCGATTAAAGATATATTATTTATCAGGGTTTTTACTGTCATCATAAACAATGCCGCAGGTACACCTTTTCCCGAAACATCAGCTATAAGAAACATAAGATTATCATCATCAGTAAAATAAAAATCATAAAAATCTCCGCCGACTTCCTTTGCAGGTGTCATTGATGCATATATATCAAATTCCGACCTTTCGGGAAAAGGCGGGAACACACCGGGCAGACTTGATAATTGGATAGATTTTGCAATGGAAAGTTCCGAATTAATTTTTGCTCTTTCTTTTGTAATTGATTTTATATTCTGCGTCATATTATCAAAAGTTAATGCCAATTGTGCAAATTCTTCGGGTTTTTCAAGTTTGATTTCAACATCTTCACCTCTACCTATTTTATGAGCTATATCAGTTAATTTATCGATAGGATTAATAATATATCTTTTAAAAATAAGATACGAAAGTGTCGGAATCATAAAACAAATAAACAAAATTGATAAAAACATCTCAATTGCAAACCTGTCAACATATTTGAACATTTCTGATTTTGGCAGACATATTATCAGAACAAGACCGTTTTTTGAATATTTTACAAAAGGAACATATTTTCTGTTATGATAAGTTATATAAGTTATGTATTTAAGATTATCCTTATACCACGGAATGTTTTTCAGGGATTTTCCAATCAGGCTTTCATTATCAAGATAAGGATCGGTTGAAGCAAGTATATAATCAAAATCCTTGCTTCCCAAAAGAACAAAATAATCTTTCATTATTCTGTTATTTTCGAAAAGATGAAACCCGTTTTCCGTAGGTTTCATTTCGGAAACTTCTTTGATAATTGAGCCGATTTCCCAATCTACCGTAGACATTCCGATAAATTTATCACCGTCAAAAATACCAGTTCCTGCAGTAATCATCATGGTATTACTGCCTATATTTTCATAATAAGGAAGCGACCAAGCAATTTTGTTTTCCTTTGTAACCTGTGATTTTATTTGTTTGTACCAATTTTGATTGTGGTAATCGTATTCCTCACTTTCAAAATTTTTGTCAACAACTACTTTATTATCTTTATTTCTATACGCATAAAAACAGGTTCTTTTTTTCGAAGGGTTTACAACATAAGGCTCAAACCAAATTCCTCCGCCAAGAGATTCAGGGTAATTTTCAAAAACTTTTGTAATTACATCATATGTTATTGTCGGGTTTCTGTCCGTACTATAAAATAAATTTCCGATAAGTGCTAAATCATTTGAATTATCTTCAATCGCAAGTACATCTTCATCTATCTTTTGAATATAAGAATTAAGCGAAAATGCAAAGTTTTTCAACATCAACTGTTTTGTCCGCATTCTGAATATTACGGCATAACAAAAGAATGCTGCAAGCAACACAGCTAACGTAACTACCGTCATCACTATAATTTTCGATCTTATGGTTCTAAACATTATTCAAATTCTATAAATTTATCAAAACCAACCATTGTGAATGAACTTTTAATCTGCTCTGAAATATTTTTGATTTTTACGGAACCGTTCTGAGCTTTTAACTGTTTATAAAGCTCAAGAATAACTTTCAAACCGAAACTTGAAATGAAAGTGATATCCGAAAAATCCAAAACAAGTTCCGTAATTGTTTCATCTGCATCTTCAATGGCATCTTTAATCTTTGAGCCGTATTCCACTGCAGAATCCAAATCCAATCTGCCTTCCGCTTTTACATAAATTCCTGAAATTCCAAAGTTTTTTATACTGATTTCCATATTTCCCTCTCTGTTCTTTTATATAATATCATAATCCGACAGTTTTTACCCGTAATTTTAAGAGTTCTTAATATTATTGTTTTTATTATTTGAAAAAGCCTTTACTGCAACGCCTGCAGAAGTCAGTATGCCTGCTGTTATTAATAAAGGTTTTAAAAATTTACCTGACGTTTTATTTGAATTTGTTGTTAAATTTTCACTTTTTATAACATCTTCTTCATAAAGAATATCTCTGAATTTTACAATTTTTTGATAAAGCTGCGGATAAGATTTATCAAGTTCCTTTGCTTTAAATACTTTTTCCAAAGCGTCCATTATATTAAACCCGTAACCTTCCCGAACGGCATTATGATAACTTTCCTGATAATTTGACGGAATTTTGCGGGCATAATTTTTTTCAGGGTGAACGGTTGCATTTAAATTTTGCATGTCAAACCGTTCTTCTCTCCCGAAAACATCTATATAAAACATCATATTATTTTTTGCCATCATAGGCTCTGCCCATTTAGCCTTTGCAAATTCAACGGGATCTTCAAGAGTTTTGGGATTAAGTTTTAAAATTCTTGCTAAAGGATTAATTGCAGGATTTTTGTGAAGATTGTTTCCTTCTTCTGCTGATGTATCAACAATATTATTGGCAATTTGTCTTAAAGGCTGGGGGTCATGGTTTCCGACACCGACTACAAATTCATCAGGCAGCCAGCCTCTTTTTAAAAACGCATCATTAGAACCCCAATCTTCACTCATATATGTTGTTCCGAAAATTTTCATTCTTTTTTTTACAAAATCATGCATATTTCCTGAATAATCATAAATATTTCCGCCTTCAAATTCGTAAGTCAAATCTCTTAAATCAAAATCATTACCTTTTATTTCTTTTACGGAATTTTCAATAAAATTTAAGAGTTCTTCGCCCATAAACATTTCATATCTTCTGCCGTCTGATGTAAATATTCTGGGTGTAACATAAGCCCAGCCGACATCAAATCTTATGCAATCATACCTTCGGGCATTTAATTGGACTTTTCTTTTTAAAAGTTTAGCAGAAGCACTGTTTGGATCTTTTATGGTATCATATTCAAGACAGGGTAAACCCCAATCTTTATCACCGATATAACAATTCCTTTTAAATGCGTTCGGATATGCCCATTTCTCATCATCACAAAAACCGATTTCGCAGTCGCCTGTTAATTTTACTCCCATATCATTGAGCATTTTCCTGCCTTTAGCCAAATGCTCATCTGCAAGAAACTGTTTAAATTTATAAAATTCGGTTTCATCTTTATTATTTTCAAGTATTTCGTTAATTCTTGCCTGTCTTACATCTGCACTGACACTATCTTCGTACAAAACTTTGTCAAGACATTCTTCCCAGTCTTTATACCTTTTACCGCCATGTTCTTTTTGAATTACCCTGAAAATTGCTTTTGGTTCTAACCAGTCATTATTTTCCGAAACATATTTTAAATATTTTTGTCTGAGTTTGGAATTTTGCGGTAAATTTTTAAATCTTTCAAAAGCCTTTTTTAAAGCAATATCTTGCGGACTTCCGTCATCTATAACATTTGCGTAATTTGCAATCGTATCTTTATCAGGTTTTGTATTGGATAATACAATTTGTTTAAATTCTTCAGGGGTAAGAATATTTTCATATTCATCTGTTGTTAAAAGTTCGGGATTAATTTGGTGTTTTCCTAATGACAACGCAGAACCGGCATAAGAACAATACATGCCAAGACGCGGCCAAATCTCTCCTGCCGGAAGAAATTTTACCGTATTAAAACCCAAATATGTTTTCATATATCTAAAAAATTCCTGTGCATCATGCGTTGTAACATTTCCTGCACCCGTATTTTTATTCAGAGCCTGAGGAAGGCAGGCATCATGCACAATAAATATAGACTTTCCAGTCTGACCGGCATACTTTTTGGCCTCATCTCTGACTTGATTAAATTCCTCTATCTCATCAGCACGCAAGGCTCTTTGAAAAGATATTCTATTTTGTAACGGTAATACTCTCATGCAATTAACAGAAAACCCAAAAATTTATTTTTTTGCCACTTTATTCTAAAAGACCATTAACAACACGATAAACGGTTTTTATATCATTATCACCCGCATTATCAATCATTTTATGAAGTTCTTCCCTTAAAATTGATATCGGTTTAAGATGATTATACATGTATAATTTATACGGGTCAACCTCTAATGCTTTTGCAATTTTGTCTAAATTTTCATCAGTCGGATGATATAGTCCTGTTTCAATCTTGCTGATACTTGTTGAACCCAAATCGGTTAGTTCTGCCAAACGCTCCTGCGTATAATGTTTTGCCGTTCTGAGTTCTTTTATTCTTTTCCCTAATAATTTTTTAATATCTGACATGATTTCATTCTCTTTCATTTGTTTTTTGTTGTTAATTAATCTAAGCCCCAAAAATATCTTGACAATTTGTTGTAAAAAGCATAATATATTTGCATAGGTATAAAAATATGCACAAAATTTGTCGTATAACAGCAAAGGAGGAATGATGAAAGAAAAATTTAAAAACAATCTTAAAACTGCGTTTACTCTTGCGGAAGTATTAATTACACTTGGCGTAATCGGAGTGGTTGCAGCAATTACAATGCCGACAGTAATTGCAAATATCAATGAAAGAGTAAACTCTGAAAGGCATGCAAATATTGCCATGAAAGTTACACAGGCAATGGAGCAGATGAGAGCGCATGGGTTGTTAAATAATACCTATCCCTCAACGGAAAGTTTTGTTGATGAACTTCAAAAATATTTAAAAATTGCAAAGAGGTGTGACAGCAGTCATATTGCTGAATGCTGGCCGACCGAAAAAGTAATTGACAGTAATGGAGATGAATTTGAAATATCAAAGGCTAAAACGGGAAAAAATTTATCATTATCCACTGAAACAAATAATGTCGGTTTGGTATTAGCGGATGGAGCATCAATGATACTTAATTATAATCCCAGTGAAACTTTTACACTTGATGTAGGGGACGGGGTAACAGCATATAAAAAATTACTTCCGATTGGCGGAGGGAAAGAGAAAGAGTTTGCGTATTCGACAAATGTAACTAATAGTATAGATTTTATAACAGATGTAAATGGCGGAAAAGGCCCTAACAAAGAAAAATCTGATAAATATTATGATATAAGGAATTTACGTGGTGCGAAATTTGCTAAAGGTTGTGCAGGGGTTGAAGTTGAAGGTGTTGGCTGTATTGTAAATTTGAATATCAATGTTAATCAGGCTAATGCTATAAAAGCATGTAGCGATGCTGGTATGGAATTACCCGATTTTGATACATTAAAAAACATTTGTCAAAAAGTGAAATTATATTCGGATTTCCCTCATGGTGATTTTTGGTCATCAACATATGGTAACAGAGGAATATATATAAGTTTTGATTATAATTCTTGTTCTGAGAATGATACTGTATTGGTCTATGAAAAACATGGAGTTTTATGTATAGCAAGATAGATTGTAGGGTGCGATGTTTCGCACCAAATAATAAATTTAAGCATTTTGGGTCGGTATTGTTATACCCCAATTTTTGGTACATTAAACGACGTACCCTAATATCTAAAGATTGTAGATTGTAGCGTGGGCAAAGGCATTAGCCGTGCCCACCTTTTAACTTTCAAATTTTATAAAAACCCTCCGTCACTACGTGCCACCTCCCTTACAATGGAGATTTTTACCCTATATTTACGTTAAAAGACTAACCCTCTTAACTTCTGATATTTTCTTATGCTCCTATGCTCTTATGCTCTTATCCACCTATAATTCCTAGCGCCGTTTTAAATCGATAAACTAAAGTCTGCATTTCTTTAATCTATAAAGATTGTCTTTCCACTTCTTCGGTTGTAGAAACTTCTATAATATCGCCAACTTCGATATCGTTCCATTTCGCAAAAGAAATACCGCATTCAAAACCTTGTGCAACCTCTTTCACATCGTCTTTGAAACGTTTCAACTGGTCGATTGCACCACGGAAAATTTCTTCTCCGTTTCTCAATAAAACGGCGTCTTTACTTCTTACAATCTTACCTTCCGTTACGTAACAACCCGCAATTCTTGTTGTTTTACCGATTGTAAATACTTGGCGGACTTCAGCTTTACCAAGTTCAACCTGTTTAATCTCAGGTTCTAAAAGTGATAACATTGTCTGTTCAATATCTTCCAAAATCTGATAAATAATATCGTATTTCTTAATTGTTACCCCTTCTTTTTCCGCTGCAGCAAGTGCGTTTGAATCTTCTTTTACGGTAAATCCTAAGATTAAAGCACCTGATGCTGATGCGAGCATAACATCGGCTTCTGAAATATCACCGACACCAACGTGAATAATTTTTGTCTTAATTTCAGAAGATTCAAGCTGTGCAATAGCTTGGGATACAGCTTCCGCAGCACCGTTTGTATTTGCTTTGATAATCAAGTTCAATTGAGGAATATCATCTTCGCCCGCAACCGCTTCACGTCTTACATGAGCAGGTAACATTGCATCTAATCTCTTGTCACGTTCTTTTTCTTTTCGTTCGGAAACAATTTGTTTCATTTCTTTTTCGTTTTGAACAACTTCAAAATAATCACCTGCCTGAGGAACTTCCGTTAAACCTAAGATTTCGACAGGGGTAGACGGTTCGGCTTTTTGTATTCTTTCGCCCGCATCTGATAACAATGCTCTGACACGTCCGCATGCTGTTCCGACAACCAAACAGTTTCCGACACGTAATGTTCCGTTTTGTACCAATAATGTAGCAACAGGGCCTTTTCCTTTGTCTAAGTTAGCTTCAATTACAACACCTGATGCTTCCGCTTTGGGGTTAGCCTTCAAATCCTGAATATCTGCAACCAAAAGAATATATTCCAATAATTCATCAATACCTGTTCCCTGAAGTGCTGAAACCTTCACGGTAATTGTATCTCCGCCCCATTCTTCGGGAACAAGCCCATGCTCCGTTAATTGTTGCAAAATCTTATCCGGATTAGCACCGGGTTTATCAATTTTATTTACTGCAACAATAATTGGAACTTCCGCAGCTTTGGCGTGGTTAATTGCTTCAATTGTCTGAGGCATGATACCGTCATCAGCCGCAACGACAAGAATTGCAATATCTGTAGCTTTTGCACCACGAGCTCTCATTTCCGTAAACGCTTCGTGTCCCGGAGTATCAACAAATACTATTTTCTTTTCTTTATTGTTGTCTAAAAACACCGTATAAGCACCGATTGATTGGGTTATTCCGCCGACTTCGGTTGCGACAATTTTGTGTTTTGAAGCTCTGATACTGTCTAACAAAGTAGTTTTACCATGATCAACGTGTCCCATAATACTGACAACAGGTGCACGTTTTTTGAGTAATTTTTTATCAACTTCAGTAAGTTTTTTAACTTTTTCTTCTTTTTCAAGTTCTTGTTCTACAAAAGCGTCCAAATCTTCATCAAGCACTTCAAGTTCATATTCTGCACAAATCTTTTTAATTACATCAATATCAATAAGCTGATTAACGGTTGCCATCACACCCTGAAACATCAGGAATTTAATAATTTCCGCAGGTGTTTTTTGAATTTTTTCGGAAAGTTCGCTGATTGTCATTGCTCTGTTTACAACAATTTTTGTAACAGCTTCCGTTTCCTCTTCTTTGTGGGAACGTTTTTTGTGCTTTTGTGCGGCAGCTTTCTCTAAAGAAATTCTTTCCTGTTCTTCTTTTTTAGAGTTAAAATCTTTTGTTTTCTTTTTATTGTCGGAACGACGACGTGAACCGCCTCTGTTTTCATATATATCCTGAGAAATTATAGTTCTCTGAATAGGTTTTCTTTCGCCCGAAGGTCTTTCGAACGGTTTTTTACCTGCACCCTCCGAACGTTGAGGACGTTCTCCCCGTTCGCCTCTTTCACCTCTCGGCGGTCTTTCGGGACGTTCACCTCTCGGGGGTCTGTCTGTACGGGGCGGGAATTTTCTTTCCGGTCTGTCCGGTCTTTCAGGCCTGTCAGATGCCCTCCTTACGATTTCCAATCTGTTTGGAACGGTTTTGGGTTTAACTATTTCAACTTTGACTTCTGCTGTTTTTTTAATCGGTTCGGGTTTTTTATCTTCCTTTTTAATTTCCTCAACAACAGGAGCTTCGGAAGGTTTTGTTTTCTTAACAACAAATGCTTTTGGTTTTTTTACCTCTTTTACACCGCCTGATGCAATAAAATCTTTTAATCTCTTGACCTGATCAACAGTAAGCGTACTTGAATGAGTTTTGCCGGTAATCGAAATTTGCGCTAACTTATTCAGAACTTCTTTACTTGAAAGTCCTAATTCTTTTGCTAATTCATTTATTCTAATTGTATCAAAACTCATTTAATAATTTTCCTTTCAAATCCTCACCTACAGGTGCTTTGAGGATTTTTGAAATTCTGTTTTTTTTGAATGCACCTTCTATACAAGATTTATTATAACAAAGATATACGGATCTGCCAAATATTTTGTTGTCAGGGTTTAAAATTACTTTGTGGCCTGCGTTTTCACGTGTGATTTTTATTAAATCCTTTCTGTCTTTAACTTCTCCGCACCCTGCACATTTTCTGTTTACCACTAAGCTTGTACCTCTGCAAGTTTTTCCAGCTTTAACTTCTGGTCATGTTCCATCAATAATTTAATCAATTCATCTAAATCACCGTCAATAACGGTATTTACATTCAGATTATGATTAATTCTGTGGTCTGTCAGGCGGCCTTGCGGGAAATTATATGTTCTTATACGTTCCGACCTGTCGCCAGTTCCGACTTGAGAACGGCGCAAATCGGTAATTTCCTGCATTTGTTTTTGAACCTCCATGTCATAAAGTTTAGCTTTCAAAATTTGTAAAGCTCTTTCTTTATTTTGGAGTTGTGAACGTTCTTCGGTACAGAAAATCATTATTCCTGTAGGTTTGTGGAATACTCTTGCAGCGGTTTCAACTTTGTTAACATTTTGTCCGCCTGCACCGCCCGAACGTGCCGTTGAAATTTCAACATCATTCATATTAAGTTCGACTTCCACATCATCAACTTCGGGCATAACAGCAACAGTAGCGGTAGATGTATGAACTCTGCCCTGAGATTCCGTTGCGGGAACTCTTTGAACTCTGTGTACACCTGATTCATATTTTAATTTTGAATAAATACTGTCACCTTTCATTGAAATAATTATTTCCGATACTCCGCCCGCTTCGCATTCGGTTTTGCTCAGAACTTGTGTCTGCCAGCCTTGTTTGTCGGCATATCTCATATACATTCTTGCCAAATCACCCGCAAAAATGTTTGCTTCATCACCACCTGCACCGCCTCTGATTTCAAGCATAATATCTTTGTCATCCATAGGATCTCTGGGGAGAAGAAGAATTTTCATCTTTTCTTCATAAACAGGCAATTTCGCCTCATTTTCAGTCATTTCAGCTTTCAAAAATGATTTCATTTCTTCATCTGATTCTGCATGGATTAATTCTTTTGCTTCCTCAATTGCATCAACGGCTTTTTTCCAAGCATAATAAAGTTCAACGGTTTCTTCCATTGATTTTCTCTGTTTGGATAAATCTCTGAACTTGTTGTAATCCTGTATTACTGCAGGGTTTGAGAGTATTACGCCAAGTTCATTATATTTCTTCTCAATCTGAAGAATTTTATCTAACATATCTTTCATAATCAGATTGTATCAAGAACATGAATTTTTTCAAATGGAATATGGTGAAAAGTGAATGGTGAATAGTGAGCAGTTCTTATCATAATGCAGTCTTGGTAAAGTCTTATCAATGTATTTTTTGTAAAGAACTATTCACAACTCACTACTCACCATTCACTTTTCTCATTAAATTGAATGATTGTATATTATTAATTTTTCAGTCATAATAATTACAGGAGAGTAATATTATGCTTGAATACTTTTTGGAATCATATATATTAACGGCTGTAGGTCTAATTTGTGCATTCTTTTGGGGTGAACATGTTCATCCCGGAACAGGTTATGCTTGTATTCTTATTGCATTGATTTTAGGTGCATTAGAAATAAGCTTGTCTTTTGACAATGCCGTAGTTAATGCCATGAAACTTGAAAAAATGAGTCATCAGTGGCGACACAGATTTTTGACATGGGGTATAATTATTGCTGTTTTTGGAATGAGGCTTTTATTCCCTATTCTTGTTGTTTCGATTTTCGCAAAATCAAGTATGATAGAAGTCGCAAAAATTGCGTTAACAGATGTGGACAAATATGCTTATTATCTCCATGAAACACATGATCCTATCGTTACTTTCGGCGGAATGTTTCTTATTATGCTGTTCTTTAACTACTTCTTCAACCATAAAAAAGAAGTTCACTGGATAAAACCTCTGGAAATTTGGCTTGCTCATCTTGATCATATCAGAGGGTTCGATATTTTTATATCATTATTGGCACTTCTTGCCACACAATACGTTGTACCGGCTGCAGAAAAAATCCCCGTTTTAATTGCCGGAATTTCCGGTATTATAACTTATCTCGCAATTGACGGTTTTACATATTATCTTGAAAAGAGAGAACAGATAAAATTAAACAGTTGTGAAGTAAAAGCTGCAGGCTGTACCGGTTTTGTAAGTTTTATATATCTTGAATTAATTGATGCATCATTCTCTTTAGACGGTGTGTTGGGCGCATTTGCGATAAGCAAGGATATTATAATAATTTCAATCGGCCTTGCAATAGGGGCAATATTTGTTCGTTCATTGACAATTATGCTTGTGGAAAAGAAAACTTTAAAACAATTTTTATATTTGGAACACGGAGCACACTGGGCAATAGGAGCTTTAGCCTGTCTGATGCTTGTTTCAACAGTAAAAGAATTACCCGAAATTGTTACGGGCGGTATCGGTTTGGTATTTATAATTTCGTCTTTAATTTCTTCAATTAAGCACAATAGAAAAATGGAAAGACTTCTCGCAGAAGGAAAACCTGAAAATGCTTAAACTTCCGCTAATTTCATTTGTTGTTACATCATTCAATTACGAAAAATATATTTTAAAAACACTTGAAAGCATAAAATCTCAGACATATGAGAATTTTGAAATTATTGCAGTTGATGATTGTTCTTCGGATAAATCCGTTGAAGTTATTGAACAATTTATTTCCGATAATCAAGATTTAAGAATAACTTTAATCCGTAACGAAGAAAATTGCGGACAGTTGTTTTCTATGATAAGAGGGTTGAAAAAAGCACAAGGACAGTTTGTAAGTTTTGTTGACAGTGATGATATTTTGTTTCCGGATTATGCAGAAAAACATATCAGAGTACATCTCCAGACTTCGGTTGCTTTTACGTCCTGTCAGATAGCGGAAATTGGAGAAGATGATGAAATACATACAATGAGTTCAATATCTTCTCCGCATTGTGATAATTTGGATAAGCTTTTTTCGGATAATGAACCGAATTATAAAATATTGAAACATAAAAGGTTCGGAGGCTGGTATTGGTCACCCAACAGTTCCGCAATGTACAGAAAAGCCTCAATAGAATTAATATCAGACTATAAAAATACCGATAAATGGCAAATTTGTCCCGATAAATTTTTGTTTAATTTTGCGCATTTAATCGGAGGTTCCGCAATAATATACACTCCTTTAATCGGCTACAGAC
>JAGBOW010000063.1 GCA_017633675.1 bacterium | reverse complement strand
GTTATATCTTGTGCGTTTCCGCTTACTAAATCAAATTTAATTTCGGGATACTCCGTTTGAATATCTTTTATAATATCTGTTATTAGCCGTATGGTATGACTTTCCCCGCTTCCTATATAGACGGTTCCTGCTATAATATCTTTTATAGAGCGAAATTCCTGTTCTGTTTTATCAACCATATCAATAATTTCTTCTGCCCTTTGCCTTAGAGTGTGCCCTTCGGGTGTTAGTGTAACATTGTGCTGTCCGCGAATAAGAAGTTTTTGTCCGAGTTCCTTCTCTAAATCTTGTAATTGTCTTGATAATGTTGGCTGTGTTAAATGAAGATAGTTAGCCGCTTTTGTGATACTGCCTTCTCTAGCTACAGCCAAAAAATATTTTAAAACCCTTATTTCCATAAAATTATAATATATTTTTCTATTATGCCTGTCAAGTATATCTGATTATACAATATAAGTATTTGCTATTTGTAAGGTGATAGTAAATAATAACAATATGGAAAAAGAAATTACAATTAATGAATTTAGAGAACTAATGGCAAAAGGAACTTATGTTGAAGCTGGAACAGAGCTTTTTAAATCGTTTCATAAATTCAGCCAAAATGCTCTTAAAATCACAAGTGAATTAAATAATAAATACCATACACCTGAAGAAATAAGAGAAATTTTTAGCAAACTTACGCAAAATGATGTCCCTAAAACTTTTGGAATGTTTCCGCCTTTTTATACGGACTGCGGAATAAATATAAAAGTGGGAGAAAATGTATTTATAAACTCCTGCTGCCGTTTTCAGGATCAAGGCGGAATTGAAATCGGAGATGGTTCTTTAATCGGGCATAATACAACAATTGCAACTTTAAACCACGATTTTAACCCTACAAAAAGACAAAATCTGACTCCAAGTCCCGTTAAAATTGGCAAAAATGTTTGGATAGGTTCTGATTGTACAATTTTACCGGGGGTAACTATCGGTGATGGTGCAATAATCGGTGCGGGAAGTGTTGTAACAAAATCAATTCCCCAGAACACTATAGCAGTCGGCAACCCTGCAAGAGTAATAAAAGAAATAGAGGTGAAATATGATAAAAAATGGGATTAAAAAATTTTTATTAGGTTTATTTACAGTTTTGCTGATTGTCGGAGGTTCGAATACGGCCAATGCAAAAACTTGGGATAAGACTTTCCCGAAATCAGATAAGGTAGATGTTCAAAAAGTTGAATTTAAAAACAGATTCGGAATTACACTTGTCGGGGATTTATACATCCCCAAAGGGGTAAATGCAAATGAAAAATTGGCGGCTATTGCAATATCAGGACCTTTCGGTGCTGTTAAAGAACAATCGTCAGGTTTGTATGCTCAAACTTTAGCAGAAAGAGGTTTCGTAACTCTTGCATTTGACCCGAGTTATACGGGCGAAAGTTCGGGAACTCCAAGAAATGTTGCAAGTCCTGATATAAATACGGAGGATTTTTCTGCTGCGGTTGATTATCTTTCTAATGTAAATATTGTTAATCCCGATAAAATAGGGATTTTGGGTATTTGCGGTTTTGGCGGTTTTGCAATTAATGCAGCTGCAATTGATACCCGAATAAAAGCAACGACAGCAGTTACAATGTATGATATAACAAGGGTTTCAGCCAAAGGCTACAATGACATTATGGATGAAAACGCTCGATATGATACGAAGCAGGCACTAAATAAACAAAGAACAGAAGATTATAAATCAGGGACTTTTGCAAAGCAGCCTGGGCTTCCTGATAAATTAACAGGGGAAGAACCTCAATTTATAAAAGACTATTGGAGATATTATAAGACCAAAAGAGGATTTCACAAACGCTCAATAAATTCTAACAGTAACTGGAATATGACATCATCCCTGTCTTTAATAAATCAACCGATTTTACAATATGCTCAAGAAATCAGAACTCCTATTTTAATCGTACATGGTGAAAACGCCCACTCAAGATATATGGGCGAAGATGCTTATCATAAATTAAAAGGCGATAACAAAGAATTATTTATAGTAAAAGGTGCAAACCACGTTGATTTATATGATGGCGGAGATAAAAACGCAATTCCGTTTGATAAAATCGAAAGTTTTTATAAGGAAAATCTAAAATAGGAGTGAATTAAATGAATATAAGAAAATTAAAAAATTTAGAAGTGTCTTCAATTGGTTTAGGATGTATGGGATTCTCTCAAAGTTATCCGCCTTTTATACCAAAAGAAGAAGGAATTAAAGTAATAAGACAAGCAGTTGATTTAGGGGTAACGTTCTTTGATACGGCAGAAGCATACGGCCCGTTTAAAAATGAAGAATTGGTTGGAGAAGCATTAAAACCTGTAAGAGATAAAGTCGTTATTGCAACAAAATTCGGATATGACATAAAATCTGCTGATGAAAGTTATGACGGAAACAATCCATTTGGATTATCGAGTAAACCCGAACATATAATTAAAGCAGTTGAAGGTTCACTTAAAAGACTTCAAACCGACCACATAGATTTATACTATCAACACAGAGTTGATCCTGATACACCGATTGAAGTTGTAGCAGAAACTGTATCAAAACTTATTAAACAGGGTAAAATTTTACATTGGGGTTTATCCGAAGCAGGAGTAAATACAATAAAAAGAGCGAATGCAGTTTGCCCCTTAACGGCAGTACAAAGTGAGTATTCAATGTGGTTTAGAGAAGTTGAAAACAATGGTGTTCTTGCGGCTTTAGAAGAATTAGGAATTGGTTTTGTGCCGTTCTCTCCTTTAGGAAAAGCCGCTCTCGCAGGTAAATTTAACAAAGATACTAAATTTGATAAAGCTGATATTAGAAGTACAATACCAAGATTTTCAGGAGAAAATTGGGAAAAGAATGTAAAATTAGTTGATTATGTAAATGAACTTGCGATTAAGAAAAACTGTACTCCGGCTCAAATTGCACTTTCATGGTTATTACATCAAAAAGAATTTATTGTGCCTATCCCCGGAACAAAGAAAATTTCAAGAATTGAAGAAAATATCGCATCAGAAAATGTAAAATTCACTACAGATGAATTAAAAGAAATTAGGGAAAAACTTGATTCTATTGAACTTATAGGAAACAGATACTCTGATGCACAGGAAAAATTAATAAATAAGGATTAAGGGTAAAAGAATAAATATTGGAAAGGAAACTAATATGAGTAAAAAAGTTTTAATAATATCTACAAGTTTAAGAAATAATGCAAATTCTGAAATTTTGGCTCACCAAACAGAGAGTGGTGCTAAAGATGCGGGACATGAAGTGGAATTTGTAACATTAAAAGACAAAGAAATAAAATTTTGCAAAGGCTGTCTTGCTTGTCAAAAATTAGGAAAATGTGTAATAAATGATGATGCAAATGAAATCACCTCAAAAATGAAAGAAGCAGATGTTATTGTATGGGCAACTCCTGTTTATTATTATGAAATGTCAGGACAAATGAAAACACTTATCGATAGGGCAAATTCCCTTTTTGCAACAGGAAAGAACTTCACAGAAACTTATGTAATTACAACATCTGCAGATAATTCTAAAGGTGTTATTCAAACTGTTTTGAATGGTGTAAATGGTTGGGTTGCTTGTTTTTCTGATTTGGAATTAAAAGGATACTTGGAAGCTGGCGGACTTAACGACCCGAATGACGTTCAAAACCGCAAAGATCTGTTGGAACAGGCATATAATATGGG
>JAGBOW010000062.1 GCA_017633675.1 bacterium | reverse complement strand
CACCGGCTTCTGATAATCCCCAATGCAAAACTTTTCCTTGTTTAATGAGTTCTTTAACAGTTTCTGCAACAACCTCTATCGGAGTATCAGGGTCAACTCTGTGTTGGTAGTATAAATCAATATGGTCTGTTTGTAGTCTTTTGAGTGAACCTTCAACGGCTTTAATTATATGTTCGGGTTTACTGTTAAGACAGGTTGTTCTCGCACCGTCTTTGTAATCATCATTTTCTCCGATTACAAAACCGAATTTTGTAGCAATTTTAACTTCATCTCTCAATGGTTTTAGTGCTTCACCTAACAATTCTTCGTTTTTATACGGTCCATAAACTTCTGCCGTATCAAAAAAAGTTACACCAAGTTCAACCGCTTTTCTGATTACACTAATAGATTCTTCTTTTGGTAAGAACGGTGGATAACCTTGTGAAAAACCCATACATCCTAAACCGATTGACGATACTTCTAAATCTCTTAATTTTCTTGTTTTCATTATTACTCCTCTTGTTTTGTTACATCGCTCCAATTCCGCGAAGAATACCTATCATTCCTTCTGCTGCTATATCGTTTGTAACTTTACCGTCATTATTAAAATAATAGAAATTCATTACACAAACAGAAATCTTTTTGCCTGTTGGTTTCATTCCCATGAAATCACCATCATGAGTTCCTGTTAAATCCCATTTAACGGCAACTTTATCTTCATCAGCAACCATATCTGTTATATGCCATTGAACATCAGAGAAACCTTTTCTCATCCAATGAACAACAGATAAATAACCTTTACCGCCATACAAGGGTTCAGGACTTGCAGGAGTGTAAAACGGAGCATCGCTTGCGACAAGTTCATCTGCTAACTTTTCATCAGCTGTATTTATCATAGTTTCAAACTTTTTCATAAGTTCTTTGTTTCGTTCAATTAAATTCATCTTCTGCTCCTACTTTAATTTACTGTATTCTTCATCTGTGACAGATTCTAACCATTCGTTCGAGGTTTCAGTTCCCTCTATTTCAACGGCTAAATGAGAGAACCAAGAATCAGGTGCTGCACCGTGCCAATGTTTAACATTTGCGGGAATATTTATTACATCACCGGGGTTCAGCTCAACTGGTTCTTTTCCCCATTCCTGATAATATCCTCTGCCGCCAACAGCAATTAACATCTGACCGCCGCCTGATTTAGCATGATGTATATGCCAATTATTTCTGCATTTAGGTTCAAAGGTTACATTGTAGATTTTAACTTGACTAACTGAAACAGGTGCAAGATAACTTTGTCCTATAAAATATTTAGCATAAGCGGTATTTGGTTCACCTATCGGGAACATAATAGTTTGTGCATACTTTTCTTTTTCAGTTAGGACTTGTGCAGGTTCATTCCATATTTCTTTGGCTAAATTAAAAGTTGCCCACGCTTTAGGCCACCCTGCATAAAAAGCGGTATGAGTAATTGCGGCAGCAATTTCTTCTTTTGTAACCCCTGCATTTTTAGCATTTTGAAGATGATGTTTCATAGATGAATCTGTTATCCCCTGCGACATCAAAGCAACAACGGTTATTATACATCTTGTTTTAAGGGGAATATCTTGATTATTCCAATTCTCACCGAATAAAATATCGTCATTATAGTGTGCAAATTCAGGTGCAAAAGAGCCTAAATTATCTCTGCCTGCCGTTTGTACGATTTTTCCTTGTGTCATAGTTTTTACCTCTTTATTTTTATTACCAAGTGCGAAACAATTGCTCTGCATTGCAAATGACATTATTAAAATTGAAAGTAATATCTTTTTCATTTTTACTCCTTATCAGGTTTTAATTCGCCATAAAAATATGATGCTGTTGCACCGCCGTCAATTAAAAAATCACTTCCTGTTATAAAATCTGCCTTTTCGGTTAATAAAAGTTCAGCAACATTTGCAACTTCATCAGCCGTTCCGGGACGACCGGCAGGACATTTTGCAAACATATTCTTATAAAAATCACCACTGATTCCATTAAATTCATCAATAGCAAGAGGTGTTACAATAATACCAGGGGATATTGAATTAATTCTCGCACCTCTTTTACCCCACTTAACTGCTTCTGCCATAACTCTTTTAACATTACATCTTTTAGCCATTTGGTATGCGTGAAGTGTATCTTTAATGTTTGCAGGCTGTAGAACTTCAAGATTTAAAAGGTCTTTTGTTGTAGTTGTTGCAATTTGTTCGGCAATTTCAGGAGTCAGAGCAGGCATTCTGTGTCCGCTTTGTGATGAAATCGTAACACCTCTACCGCCTTTTTTAATGACTTTACCGACCTCTTCAAGTAAAACTGCGGTTCCGTATAAATCAACTTTTAATATTACTTCTATCGGTGCTTGGCTTGGTGAAACCCCTGCAGCATTAATAAGAATTGAAATTTCACCATACTCTTGACCTTTTTTAATTAGGTTTAAAATAGAATCACGACTTGAAATATCACATTCAACAGGTTCAATATCAAACCCTGTCTCTGTCATAATTTTAGCAATACTTTTTGCATTTTCAATATTCTTATCGCCGACTATTATTTTTTGATTAAATCCGACTCTGCGAGCAATAGCCATCCCGATTTGCCCTGCACCTGTCCATAACATTACATCTTTCATGTTTACCTACCTTATGAAGTTCGTAAAAACAATTTCTTCCTGTTTAGGGAGTTCAACACCTGCTTTTTCCCCTGCCTCTGTGCATTTTAAGTGCCAAGCCATGTTACGTGCAAGTATTCTCATATTTTGCATCCCCTCTAAATCTTGTCTGACTTCATCAGAAGTATGTCCATGCACCATATTCCAATATCTTCCTGAAATAATAGGCATTTCAGAAATTGTCATATATTTATTCAGTTGGTCTAAGGTGGCAGTTGTTCCTGAACGTCTTGCACTTGCAACGGCAGAAGCCGGTTTATGTTTAAATACATCCCCTCTTCCTGACATAAAAGCGACAAAGAATGCTCTGTCTAAAAATGCAGTAATACCCCCGCATGCACTGCCGTAGTGAACGGGAGAACCAAAAACAAATCCGTCAAAATCTTTGCATTTGTCAACAAAATTATTCACATCATCGTCATTTATAACACATCTCCCGAGTTTTGCACAGGCACCGCATCCTCTACAGGGGGTTATTGAGCCAATTCCTATTTGGTATATTTCTGAATCGATACCTTCTTCATTTAAAGTTTTAGCAATTTCTTCTAATGCCGTATAAGTACAGCCGTTTTTATGCGGTGAACCGTTAAATAATAATACTTTCATATTTCTCTCCTTTAATAAAGTCCTGTCTTAATATGTGGTACATAGGGTGCTTCAAGTGCCTTGATTGTTTCATCACTCAATTTAATATCAAGTGCCGATACTGCTTCTTCAACATGTTTTTCACTTGTGAACCCAACAATAGGTGAAGTTACATAAGGTTTTGATAACATCCAAGCAAGTGATATCTGTGCCATTGTATAGCCAAGTTCCTTTGAGATTTTTTCCAAGTTATCAACAACAATCTTATCTTGTGCATCTGTTGTTCCCCATACCATTGGCGAAACTTCATCAATAGAATTTCTTGCTGTTTTTGTTCCCCAAGGAT
>JAGBOW010000061.1 GCA_017633675.1 bacterium | reverse complement strand
ATTGTTGCCGGACATACGGAAAATTATAATCCGGCCGTTGTTTGTCTGAAAAAAGAGTTGCGTTCTCCTATTGCCGGTATAAAAGGTATCAGAACCAGTCGTAACAGTGCCAATAAAACGGGAATCAGCGCGATTCAAGAACTGATGATTCATGATTTGGCCATTGTTTATTCTCTTTTGGGTAATGAGCTGATAATGTCGGCAACCGATAAACATCCCGATTTGAGTTGGGAAAACCATGCCGTTGTGAATATGAAATATAAAAACGGGGCAATCGTAGAGTTGGAGGCCTTGCGCGAAGACAGAGAAGTTGAACGTTTTATGGATATTAAGGATATGGCAGGAAATATTTTCCATATTGACTTCAGAGAATGTCGCCTGCTTAAAAACGGCAAAATATTGACAGAGGGCGGTAATTCACTGCAGAATGAACAGGCTGATTTTATAAATTGCATCAAAAACGGAACTTCTCCGCTGGTCAGTGCCCAGGAAGCTATGGAGATTCTTAAACTGTGCCTGCTTTTAGAGAAAGGAATGAAATGTTAGGAGCTGTTATCGCTTCGCCTTATGAGTTTCATAGTGTCAAACGCAAAGATTTTGAACTGTTTTGTGAATATTTAAGAATGTTTAGATTTAAGAACATAAGGAGTGTAATATGGAACTAAAAAAAATTACTACACCGAAAGAGGTTGAGATTGTAAGAAGTTTTTTTTATAAAACTTTTATTATAAAAGAATCGGAATATGATTTAAGTCATGTTAGTGATGCCGTAACCGGAAAACATAATTTTCAACGTTTGGAATATTATTTGGGTTATGAAAACGGCAAAGTAATCGGAATAACCGGAGTATATGCCGATAATGTTGACGAATGTTGGTTGGGTTGGTTCGGTATCAGGCCGGAATATCGCCGTAAAGGTTATGCGACAGAGATGCTTAATCTACAACTTCAAATGATGAAAAATTACGGATACAAAATTTGCCGACTTTACACTTATACCACAATTAACAAAGAAGCCATTCCGATGTATCTTAAAAACGGATTTATAATAGATTCCGAACATGATGATCATATGTTGATATTGGCAAAAGCGTTTGATAAAACAACCACTATTAAAAAATGGGAAGGACTGCCGTTGGGTTTTGTTTAAGTTGATAAGCTATTACAGAGGGAATTAAATATGAAGTTTGAAATAATTACAAAAAATTCAAAGTTGACACCGGAATTGCTGAATATTTTGCAAGCAGAATGGTCGAAAGCTTATGGATGGCTGACCGATGTAATTGATGACTGGTCCTTAACCGATTTTCCGCAGATTGTTGTGGCAACAGAAAACAACAAAATTATCGGTTATTATTCACTTGTAGCCCGAGAACTTGTGAAAGATAACCATGATTATACGCCGTGGTTGGGAACATTGTTTATCAGAAAAGAATATCGCAATAAGCATTTTAGCCCGATATTGCTTGAAGATGCCTGTCGTCATGTAAAAGATATGGGATACGAAAATTTATTCTTAGCCACAGAACATATACAATTTTATGAAAAATTCGGGTTTGAAGAGATTGGCTTGGGTTTGTATTTGTGGGGTGCTCCGACAAAATTTTATAAAAAAACACTAAAATAATCGGTGCGTGTTAAATATCGGGAGAAGCATAATGAAAAAACGTAAGTTTGAATATTTTGAAGTTGAAAAGAAAGAAAATTACAAAACATACAGCAATGTGCCTCCTCAATTGATGCGACAAGAGCGGGATTGGACATGTTCGGTGGCCGCCGTGCGAACGTTATTATCGGGAATTTATCGCGGTTTGCCAGATGAAGTGCACCCTGAAAAGATTTGGGTTATTTCATACAATTTGTGCAAATGTAACGGAGTATAAGAATGAAAAAGTTTGTTTTTTTGCTCATGTTTTGGCCGATTTCCGCAATGGCATTATGCCTGGAATTTTATTTTGATAAAGACGGGCAGTCGCAAAGCTTAAAATGCGGTTCAAACCGACCGGAAATTAAATGTTCCGGTGAAACTTATTGGGACGGAACATCGTGTCAAAAGGTGGAGATTATCGAGATTTGTAAAAAGCAGGGAGGAACTTGGAAACAAGTTCAATTGCGGGTAGCTCAATTGGCGGATGCTTTTGAATCGGGGGCTTTGGCGCGCAAAAGAGCCATAATAAATATGTGTGCTTGTCCCGAGCAAAAAGTTTGGGACGGTCAAAAGTGTCGCTCGGATATTCCGACGGCAAAGCAGTGTACCGGGGGTTTTGGAGATAAATCCGTGCGTATGACTGAAGAATTTTTCGGTTCTGAAGATTGCCCGCGCGTTTCACAATAATGTAAAGTTATCAAAAGGAAAGATTAAGCAAGAGATGAGAAAATTCGGATTCAAATTTTTCAGTACAAATTTTCAAATAGCACCGGAGGTGCTTAAAGAAGGCTTGGAATTTGCCCAATCAAAAGATGACATGTTCATAGAAATTTCGGCTGTTCCCACGATGACTGAGACAGAATTTAAGCGCATTAAAGAAGTGGTCGGCGATATGGAAGTCCGCATTCATGCCGGAATTGACGGGTTTAATGCCGGAGATAGAAATTTTGAACGGGAAAATAAAAGAATTTTGGCGGTGGCCCAAAAAGCCGCAGACATTTTTAAGGCACAAACAATTGTAGTGCACCCCGGAGACGGCCACGGAAAAGAATATATTGATGAAACCGTCCGACAATTCAGACTGTTTAATGATGAACGTATTGTGGTGGAAAATCTGCCGTATTTTGATAATGACGGAACCCCTATGCATGGCAGCACGGCAGAAGAGATT
>JAGBOW010000060.1 GCA_017633675.1 bacterium | reverse complement strand
ATTACAATGCCGACAGTTATTGCAAACATTAATGAAAGAGTAAACTCTGAAAGGCATGCAAATATTGCCATGAAAGTTACACAAGCTATGGAGCAGATGAGAGCGCATGGGTTGTTAAATAATACCTATCCCTCAACTGAAAGTTTTGTTGATGAACTTCAAAAATATCTAAAAATAGCAAAAAGATGTGACAGCAGTCATATTGCAGAATGCTGGCCGACCGAAAAAGTAATTGACAGTAACGGAGATGAATTTGAGATATCAAAGGCTAAAACGGGAAAAAATTTATCATTAACAACTGAAACAAACAATGTTGGTTTGGTATTAGCGGACGGAGCATCAATGATACTTAATTATAATCCCAGTGAAACGCTTACACTTGATGTAGGTGACGGGGTAACAGCATATAAAAAATTACTTCCGATTGGTGGCGGGAAAGAAAAAGAGTTTGCGTATTCGACAAATGTAACTAATAGTATAGATTTTATAACAGATGTAAATGGCGGAAAAGGCCCTAACAAAGAAAAATCCGATAAATATTATGATATAAGAAATTTGAGAGGAGCAAGATTTGCAAAAGGCTGTGCCGGTGTGCAAGTTGACGGGATAGGTTGTATTGTCGACATTAGAGACAATTACACTTGTTTAAGTAATGGTAATGATTGTCCGGGTGGTGCACAAGCAAGATGTTCAGAGCTTGGCATGTCGGTATTAAAAGGAAGAGATAAATTTATCTCTATTTATAACAAGAGAAATGAAAATCCAGAAATACTTCAAAATTTTAATACTGCTTATGTGGTAGGACAAGGAAGTGGTAGAGAGAGCCGTCTTGCTTCAATGTTTAATTTTTCATCAGGTAGTTTTTTTATGAATGATGCTATTTATTATAATTCCTATAAAGGTAATATATTATGTTTTTCTAACCCTTAATTTGCAAGTTTGTAGGTCATGTTCATAAAATGAACACGACATTTAATATTTGTCATGTTGAATGAAAATGTCCAACACGACCTACTTTCTAGGAGAGAGAATTAATGGGTATTTGCCTGACATAAAAGTTATTATAAAACAATGCTACAAACTATAATATTAAGCATTAAAAATGGGTTGAATTCAACCCATTTTTAATTATTACCTTTTTTCTTATTTGGTTTCTTCTTCATCCTCAACGATTTCTATTTCTTCTTCTAAATCATCATCTTCGGATTCTTCTTCGTTTTCTTCTGATTCTTCTTCTTCGGACTCATCTTCAGTTTCTTCTGCTTCTTCCAATTCTTTCAATGCTTCTTTTTTAGCATCTTCTTCCTCAAGAGCTTTTTTAATTTCTTCTTCATCTTTTGCTCTGATTACAGGAATTGAAAGCATCAAAGCAACCTGTTCGCCGTCCTGTTCGAGATTAAGTTCAAGTGCCTCTTTATCCATTTCAACGTACTTAGACAAGAGCTCAACCATTTCTTTCCTCATACGTTCCATTAATTCCGGTGTCAGATTTGTTCTATCCTGCATCAAGACAACTCTTAACCTGTTGCATGCCGTTTCTTTTGATGTTTCTACCTGTTCCGTATCTGTCTGGCGGAAAAATCCGATGACTTTGTTATATAAATCTTGCAATATCATCTTATTTCTCCTTTCCAATCAATCCTGAGAAGAATTTTTTAACCTTTGCCATTACCCCTTGTGGTTCTTCAAGGTTTAAGAAAGGAACATCTTCACCGATAATTCTTCTTGCTACATTGTTATAAGCCTGACCGGCAAGTGATTTTTCATCATTTACAATAGGTTCACCCTTGTTTGTTGAAGTGATAATTCCTGTATCTTCGGGGATTATACCTATTAATTCAGCTGAAAGAATTTCAACTACATCTTCAACACTCATCATATCGTTTGATTTGATTAAGTTCGGACGAACCCTGTTCAACAACAATTTGTATGATTTAATTTCTTCTTTTGCTTCTAAAAGTCCGATAATTCTATCTGCATCTCTGACTGCAGACATTTCGGGAGTTGTAACAACTATAGCCTCTGATGCTCCTGCTACAGCGTTTTGGAAACCCTGTTCAATACCTGCGGAACAGTCAACAAGAATAAAATCATAATCTTTTTGCAATTTTTCGCAAATTTCTTTTAACTGTTCCTGCGTAACCGCTGATTTATCTCTCGTCTGCGCTGCAGCCAAAAGACAAAGGTTCGGGTTCTTTTTATCCTTTACCAAAGCTTGTTTAAGTTTGCATCTTTCTTCCACAACATCTACAATTGTATAAACTATTCTATTTTCTAAACCCAAAAGCAGGTCTAAATTTCTTAATCCTAAATCGGTATCAATCATAACGACTTTTTTGCCCATTCTTGCAAGAGCCGTTCCGATATTGGCATTTGTGGTAGTTTTTCCTACACCGCCTTTTCCCGATGTTATTACGATAACTCTACCGCTCATTATTTCTCCTTTTTATACTTCGTGTATTTTACTTATAACTATTTGTTTCTTTCTGATACAAGCCTCTTCCGGTACAAATGTATCAGTTTTCTGAATATAGGGGATATTTATACTGTCCGGACGACGGGCAAAGACATCTGCTATTCTTAATTGAATTGCATTCATTTTCAATGCTCTTATTCTTGCATATTTATTTCCGTCAGAACCCGCATGGGCTATTCCGCCTAAAATTCCCCATACCGTAATATCGCCTTTTGCAATAATTTCCGAACCGGGATTTACATCACCAATAATCACCATATTTCCGTCAGAAGATATGCTCTGACCTGATCTCAAAGTCCTTTGAATATATAGTGTCGGAAGTTTTTCTGTTTCCCTTAAACTTTTTCTCAAATCGTCAAGGTTAAAGTCTATTTCTTTAATATCTTCGCCTTCGATTTTGTTGGCATCACTCAATTCGGAATTGAAATCGTCTAAATTTTGTGAATTATTGGTCTCATTGAGTGAGAAGTGAGTAGTGAGTGGTGAATTGTCGGTATCAATTTGCTGTTCTTTTGAAATTTCACCAATATTACTATCCGTAACGGACTTATCCACCTTATCTGACTTGACTTCCTCTTTATACTCTTTCAACTCTTTTTCCTGAGCAAAAGTTTTTATTTCGGAATTATCATCTCCGAATATTTTATCCAATGCTTTTTCAAGTTCTTTGTTAATTTTTTCTCTGTCTGCATCAAATTCCGGTGTAGGAACTTTGTTTTCCAGAACGGAAACTTCTATTTCCATTTCCTCAGCTGATTTTGCTGTAACGTTAGAACCTGTGGTAATAAATTCAATTTCAGAATTCATAGATTCAACAAGCGCTTTAATACTTGTAAGCTCAGTTGTTGATAAATCGGCATTACCAAGTTTTAAACAAACTTTTTTACTCTGCGCATCAGGTAAATCCAAAATTCTTGACAATTCATAAATAATCTCTGATGTCTTGTTAGCGTTACTGACATCAACGATAAATCCGTTTTCAATGTATCCCTTATCCATTTTTGTCCCTTCTTGAAAAATTTACTCTATAATCATGAATACATGAACATTTCAGAACATCAATGAATTATTGAGATTAATTAAGAAACGGAATATTTTTTATAGTTATTATAAATATTTTTTACGTATTCTTGAGTTTCTTTAATTCGCGGAATTCCTGACGGATCTTTTATATGTTTGGGGTTGTTTCCGTGTTTGTTTGTTCCGTTTAAAATATCGTTAACGTTACCCATTCCGCTGTTATATGCTGCCAAAGCCTTCTTTATATCACCATTATAGATATCAAGAAGTTTTTTCATATACCTGATACCGCCATCAATATTTTGTTCCGGATCATTTACATCAGTAACTCCTAATTCCTTTGCAGTTGCAGGCATTAACTGCATTAATCCTTTTGCACCCTTGTGTGATGTAAGTCCGTTTGTGAAACCTGATTCCTGATTTATCATTGCAAGAATTAATCTTTCATCAACACCGTATTTTTGAGCTTTTTCATGAACTATATCAGTGATTTTGCTCCTGCTTATGATTATTTTTTTACCGTTATCGTTTTTTGTAGTATTTGTATTTTCTGATTTTTCGGATTTTTGGGGTTTATCGGTTTTATCAGCTTTGTCTGACTTTTCTGTATTATCATTTTTGTTTGTTTTATTTGTATCTTCTGTTTCATCAGCCTTTTCTGTTTCAACAGGTTTGTCTTTTTCTTCATTTTTTTCGGTTTTTTCAGATTTATCGGATTTATCGGATTTCTTTGTTTTTTTCCTGAAAACTGAGTTATAAGTATTTCTGAATAAGTCTGTCAAACTATTATCCTGACAAGAATCACTGTAATCATAATTATTATAACTATAGTTGTAAGAATTCATTGAAGGATATTGCATATTGTATGCCGGAAAAATTGACGGTGAATACATATTTTGAACAGGCATCACAGACATAACCTGCATCTGAGATGTCATAGGCATCATCTGTTGTTGGGGTTGATTAGGATGAAAAATATTGTTCATAATCATTTTGAACATCTGCATTTTGAACATAGTGTTCATAAAGCTGTTTCCGCAACAACCGCCCATAAACATATTATAATTTGGCATACAGCAATTAAACATTATTTCCCCTGTAATTATCCCCTATATTTATATAAAGTTATTTTTTTAAAATTAATTGCCATGATTTTCGGTGTGTGTTACAATTTGTTAACATTTAAAATTTACAAATCATATTTTTATAATATTATTGTAATCAGGGTAGATTATGATTTTTAATGAAACAAAAACACACGAAATTACGGTTGACGTTGTAATTGTTACAATGAAAAACAATGCGCTGCAGGTTTTACTTGTAAAACGTCCGAATGAACCGTTCAAAGATAAGTGGGCAATCCCCGGCGGATATGTAAGGTTATCCGAAAACCTTGATGAAGCTGCTGTAAGGATTTTGAAAGAAAGAACAAATGTTGATAACATTTATCTTGAACAGCTTTATACATTCGGTGATCCGTTAAGATATCCGAATGCAAGGGTTATAACCTGCGCGTATTTTGCACTTGTAAGAGCAGAAGATATTGAAATTGTTACAACATCAGAACTTGGCTGGCACAAACTTTCCGATTTACCTCCTCTTGCATTCGACCACAAGGAAATTATCGAATATTCCTTGAAAAGAACAAGAGAAAGACTGGAACTTTGCCCTGTTGCATATCAGTTATTGAATGAAAAATTTACCCTTACTGAAATGCAAAAAGCCTATGAACTAATAATGGGTAAAAAATTAGATAAAAGAAATTTTAGAAAGAAAGCCCTTGCAACTGAAGGATTGACGGAACTTGACGAATATACAAAATCATCATCAAAAAGACCTGCAAGACTATACACTTTCGAACATATTAAGTTAAACTCAAAAAGAGCTCATTTCATCAAAAAGGAGAAAAAGAATGGTTAGCGCAGTTTGGACTATTCAAATAGTTTCAGCATTATTGCTTATTGTTTTAATATTATTACATTCACCCAAAGGTGACGGAATCGCAGGGATTGGCGGAGCATCACATGTTTTTGCTTCACAGAAAAGTGCGGAAAAAGGCCTGAACCAATTAACAGGAATTGTTTCGGCAATATTTTTGATTTGCACATTTCTGTTGGGGTTTGGATTAATTAAGTGAAAAGTGAAATGTGAATAGTGAAAAGACAGTATCGGTACTTCGTACAAAAATATATTTTGTGCGATAGCACCGTAAACGACTTCTCACCTCTCACTTTTCACCTTTCACATATTTAAAAAATCATGAACATTCTAATCACAGGCACATCAAAAGGAATAGGAAATGCGATAGCGAATGAACTTGCCGATATGGGCAGGATTTTTGCAGTGGGAAGAAATAAAGAAAAACTCAAAACTTTTGAAAACTATTGCGTTTGCGATCTTTCAAAAGATTTGACGGAACTCAAAAACTTTATTAAACAAAACAAAATTGATGTGTTGATTAATAATGCAGGCGAATATATTTACGGCAGTTTGGAAACTCTTGAACAACAAGATATTAAAAGGATTTATCAAACAAATTTGATTGCACCTGCCGAACTTTCATCATTTGCTATCCCTTTTATGAAAGAAAATAAATGGGGGAGAATTATAAATATCGGTTCAATTTCGGGGGTTATGGGGGAAGCTTATGCAAGTGTTTATTCTTCATCAAAGGCAGGTTTAACAGGTTTGACAAAAGCATTAGCACTTGAGCTTGCGGAATTTAATATTACAGTAAACACAATTAATCCGGGCTGGGTTGAAACGGAATTGGGCATGAATTCCATTGAGGAAAGTGAATTTTCTAAGGAAGAAATAATCGACTGTATTCCCCAAAAACGTTTTGTTAAACCTGAAGAAGTCGCAAAACTCTGCAGATATTTGATTTCGGAAGATGCTAAAGGTATAACGGGGCAATCAATAAACCTTTGTGCAGGTTTAAGCGTGGGGATTTAACAGATATATTATCAAATTTTTACAAATTCTACTCTATAATTGAGTATTTCCATAAGTATAAAAAGTTCTTTTACAGATAAGCTTTCTCGTCTTAATTTATGCCCTAAACTCTTAGGGGTATATGTTTTTCCTGTTTTTTGCGTCATCAATTCCGATAATTGCTTAATGGTAACACAATTTTGCGCCAAAAGCAATTTTATCATCATTCTCGGTGTCATTTTACAATTATATTCATATTGACAAACGTAAAAAAATAATTTATAATAGGGTACATATATGGAGCATGAGGTACAAATAAGGAGCATTAAATATGATGAATAACAAAATTGCGTTTACGCTTGCGGAAGTATTAATTACACTTGGAATAATCGGAGTAGTTGCAGCGGTAACTTTGCCGACATTGACAACAAATATTACGGAAAGAAAAAATTCCGAAAGACATGCAAATATTGCTTTTAAAATTACTCAAGCGATGGAAATGATGAGATCACACGGAGAACTGGTTAAGTATGATTCTACGGAAGATTTTATAACACATTTGCAAAAATATCTAAAAATTGCAAAAATTTGCTATAAAGACAATATCGCTGAATGTTGGCCTACATCAACAGTTTTAGACAGAAATGGGGAAGAATTTGAAATTTCGAAAGCAAAAACAGGTAAAAATCTCAATTTAGGAACAACAAGCAATAATGTCGGATTAATTCTTGCTGACGGTGCATCATTAATTCTGAATTATGACCCCTCAAGCGAAGGTTTGGATATCGGTGATGAAGTAAGAGCAGAGAAAAGGGAATTGCCTGTCGGTTTTGGTAAAACAAAGGATTTTCCTTATACAACAAGTGTAACAGGGGCTATAGATTTTGTAACAGATGTTAATGGCGGTGGAAAACCTAACAGAGAAAAAGACAATACAACTAACAAAGAAAATGACATTCGTTCTTTCAATGGCGCAAGTTTTACACTTGGTTGTCCCGGTGAAGACGGTCCTGCAGGATGTTTGCTGTATCTTGGAACAAGTTATAGCCCTGTAAACTGCACTGATACAAGTAGTGAAGGATATGCATACTGCGAACCAACTCCATCTAATCGTTCACTTGATTATTGGGCAGGTGCAAAATATGAATGTGCAAAACGTGGTATGCGAATTCCAAATGTAGACAAACTTCAGTCAATACAAACAAACAAGTCTCATTATTTATCTCTAAATAATGTCAACGATTGGTCTTGGACTTCTGATGAATACTCTAGCGACTCAAAATGCTGTGCAAATGGTGTGAGGTTATCAAATGGCGCCAATGTATACTGCGAAAAGGATGTTCAAGCTCCTATTATTTGTGTAAGCAATTAATAAGACAAAGATTACCAAAGCAGG
Organism: bacterium; assembly: GCA_017633675.1. Lineage (GTDB taxonomy): Bacteria > Cyanobacteriota > Vampirovibrionia > Gastranaerophilales > Gastranaerophilaceae > Stercorousia. The sequence goes on along the minus strand of JAGBOW010000060.1, from coordinate 282 downwards.
TAGGGCGGGATACCCTGAAGTGTACCCACTAAAAAAGAATCAATCAGTAGGACAAGGCTATTAAATTTTTGTATTCTAATGGTGTCATTTTATTTAACCCCCATTGGTATCTGTTGTTATTGTAATAATACATATATTCAACTATTTTTGCACGTATTTCATCTAAAGTTTTACATTTCTTGTATTCTATTTCATCTTTTAAATGTCCAAAGAAACTCTCTATTGGAGCATTATCCAAACAATTTCCACTCCTTGACATGGAACGAATAAGGTTAAGTTCTT
>JAGBOW010000007.1 GCA_017633675.1 bacterium | reverse complement strand
TTTCACGATATATATTAATTAATTCTTCTTTTTCCATAATTATTTATATTGCAAATTATACATACTATGCAACTTTTAAATTGTACCCTAATGTTTTTAAGATTTTCGCTAATGTATCAACTCTGGGAACGCGCTTGCCTGCAAAAATATCGTATAGCAGTGTTCTGTCTATTCCGGCTTTTTCGCAGAAACCTGATATGCTATCACGAGATTTAATTACCATTTCCAATGAACGGAAAAACGCATTAAAATCACCATCATTTACATATTGTTCAAGCGAATCATTCATATATTCTTTTTGAAATTCTTTATCTTTTAGTTGTTCTAATACAAAATCATTAAAATCAGTCATTTTTATTATCCTTTATATTTTTTAAGTATGTTTTAGCAAGTTCAATATCTTTTGATTGTTTTGATTTATTACCGGCATTTAGCAATAAAACTATTATATCATTTTGAATTGTGTAGTAAATTCTATAGCCTTTGCCGAGTGTAAATCGTAATTCATATAAATTTGAATCAAGCTGTTTATAATCACCAAAATTGTCATCATAAATTCGTTCAATTCGCCTGATAATTTTTACCCGTAAAGATTTGTCTAAATTTAACAACCAATCTTTGACAGGTTCTTTACCATTTGGTAATTTATAAAACTAAATTTCTTTCATATTTATATTGTAGTGTTTTTACTACAATTTGTCAAGATAAATCAATACCTTTTTGTGTTAATATTAATTTATGAACATTATTCAGGAATTTGACACGATAACAGCTATTGCTACGCCTATCGGAACGGGCGGGGTTGGTGTAATCAGGATTTCGGGTGATAAAAGTTTTGATATATTAGATAGAATTTATTCAAAACACAATCTTGAAATAGGGAAAATTTCTCACGGCTGGATTTTAGACGGTGATAAAAAGATTGACGAAGTTATTATTCTTCCGTTTAAAAATCCAAACAGTTATACCGGTGAAGATGTTATTGAGATACACTGTCATGGAGGGGTTAATGTCGTAAGGAATATTCTTGACGTTGTTTTGAGAAACGGTGCAAGAATGGCGGAGAGGGGAGAGTTTACAAAGCGGGCTTTCTTAAATAAAAAAATGGACTTGTCGCAGGCGGAGGCGGTTGCAGATTTAATTCATGCTAAAACAAGGGATTTTGCAAAACAGTCTGCAAAAAATTTGTCGGGAGTTTTAAGTGAAAAAATTAAAGAAATAAGGGAAGATATTTTTCAGGTTTTGTCGAAAATTGTTGCAGGGATTGATTTTCCTGAAGATGTTAAAGAACCCGAATATGATTATTTAATAACGGAATTTGAAAAGGCGATTGAGGAAATTGACAAAGTTCTTGCTGGTGCAAATTCTTCAAACATAATGCGTCAGGGGATAAAAATTGCAATTGTCGGAAAGCCTAATGTCGGAAAATCGTCTTTGTTTAACACATTATTGAATGTTGAACGTGCGATTGTAACGGATATTGCAGGAACAACAAGGGACGTTTTGAAAGAAACTTTGGATTGGGATATTGCGATAACTTTAATTGATACGGCAGGAATAAGGGACGGTGAAGAAGTAGGGAAAGTTGAAGAAATCGGGATTGAATATTCAAAGCAGTCTGTTGATGAGGCGGATTTGGTGTTGTTTTTGTATGATGCATCACAAGGCTTAAACGAAGATGATATGGCGATTTTGGACTTAGTAAAGGACAAAAAGTGTATTGTTATCGGGAACAAGGCGGATTTGATATCAGAGGAACAGAGGGCAGGAAGGCAAGAGGGCAGGCTATTTAATGCAGCTAAGCAGCTAAGCAGCCAAGCAGCTAAGTTGGATAATGATGAAATTTCACAAAAACAACAAACTGATATGGTCTTATTGCCTAACCGCCCTATCGTCCTATCGCCTGATGAAATACTACTCTCTACTATTACCAAACAGGGTTTAGACGAATTAAAATCAAAAATCAAAGAAATTGCATATAATTTTTCATTGGAAGATATGGAATTTGTAACAAATAACAGACAGCAGGACTGTCTTATAAAATGTCGGGAAAGTCTGTCACTTGCTCTTGAAGCTTCCAAAAATTATGAATTGCAGGATTTGATATCAATTGACGTCAAATCAGCACTTTTGTATCTTGACGAAATTACCGGTGAAGTGATAACAGATGATATTTTAAATAATATATTCGACCATTTTTGTATAGGAAAGTAAGAATTTATTAAATATTTTCAAACTTTAAATTATTTTTATACAAATTATCTATTAAATTTGCAATATTTTCTTTGTCTTGAGTTTGTTCCGTTTCCGGTTTGTTTATTTTTCCGGTTTTATTTGTCGGGCGAATTGTATATTTTGAAGCATCAAAAGTTGTACAATTTTTATCAATATTAACCCAGTTTGTAACCTTTTCTGTCTGCGGATCTATATTTTTTACAATTCCTATAGTTTTGCCGTCTCTTTTAAATATTGTTATTGTAATAATTTTACCGGTTTCAATATCATAATCCTGAATAGACGATAGCTTAG
>JAGBOW010000059.1 GCA_017633675.1 bacterium | reverse complement strand
TTAAATCAATAATATTTTCTAAATTGCAGTCCAGAGCCTTCAAAATTGCAAATAATGTTACAACACTTGTGTTAATTTCAGCACGTTCTATTCTTCCGATTTGTTGGTATTGCGCAATTCCTGCTTTTTCAGCAAGTTCTTGTTGAGAAAGTTTTTGTCTTAGTCTTTCCAGCCTTATACCATCACCTAATTTAACAAGAACGTTATTTTTCTTCATATATAAATAGTAAGTTATTGCAATTATTTATTCAACACTTATTATGTTGTATTATAAAACATATATGTAGTAGAAAATTACAATAAATGCGTATTTTGATTAAGGAAAGAAAATTATGAATAAAAAACATGCAGAAGAAAAATTTGATGAATTAGAGGGTGAAATGATTGATATTATCGACATTGTAGAACTTTTAGATATTATGTGTGATTGTGAACATGTTGATAATTATGCACATAAACTTTATATTCTTGTTAATTTATTAAAGAAAAAATGTATAAAGCTTGATGATATGCATTATCAATTGAAGTATATATTAGATAAATAAAACAAGGTTGCAAAGTTTTGGAATTTGTGCAAAAATGATATTGTCATTCTGAGGTACTAAAATAACGATTCTTTAATCCCTCCACCGCTACGTGGTCCCCCTCCCTTTGACAAGGGAGGTAAAATGAAGAATCAAGGGGGTAAATTATGTCAACTTATATTGAAGATATTCACGCAAGACAAATCTTGGATTCTCGCGGTAATCCGACTGTTGAGGTTGACGTAATGCTTACTAACGGGGTGAAAGGTCGTGCATCAGTTCCGTCAGGAGCTTCAACGGGTATTTTTGAAGCATTGGAACTCAGGGACGGCGATAAAAACCGATATATGGGAAAAAGTGTTCAAAGAGCCGTCGATAACGTAAACAACATTATCGCCCCCGAGCTTGTCGGTGAAAAAGCCTCTCATCAAAAAGAAATTGACACATTTATGATTGATATGGACGGTACTGAAAACAAATCCCGTCTTGGCGCAAACGCAATTTTAGGTGTTTCACTTGCGGTAGCAAAGGCTGCCGCAAAGGCTTACGGAATGGCTTTATACAGATATTTGGGCGGAATTAATGCGCTTACCTTGCCTGTTCCTATGATGAATATTATTAATGGCGGTGCGCATGCCGATAATAATATTGATTTTCAGGAATTTATGATTGCGCCTGTCGGTGCGGAAAGTTTTTCTCACGCAATTGAAATGGGTTGTAACGTTTTCCATACATTGAAAAAAGTTTTGAATGACAAGGGTTTGGCGACATCTGTCGGTGATGAAGGCGGATTTGCACCAAATTTAGGCTCTAACGAAGAAGGTATTGAGGTAATCCTTGAAGCTATTGATAAAGCAGGATATGATACCAATAAAATAAAGATTTGTCTTGATGTTGCATCATCTGAATTTTATGAAAACGGTAGATATAACCTGCAGGGTGAAGGAAAATCTTTTGATAACAAAGAAATGACAGAATTTTTGGCTGATTGGGTTAAAAAATATCCGATTATTTCAATTGAAGATGGCATGGCAGAACAGGACTGGCAGGGCTGGGAAATGCTTACACAAAAATTGGGTGATAAATGCCAGCTTGTAGGAGATGATTTGTTTGTAACCAATACAAGAAGATTAGCTGAAGGTATAAAAAGAAATATTGCAAATTCAATTCTTGTAAAAGTTAATCAAATAGGAACTTTGTCGGAAACTTTGGCGGCAATATCAATGGCACATGCCGCAGGATATTCGACAATAATTTCTCACCGTTCGGGCGAAACCGAAGATACATTTATTGCTGATTTGGCTGTTGCGGTTAACTCCGGACAAATTAAGACAGGTTCGGCTTCACGTTCAGACAGAATGGCAAAATATAATCAATTATTGAGAATTGAACAAAAACTCGGTTCCGCCGGTAAATATATAGGTTTGCAGGCTTTTAGCGGACAAAGATAAAGTACCTTAACGAAATTTAACAAAATCTTTACAAATCTTACCAAAATTGTTAAAATGCTCCCATTGATATTAGTATAGATATTGGAGTTAATTATGGCATCAAATGAATTAGATTTTGAAGAACTTTTAAAGAAGTATGATTATAACTTTCAAAAGGGCGATTTAGTTAAAGGTATTGTTTGCGGTTATGACAGTCAGGGAGTAATGGTTGATATTGGCGCTAAAACTATTGCAATAATGCCTGAGCGTGAAGCTGTCGAAAAAGGTGAAGTTATTGAAAAAAAATATGAAAAAGGGCAGGAATATGAATTTTTAATCATCAGAGAAGAAGATGAGGACGGGAAGTTCTTGTTGTCAACTAAGAAGGTCGATTCTGCATATGCCTGGAAAGAACTTGAAAAAGCAAAAGAAGCTGATGAAACTATTCTTGCTACGGTTGCCGGTATTGTTAAAGGCGGAGTTCTTGTTGATATTTCAGGTGTAAGAGGCTTTATTCCTTCATCTCAATTGAGAGCAAAAGAAAATGAATTGGAAATCGGAGGAAAACTTGAAGTTAAAATTTTAACACTTGATGCGCAACAAGGTAACTTTATTCTTTCGAATAAGAAAGTTTATGATGACGGTGCAGTTGAAGCAAGAAAAAATGTATTTTCTCAAATTGAACCGGGACAGGTTGTAAAAGGTGATGTTGTGAGAATAACCGATTTTGGTGCATTCATTGATTTAGGCGGAATTGACGGACTTTTGCCGTTATCACAATTGTCTTGGAGATGGATTGATCACCCGACAGATATTTTACATGTCGGGGACAAAATTGATGTGGAAGTCATAGCTGTTGATCATGACAAACAAAGAGTTTCTTTGAGTTTGAAAAATCTTGAACCGGATCCTTGGGTTGAAGCTGAAAAAAATATAAAAGAAGGTGACAAAGTAGAAGGAACGATTACAAGAATCAGACATTTCGGTGCTTTTGTTGAAGTATTCCCCGGTGTAGAAGCATTATTACCGCATGCGGAAGTTGTTGAAATACAAAATAAAAGAGGTTCTGTTCTTCAGGTTGGTGACAAAGTAGAAACTTATATTCTGAAATTTAATCCTGCGGACAAACGCATAGCATTGACCATTAATGAAGAAAATAAGGACGAAAAAACTGCTGAATAACAAATTTATTCAATAAAAAAACGACCTTTGAGGTCGTTTTTTTTTATTATCCGTATCTAAATGACTGTTGAATATTCTTTTCCATCATTCCGCGAGCAGATTCAAATTCTACTTCAATCATTTTTAACCTTGAGTTATATGCTGCCATTTGATTGTCAAGTTTTTGTTCCAAGACTTTCAGTTTTGCCTGCCGCTGCTGGAGCATTTTCGTTGTGGGTGATTCGGGGTCAAAATCATTTCCAACCTGCATCAAATCGCTTACAGAAGCAGATAATCCCATTTTTGTCTGGGTTATAAGTTGGATTTTGTATTCCAAATCCAGCTTTTGCTGCTGGAGATACATTAACCTGATTTGTGCGACTATCAGTCCCATTTGTTACTTCCTTCTACCTTGTTTCGTTGAGATTATTTCCTCTTAAGAAAGTATGCTGATTGTTTTCTGCTATCAACTGTTCCATTTTTTGAAACTGGTGGCGGTGATAATTAAGCCTGTATTGCGCCATTTTTCGTTTCTTGTTCATTGTCAGAAATTCCTTTATACCTTCCACAAAAGATTCTGACATTGATTTTATGGGATTCTTTCTTATGAGAAAGTTTTTTGAATAAATCAGAAAGTCTATTAACCTTCTTATATTCATCTCTAAAGTATCTCGAAGCATGTTTCTCCTTACACTTTAGACCTACATGTATATTAAAACAATTTGTTTTTCAGAATTGCCATGATTGAATGATTTCTGTTAACATGTCTTAACATTTTGGTCTGTACTATAAATTATACTACGGAAAAAGAGTTTGGAAACTTTAATAAAATTGGAGAAATGTAAAGAAAAAATAAGGCGATAAGACTATTAATTATAAAAATGTGGCAATCCTTTTCGTATTGCCACATTCGCAATTTTATATGTCAAGTAATGATATTATATATTATTAATCTTCTTTATAACTGTCCTGTGCTGCGGTTCCTTTACCTGAAATATCGTGTCCATCAATATTTGCAGTATCTTCATCGTCAAGTATTACTTCGTTTCCATGACCGCGATTGATGTATGCCTGATCTGCATACCAGCTACTTTGATTTTTTGCCAAATCAACTGTAGTATCGACGCAATCATCCAATGTAACATGAGAAACTGTATCTTTACTTGAACTAAAAGTTGCACCCATTACATCAGTAATATTGAAATGTGTATCGTCATAAATCAAACCCGAATCAATTCTCTGCTCAACCCTAGGGTTTACTTCTCTGAATACTCCTGTATTGTACTGTTCGCCCATTCTTCCATTAGGGACAGGTTTCATTTCTCCGTTTGTCTGTTCATCTTTAGGTTTTTGCATCAATACAGGTTGTTGAGGATACGTCAATTTTTCTCCTGATTTAAAACTAATTGTAAAAGTACCATCACCGTTGTCTCTGCCTGTTGCTAAATTGGCGTTGTAAGTCAAACCGCCTAATGTAACTAATTTTACTGGATCACCCATGATTTTAATCTCCTTTTCTTAAATTTGTACCTCGTTGTATATAATTGCAATTGCACATCTTACTCTTATATAAAAACATATTTGATGTTAAAATTGCATGTTTTTGGAGATTAAATATCTTATTTTATGTAAAAACCAGATATTACAACGGTTTTATTGCTTTACAATTCGTAATAATTAACAAAACTAATAAGATATTATACTGATTATGAATTTAATTTTTATCATTTTAATCTCATTCGGCAATTAAAGGTTATTTTTTAAAATAAACTAGAGGTTAAATATCGTGAACATAAAGAAACAACTTGGTGCAAAAGTAAAAAGATTAAGACAAAAAAGAGGATTTACGCAAGAACAATTTGCTGAAAAGATTGATATTGCAACAAGAACTTTAAGTGGAATTGAAACGGGTGAAAATTTCGTTACGTCTGAAACTTTGGGAAAAATGCTGGATGTTCTTGATATTACGAGTTCGGAGTTGTTTGCGTTCGACCATATCAAACCGCAGGACGATTTGAAAGAAGAATTGCTCAAAGATATACAAAACCTAACAGACCGTAACAAAATTGAAACTGTCTATAAGGTTGTAAAAGCTGTTATTTGTGATTAGGTTGTTTATAGCAAATAATAATGAAGTTGAAAAGTTTTTATCAATAGCAATCTAAACAAAATTTTATCAAAATTGCTTATGATACAAACCGTTCAACCTTTCAACCGTTCAACTTTTCAACCTAATCTACAAATTCTGTATTGCTTTGCTGTCGCCTTCGATTGATTCTTTTAACATCTTTTTGACAACATCACCCTGTGTATCAAGCATTTTGCAGACAGTTTCAATATTTCTTACTTTGTTTGAAAGGATAACATCTGCGTTTGCGGTAATTTTTCCCGTAACATTCTGGTAAGCGGCAAGTGCAGCAGATGTTGTTCCCTGCATCAAATTACCCATAACAAGGGCAGGAAGTCCGTATTCACCCAAATAAGGAGCTGCAGCCTGCATGATACCGCCCCAACCTGATATTACACCTGCAATAGGGAGTACAAAGTTTTTTGATGTCATTCCGTATCCTGTTGCTGAACCTAAACCGTATGCTGCAGCACTTGCAACATCAGCAATTCCGCCTATTCCTGATGCATAACCCGTTGGAGTTCCTGTTTGACTTCCCCAGCCGTTTACGATTGATGCCGCACCACCTGTTGCAAATCCGTCAAGCCCCCAATTAATCGGTGCTGCACCTCCCGGAAAACCTGAATAATTATAAAGAGAATCAATTCCGTATGATGAACCTCCGTTAAAGGTTGAAGCGTATGAAGTTCCCGGAATGTTCATTGATTCGGAACCGCCAAAAACTGTTGCAAAAGATGACGGTGCCAATAAACTTGCCATGTTATAGAGGAAGTTTCCCGTTTGTTCAAAACCAGTTCCCTGACCGCTTCCCGAAACTGTCAAATCTCTCAATTTATCGTAAGTTTCCCAAAGCTGAGCCTTGGCATCTCCGCTTGCGGAACCGAATTTATTTGCTATAACCAGATAACTGTCATTTTTATAAGCCATTTTAACCTCTTATTATTCAAATGTTTTGAATGTTGATTCAATATTTTTGTCAATAACTTTTTTAACTGCTTCCATTTCTGTTTGAAGTGCTTCCTGTTCCGTATCAAGTTGTCTCAGTCGCAGTTCAAGTGTTCTGTCCTGTTGCTGAATTTTTTCCGTTTTTGCGTTGATATCGGCAATTCTTTTTTCGTAAACAGACATATTATAGTTGTACTGATTCATTGCGTCCTGATAGGCAGCTTCATCAATACTTCTTTCCGTAGCTATTGCATAAGTCGCAGTGGAATCTTCATACCTGAGTGTCTGCGGTCTGCCTGAAGCATCAAGCTCAACAAATGCTCTTTGTTTTTGTTCGATTTTTTCTTTTACATCTTCAGCATTATATTCCGTTAATTTTGATTGATTTTCCGTTGGTTTTGTCGGATCCGGTGCACTTATTGCCGTATTTGTTAAATCTTCAAGTGTTGCAAAATATGTTTTGCCCTGTGATTGCCAGGTATAAATTTTATCTTTAGTTACGGTGGCAATTTTTTCTGTCGGAAAATCTTTGCATATTTGTTCGTATGCAAGTTTTTGGTCTATATCACTTTCGTCATATTTGGAAACTTTGCTGTTACCGACATATATCGGAGTATCTGCCTTTGCTTCAACCGTATACACCTTTAAATCCTTTGGATCTGTTGTTGAAACGGCTTCTTCAAGACTTCCGATTGTTGTAAAATATATTTCTCCGCTGCTATCAGTGTATTTGTACACTTCGGATAAGGGATATTCCGCAAATGCAGGATAAACTTTTATAATTCTGTCATAGGCTGCTTTTTCGGTTTCGTCCGTAGGGTTATATTGAGATACTTCATTTCCTTTTACTTTATAAGTTGTTGTTGCTGCATCATACGCAACATCACCATAAGGTACGTTTTTGAATTCAACTGATGTATCAATATATACCTGAGGATTTGCTTTATTTGTCTTTACTCCATGGTAAACATCAGAGAAATGATAATGTGTAATCATGTAATTATATCCGTCCGGATCGTTGGATAACGGTGTCATTTCAGAAATAATTTCTTTTTGGGTGCCGTCCATGTACGAATACTGCATGGTAACAAAATCTGTTTGACTGGGAGCTGTCGGAACTTCAAGTTTCAAAAGTTCGTTAAAAGTATTTGCAGCTTGCATTGCCAGAGCTGTTCTTGCCTGATTAACCTGTTGTCCTTCGTATTCTACGTTTGTTTTTCTTGCGGTCAAGCCTAAATATCTTGCCTGCGAAGCTGCCATACCCATAAGCGCAACTCTCCTTCTATATAAATTTCGTTTGCCCTGCAAACCGATATGAACTATTCACTACTCACGGTTCACTGTTCACTTTTTTTATAATGATAACTTTTAAAAAGTCAACATTATCCATATAAATTATACGTTATTTACACTTTAATTAATAGCAAAATCAAGAAAAATCGTATATATGGAGGAGATTTTATTATAAATGTAACAAAATTTTAACAATCCATGTTTAAAAAAGCAATTTTTGGGGAAAGATATATTTAATATATATATAAGGAATAATAAGGATAAATTTCTCACAATAGGAAAACACGAAAATCAAAAAAAGGGAGGATCTGCGCATGAGTGTCGGAGCAGAGGACTACATTGATCAACTGTTGGTCAAAAAGTATGCCGAAGAAAAAGTGGATAACCACGATAATATGGAATCGATGGTCGATCCGGAAAAAATGATGGATGCAATGAATGATTATGCAGCCATGTATCGGAATATGGTTAACTTAAAACAGCGGTTAAATATTGCCTGTTATGCAATAAATGCACGAACGGCAAGGTATACTAAAACACGGACGCAATAAAAAGCTGTTATGTTCTCATTTTTTTGTGTAAAATTACATTAGGGAAAGTGAGAACAAAATGGTGGGAAAAATAATCCTGGCTTCTTCTTCTCCCAGAAGAGCCGATATTTTAAGGAAAGCAAAACTTGAAATTGGAATTATGCCGTCTCCGTATGTCGAAGATCATACGACGACGGCTTTTTCTTATGAATTTATAGAAAATTTAGCTTATAACAAGGCAAAAGCTGTCGTTCCGTCAGTTAAAGAGCCTTCATTAATAATCGGAGCCGATACGGTTGTTGTTTTGGACGGTCAGATTTTGGGCAAACCTCATAACAGAGAAAACGCTTTTAAGATGTTAAAGATGCTTTCCGGCAAAACCCATTTTGTTGTAACAAGTATTGCCGTTATAAATTCCGAAACAAGTGAATGCAAAATAAATTCAACAACAAGTTATGTTACGTTTGAAGATTTGACGGATAAGCAGATTAATTTTTATATAGAAAATTTCAAACCTTTTGACAAGGCCGGTTCATACGGAATTCAGGAAATGCCTGAGGGATATATAAGAACCTATACCGGTGATTTGGAAAATATAATCGGAATAAGTTCAAAATCTTTGTCGGAATTATTGGAACAATTTTAGACGGTTTTTCTCAAAAGGTCAGATATGCAAATTTCCTTTTGCAGTTTTTCAGTTTTTTTTGATACTGTTTTGTTTTTTTCCTGATTAAACTGACATAAACCTGTTTTAAATTTTGAACTTTCATCTGAAATCATAAAAATATCTTTTAAAAGAGCAATTAATTCGTTCATAATTTTCTCCTGTTGTCATTGTTAGGTGCAAAGCCTCCCTTGTTAAAGGGAGGGGGACCGCGAAGCGGTGGAGGGATTTAATAATCCATAAATTATCATATACCATTAAAGTAATTCCACATTACAAAAACATTATATTTTATGGTATGATTAAACTGCAAAACGATTGAGAGTAAAATTTGAATAACAATAATTCTGAAAAGTATAAAGAAGATTTTGAGAGAGCTTTGAATATATATGAAAATAATTATTCTCATGAAGATTTGATTAATTTTTTGAAAAACGGCTCTATAGTTGAGAAACAGACGGCTGTTTTAAAGCTGAATGAAATTAAAACTCTTGAAGAAGCACGAATTTTGATGAATAATTTAACGGGTTGTGACGGAAAAATCAGAGAAGCCGTTTCTTTCAGATTAAAAGAATTTACCGCTCAGAAACCTGAATTTTTTCTTGAATTTTGCGATATTTTTCTTGATGCAATAATTGATATCAACGGAAACATTTGCCGTAATACGATTTTTGCTCTTAAATATCTCAAACCGTTTGAAAGTTTTCGGGAGGAATTTTGTTCAAAATTGTGTTATTTAACTCTTGAATTGGCTAAAAAAGCCAAAAATTTTGATATTCAGGAGGGGAAATATAAGGTTAATAAAGAAATTTTTAAACTCTATTGGTATTTGGAAACTTTGTCGGAATTTGTTGATAGTGCGGAGAATTTGAAAGTCGGCAGATCGGGATTACTATCCCGACAACATAATTTGGAAGAAATTCTACAGGAAGCAAAACAGGTTAAGGATTATACAATAAGGGAAAAAGTTGCAAAAATCCTTTCAAAAACGGATAATTTTTCGGATTTAAAAGAAGAATTGAAAAATGACGAAAATTATTATGTAAGAAGATATTAGTTTATGCTAAAATAAGGCTATGGATACTGACAAAATCGCATCAACTCATCTTGGTAAAAAGTCTTTTGGAAGTGAGGTTTATAATCCGTCACTTTTGGTTGCCGTTCCGAGGGAAGAAAATCGGAAACAGTATGGGATATCGGAGGACCGGAGGGCAGGAGGTTACGAAGGCAGGCTATTTAATGACAGTAATCTTAGTGATATTCCGCAGGAATCTCAAATCGATACGGACTTAACGTCTTATAGTCCTATAGCCCTATCGCCTCAAAACAACCATACCTCCATACCTCCATACCTCCAACCCTCCGATATGCTCCCTCACCCCAACCCTCTCCCGCAGGGAGAGGGGGCTTGCAAAGACAGTCCTTCAACCGATAATAGCTTGCCCTCCTGCCCTCCTGCCTTCCTGCCCTCCGGTTTACCGTTTGAAGGTTTCGACATCTGGCATGCGTATGAGTTTTCCTGTATGACGGAAAACGGAGTACCCGTAACACGTCTGATGAAAATGAAATACCAGTGTGACAACGAATTTTTGGTTGAGTCAAAATCTTTAAAATTGTACCTAAATTCATTCAACATGATGAAATTCGGCAAAAATATTGAGGAATGTCTTAGTATTTGTAAAAAAATGATTGAAAAAGATTTGTCGGAACTTTTGAAAACAACAGTTGAAATTAATTTCCTTGACAATAACTCCGAACAGGTGAAAATATTTGCGGATTTTGAAAATATAATGAACTTTGTTGACGAAAATAAACTTCAAATCACCGAATTTAAAGAAAATCCGAATATTTTGCAAACAGAAGAAACTAAAGAGGTTAAGGAATACCGTTTGAAATTTGATTCCCTGCGTTCAAATTGCCGTGTTACGCATCAGCCCGATTTTGGAGATGTGTTTATTTATTACAAATCTAAAAAACACATAAAAGAGGACAGTTTGGTGAAATATTTGACTTCATTTCGCTTTGAATACCATTTTCACGAAGAATGCTGTGAGATGATTTTCAAGAGATTATCGGATATTTTGAATGAAAAAGATGAGTTAATGGTTTGCGCATTATACACAAGACGCGGCGGGATTGATATTTGTCCTATCAGGTGGAAATTGGAGGGCTGGAGGGCTGAAAGTGGAAAGTTGAAAGTGGAAAGTGGAAAGTTAAGTAATTTTCAACTTTCAACTTTCAACTTTCAACCTTACGATATCCAAAATTCTATAAATTGTCTGTTAAACTTAAAAACCCTCGCACGAAACGGAATAAAACAATGAATAACAAAGTTGTCGGTAATGCGGGCGAAGATTTGGCCTGCAGGTATTTAGAGAAGAACGGATATAAAATACTGGAACGAAACAAGCATTATTCAAGGTTTTGCGAAATAGATATTATTGCTCAATATAAAAACACAACCGTATTTGTTGAAGTAAAAACCCGAAAAACAGATGCTTTCGGCACTCCCTCCGAAGCCGTTACAAAAACAAAATACGAAAATATTAAAAAAGGTGTTCAGTTCTATTTATCGGAAAATAAGGTTAAAGATTTCCGCATTGACTTAATAAGTATCACTCTAAAGCCGCAGATGAAAATTGAGCATTTGAAAAATATATAAGAGGAATAGAGGAATAGAGGATTAGTCTTTTAATGTAAATAGCTAATCCTCTATTATGCTTATTGCCTTTTTTTTATTTTTATTATTACATGTGTGTAAAGGCAGGTAAATTTGTTAAATAATTTTGACAGTTTTGATAATTCCGAAACTTCTGCAAGAAAATCAGCTCTCATACAGGAGAGAGTGGGGCTTGTTTCTACGCATATGTATAAGCAGTTTTTGGATTATCAGCATGCAACCGTAAATACAAACGAAATTTTTTCAAGAATGGTTGATAACCTGCAAGTTGTCGTGGATACTTTGAAAGAAGCGTTTTCATCAAGAAACGTTACTACGCAGAATATTTATGTTGACACTGATACTCAACGCTCAATCGTAACAGTGAATATTTTGTGGCATAAAATGAGTTTTACTACCCGCTGTAATTATCAACCGCAGGCTCTTTACAGAGAGGACGGACAACATCTGTTTTCAGGCAGAATTATGGCGATTAAAGGGAATTATTACGAATTGATGAAGGGCATAACCGATCATGATGAAGAAATGGGCAAACTCCTTGAAAATGAAGTTGCTTCCCTTTATGTTCCGCCTGAATCCACCCAGAATTCAATCATGAAAATTACCCACTTAACTAATCGTGAATTTTATCTCAATCAAACTGATGCTCCGAGAGAATTTGTTTTAAAGGTTATTGAAACAATCTGCGGAGGCGGTTTGTACCACGAAGAAGGCGCAAGGAAAAGCTTTAATCTTTAATATCCGAAAAATTTTAATGGAAAAAGCTTGTTGTAAATAAAACATACCCCAAAGCACCTAAAATTATCCATGATAAAAATACGGCAAACCAGTCTACTCTGCGGGGAATTTTTACCGGAGTATACTTGAAATCGGGAGGAAGAGTATATTGGGGTTCGGGTGTTTCTTCTTGCAATTGTTCATCATGAATTTGTTCGTTTTGGTTTTGTTCGTTTTCTTCAGTGTATTCTTCGGTATTTTCCGGCGGATAGATGTTGTCAATTTCGTTTTCCATTAATTGCCCTCAATAGATATCTTTGACGAAACTTCAGCAATAATCCTCTGTACATCAGCTCCGCCTATTGCAACTTCCAAAATTAAGGGAGCATGAATCAAGACAGTTTCGGAATATTCCATAGTATCAACATTAATAATGTTGAATTCAATAAAATCTTCTCCGGCAAAAACGAGTTTTCCGTATTCCCCGCCTGTTGCCCATTTTATAAACATATATTGATTTTCAAACTCTTTTAACTTCTCAATCAATCTCATTCTCTATCCCTCTTATAATCTTATTTTAGTGATTTATTTTCATAAGTCAAGGAAATATAATTATTTTTTTGAATACGCCTTAGATGCACTTGATTGGCGGATAAAATCGACGGCTTCTTTAAATTCTTTTTGCGAAACCTTTTGTCCGGTACCGTATTTTCTTATATCTTTAGGGGCATTTATTGTACCGGAAAATGTGTACATGGTTCTGTCTTTAAAATACAATTGTCCGGAAGAATTTGGTGGATTAGATGTAATTTTGTGCCGAATTTCACCTCTTCTGTGTTTTTCATCAATTCGCCATCGACGTAATCTTTTGATGTCATAAATAAATCTTGTCTTGATAACTTTGTTGGGAGTTGTAACAACTTTATCCAATGCATATAAGCCATAACAATTCTCACTGTTTATAATTTTAATCTCACCGTTTTTTAACGGTAATGAAACGAGTTCACCAATTTTTTCCCCGTTTTTTAATTTTTCTATAGCTTTTACCATAATCGGTGATGGTTTTTCAATAACTCTAATCATTTTAATATCCTTTTCTTTTAATTCTAATTCCAGTAAAAATTTTTTTTGCTGTTTTGTAAATATATTTTTACAAGTTAGTATGTTTTTTTGATTAAAATATTCTTTTTAACTTCAGCGACTTCGTCAGTTGCAAACGTCAAAATCCTGTCGTAAAAATCTATTTCGTCATTGTTTGCGTTGTAAATCATATTAATCAATTTTAGTCTGGTTTTGTTATCATCTTTGGGGTTTGGAGCAATAAAATCGTTCAAATTTATATTTAAAACTTCAACAATTTTTAAAAACGTGTTTAATGACGGATAAAAATCCCCAACTTCAATTCTGGAAATTTGTTTTGTCCCAATGTCAATCTTTTCAGCTAATTCCTCCTGTGTTAAGCCGTTTTGCAATCGGTATTCTTTGATTTTTTTCGCTATATATTTTTTGTCGTCAAAAATCATAATTCAATAGACCTAGAACCTTTTGCTATTAATACCGCATTTATGTCCATATATAAACTGCTTAAATGGGGAATTTTATTAATTAATCCTCATTTATATATATTTAAACTTTTTATGTTTATTTCTTATAAAATTTGTATATAATTGATTTTTAGGCTAATAAACAGATTGTAAATAAATATTACAAAATTCAAAAAATCATGCAATTTCTTAATATAATATTTTTTTATATAAGGGTAAGATGTGCACAAAAGATATTAAGGAGATTTAATTATGGTAACATTCAGACCTGATGACAGAGGAAATCAACTTGATCAAATGCGAGATGATTTCGCAAACAGACGTAAAATTACAAAAGCAGACAGGATACGTACAGGTGAAAATCAAATGACGGAAACTGCCAAAAATGCAAATGGTGAAATTATAAAAGTTTCAGTATTTTTGGATAAAAACAAAGACGGAAAATATACACCGAATGAGGTTGTTTCTGTAACTTATAATGACGTAGGATCTATGTCTTGCGGAACTACCGAATACAGAGATACTGACAATGACGGATATTGTGATGCAATTGTAACATCGGATTGGACAGGCAACGAAAGTGTTGAAAAAGTTCCAAAAAGACAACAAACCAAAATGGATTTAAAATACGGATTTAAATGGGATGCATCTGAACCCGTTGAGCCTTCTATTCATATGACACCCGGAGTACCGCTTGATAAAAATGGAAATCCAATTCATTATGAAAAATAAAAAACAGCCCTTTGGGGCTGTTTTTATTGCAGAAAGTTTACAATCTGCTTGATTTTTAAATCTGTTTGGTCTAAACTAATCATACAGTTCCGAACTGCTGAAGGACGTTCGTAAATAGAGCAAAATTAATTCAGCAAGCGGTGTAATAGTTAAAATGGATACTACCCTGTAACTGTGGGGCAAGTCCGGAGGAAAATTTTATGTCAATGACAGATCCTATAGCAGATATGCTAACAAGAATCAGAAATGCTAACACTGTCGGTCATTCTACAGTTGAAATGCCGTCTTCAAAATTGAAAGTTCAATTAGCAAAACTTTTGAAAGAAGAAGGTTACATCACTGATTATGAAGTAAAGGAAGTTGGTAAATTCAAAATTTTAAGTATTACACTTAAATATGATGCTAAGAACAAACCAATCATCACTAAGTTAGAAAGAATTTCTAAACCAGGTTTAAGAAATTACAGCAAAGCTAAGAATCTTCCTAAAGTTCTGGGCGGTATGGGTATTGCTGTTGTTTCAACAAGCAAAGGTCTTTTAACAGACAGAAAAGCTCGCAAAGAAAACCTTGGCGGTGAAGTTCTTTGTTACGTTTACTAGTGAGAGGTGAAAAGTGAAAGGTGAAAAGACCATTAAAAAGCAATTTTAGCTAAATATAGTCGAAATAGCTTAATGATAACGACCTTTCACATCTCACATTTCACGTTTCACTTAATTTCGGGTTCAATTGGTAGAAAAGCCCGAAAATGCACACAATATACCAAAAGGAGAAAATTAAAATGTCAAGAATTGGTAAAAAACCGATAGATATTCCGCAAGGTGTGGAAGTTAAAATTGACGGACAAACAGTTACGGCAAAAGGTCCGCAAGGCGAAGAAACAGTTGAAGTTCGTCCTGAAATAGCAGTAAAAATCGAAAACAATCAGGTTGTTTTAACAAAAGTAGGTGAAACAAGAGAAACCGACGCATTATACGGTTTGTCAAGAACATTGGTGGCTAACGCTGTTCACGGTGTTAAAGAAGGTTTTGTAAAAAATCTTGAAATTCAAGGTGTAGGTTATCGTGCGGCTATGGAAGGCAAAAATCTTAACCTTTCATTAGGCTACTCTCACCCTGTAATTGTTGAACCGCCTGCAGGTATTACAATCAGTGTTGAAGCTAATACAAAAATTACCGTAAAAGGTTCAAACAAGCAGACAGTCGGTGATGTTGCGGCATTCATCAGAGGAAAACGTCCGCCTGAAGTTTATAAAGGAAAAGGTATAAGATACGAAGGCGAACACATCAGACGTAAAGCAGGTAAAGCAGGTAAAAAATAATAAGTGAAAAGTGAGAAGTGAAAGGTGAAAAGACCTTTAAAAAGCAGTCTGAGTTGGATATTATCAGAATAGCTTAATGATAACGACTTTTCACATCTCACATTTCACGTTTCACTAAAATTTACATGTGAAGGGCAAAAGCCCGCAGAAGCAAGTAGAAAAAACAGCCCATATAAACTCTTGAAGTGGTTTTTCAAGCAAGTTCGGGCAGAAAGGTAAAAAGAAAATGATTAAACAAGAAACAAGAAAACCAAAAGTACAAAAAAGACACAGAACAATAAGAGTAAAATTGTCAGGAACGGCTGAATTCCCGAGATTGGCAGTTTACAGAAGCACAAAACATATTTACGCTCAATTGATTGATGACGAGAATCATGTAACTTTGGCTTCTGCATCTTCAAATGACAAAGATTTGAAGGCAAAATTGGCTCACGGCGGAAACATAGAAGCTGCAAAAGTTGTAGGTGAAGCGATTGCTCAAAAAGCTAAAAAAGCAGGTGTTGAATGTGTAGTATTCGACAGAGGCGGATTTTTATATCACGGCAGAGTAGCTGCTTTAGCTGATGCAGCAAGAGAAGCCGGTTTGATGTTCTAGTAATAATAAGATAATGTAACCGAATTATATAAAAAGCACTTCTTTTGAAGTGCTTTTTTGGTAAATTTTATGTTAATAATTTTATAACAATATAGCAAAAAAATTTTTTCTCATGTATTATATGTTTCATAAACGGAATCGGAATAATGCATTTACTTATTGAAAAAGAAATAAATTCTGAAGACAAAATGTTAAAACCGGATTTTAATTCTAAAACCGGACGGGAACTTCTGGCATTCTACCTTCAGTCCAAGTTCAAACAGATATTAGCTTATGATAAAAAAAGTCCTTCACCGGTTTTTAAAGAAGTAAGTCCGAATTTTATATCAAATTTTACAAAAAGGTTGATTAATAATCCTTCAAAAAGATTTTTAATCGGTATTACGGGAGAGTCTGCTTCCGGCAAATCAACGATATGTAAAGAAATAAAAAATGTCGTTGAAAAATTATCTCTGCCGGTATCAATTTTGAGTACGGACAATTATTTTAAAGATATTTCGAAGTTAATAAAGAAATACGGAAGTTTTGATAATCTGACGGATAACGGGTATGATGTTGATGCTCCGGAAAGTTTTCAAATGAAATTGTTAAGAGAAGATTTACAATTGCTTTCAATGGGTGAAAGTGTTATGGCACCTCATTATGTTCCAAACGGGACAGGCGTTTCTATTCCTAATTATCAAAAAGTTTGTTCAAATAAGATTGTTGTTGTAGAAGGTATAGCAACAATGTATGAAGATGTCAGAGATATTTTTGATGTGAAGATTTATATAGAAACCGAAAACAATATCAGGCAGGAGAGATTTATAAAAAGAGCGATAGCTGAACGCGGACAAAGTGAAGAAAACGCCATAAAACACTGGAAATATTTATTATCTGCCGGAGAAAAATATGTAATTCCTAACAGAAAAAATGCAGATATTGTTTTAGACGGTAATTCTGACTTAAATTATTTTGAACAAATTTTGAATTATTTAAATACTGTAACGAATAATTTTATTTAAATTTTAAATATTTTTGCCTTTTGTAAGTAAATGTGTTATAATATTATTGAGATTGTGTTATTTTTTTATATTAAATACATTAAATAACCGATATCATAAAATAAATATTTTATTATAATCGTGTACGGTAAGGTGAATTAAGTGATAAAATTAAATTTAAGAGATAGCTTTAACAGGATAAGAATGACGTATTGTAACGGAAAGAAAAAAACGATACTTGGTTTTGTGGTACTTACGATTATTGCGGTGTTTCTTACATGTCTGGACAATAACCGTAAATCCGGTACTGAAGTTGCAAATTTTAAGACTGATACTATAAATACTGATATTGTTGATTATTTGGCCGCCAATGGTGATGATAATGTGGAAATTGTATATAATAACACAAATAAGTCCGCTTCGGCAACACAAAGGACAACAATATATGTTGAAGATGTAGGCAGATCGGATCCGTTTTTGCCGAATTTTGAATTTTCTGCATATCCGGTTTCGTCCTTAAATAAACCAAGACCGAGTTATGATTTATTACCGCCGCCGGAAACGATTACCAGTGATCAAACGGCAACAGATGTTATGACTACAAAGGTTTCAGGCTTGATGTATGATGCCAAAAGCCCGACTGCAATAATTAATATTACCGGTTCTGACTATTTGGTTAAAAAAGGTGATGTTATAAATGACTATAAGGTTTTAGATATAGAGAAAAATTCAGTCACGGTTAAATACGGTCAAAATGTATATAAAGCAGGTGTGGGAGAATTGTTTACAGGTGAAGGTATAAATTATAATACTGTTTCAAATTTAGAAAATAAATTTGGCGGAGCAAACAACTCAAAGGATAAAAAATAATCAGGAGCAGATATGAATAACAATATTTCGAAAAAATTTATTTCAATGTTACTATTGGCGGCATTTGCAGGCTCGAATGTTTTGTTGAGCTCTTTTGCTATGGAAAATGAAGTTCAGGAAACACCGCCTGTTCTCAGGAGCGGTGAATCCAATTTTACTATGCGATTGAAAGGTGATGTTAATTATATCAATTCGGACGATCCAATAACCCTGAGTTTGCGGGATTCTGACATTTTGCAGGTTCTGAGAATGTTTGCCGACAAAGCCGGAATGAATATTGTATTTCATAATTCCGTAGAAGGCAAAGTTACACTTGATTTGGTTGATGTTCCTTTGAATACTGCTTTTGATATGATTATCGGCATCAATAATTTAAGCTATGTTGTTGAAAATAATACGATTATTGTTGCAAAATCAAGTGCAAAAGATTTTAACATGGCAAAACAGGACATGAGTATAATTCCCGTTAAATATATAAGCGCTTCTACTCTTGCTGATTTCTTAAACAAAAATATATTTGCGGCACAAAAACCGGGATTATCCGGAACTGAAATTGTTACAACAAATCCAAGTACAAATGAATTGATAATTTTCGGTTCCGTAAATGATGTTTCTGTTGCCAGAAAAGTTATTGAAAAATTTGATAAAAAACCGACAACAACTACATTTAAGGTAAATCATACAACCCCTAAAGAAATGGCAGATATGGTTTGTAAAATGTTACTACCTGCAACCGGCTCATCAGGTGGTTCTTCAACCGGAGGTGCTTCAGGTATTATGACTGGTGCTGCTTCTTCTTCTTCAAGCGGTTCTTCAGGAAGTTCTTCAAGCAAGTCATCAGGTGGTTCTTCAGGTGGTGGCGGCAGTTCACTTACGCTTAATTCCGGAACTGTGGCATGTACCATAAACTCTAAATCTTCAGGTCAGGTTGCAGCTTTGGGGGTTCAAAATATTTCTGTAGCTTATTATCCTCAGCTGGGTACAATAAATGTCATAGGTGGTTCTGAAAGCCAGCTTAATATGATTAAAGAGTTTATTAAAGATACCGATAAAAAACAGCCTCAGGCTTATTTGGAAGTTTCAATCGTGGAATTGAACGAAGATGGTCAAAAAGAATTGTCAAACAACTGGAAAATATGGAGTAAAGTATTTTCAGGCTCATTTGACGGTGAAACATCTACTAACTCTTTATACCCGAATTTCTTTGCAGGAAACTCTTATTCTATTGTAGATGATAAAGGTACCGTACAACAAACAATAAGTAAATATACCGGTCCTTTAACCATAACATATATGATAAATTATCTTGTAAAGAATAAAAAAGCCCGTGTAGTTGTAAATCCGAGAATAGTTATAACAAACGGTGTTGAATCTAAAATTGATGTAACACAGGATTATTTGGAAAGTGTAGAAATTAATTCTTCAACATCAACAGGTGGTACGGTTGTAACAAGAGATTATAACGTTTCTGACGATCAGGGTGTTCAGGTATCCATTACTCCGTTTATCAGCCCTGACGGTTATGTAACCCTGAATATCAAACCCGAATATTCAACAGAAATAGGTAAAGTTGAAGGTAAAGAGGAGATTAGCGGAAAAGTTGTAGAATATACCGCAGCAACACTTTTAAGTCACAGAAATCTTGATTTAAAAAATGTCAGAATCAAAGATGGTGAAACTCTTGTTATTGCAGGTATGATACAGGAACATGAAACAAAAACCGTAAGTAAAATTCCGGTACTTGGAGATCTTCCTGTTGTCGGCGGTATGTTCAGAAATACCTTGAGCCATAAAGACAAAAGCGAAATGATGATATTAATTACACCTAAAATTATAACAGATAATGATGATGCGGTAGAAAATACAGATACATTATAAAAAATATGAATGAGTTACTAAACAGGTTAAAAAACAGTGTTGATATAAAGATACTGAGTAAAATAGATGATTCGCTAATGGAACAATATAAATTTGTTCCATTAGATATAAAAAACGATTTTTTGTATGTTGTAATAAATTCTGTATCTGATAAAGACGTAATTAATCTGAAATTAAAAGAATATTATTCTCAGCAAATAAAGTTTATTCCTGTTCCTGATCAGGATTTGCTTGATTTAATAAGTATTATTAAATCCGAAAAACAAAAATCAACAGATGATGACGGGACTAATAAGCAAATAAAATTAGGAGAATTGTTAATCCAAAAAGGCTATATAACTGATGTTCAACTCTTGCAGGCTTTAGCGGAAAGTAAACGGCAAAAAACTCCTATAGGTTCAACTTTATTTAAATTAGGTTTCATTTCATTACCTCAATTAAAAGAAATATTACACCTGCAAACAGGTTATGATTTGGTTACTCCGGAACAGTTGGCCGAGCAGGATCGGTTTGTAAAACTTCTGCCTGAAGATTTTATCAAGACAAATAAAATTATTCCGATATCTTCAGACGGTAAAACTCTTATTTTGGGTGTTGTAAGGCCTGTTAGTCCCGAAGTTTTAAAAGATATTATCTATATAACCGGACAAAATCCAAAACAGTTGTTAATGACTCATTACGAGTTTCAACATTCTTTAGATATGTTCTTTAGTGAACAGAAACGTATGACGGAACGTATCATAAGAGATGTCGAGGACGAAAGTAAAACGATTGAGATTGAAGAATCTCTTTCGGATATGGTTGAAAAACAACTGGAAGAATCAACCGGTTCTATTGCCAAATTCGTTAATCAAATTATTACAAATGCAATTGATACAAAAGTTTCGGATATTCATATAGAGCCAAGATTGTCAGGGTACATTGTTCGTTACAGAAAAGACGGCATGCTCCATAAATCATTTGATATTCCGGCAAAAGCAGAAACGTCCGTTATTGCGCGTTTTAAAGTTTTGTCAAGAATGAATATCGCAGAACACAGAAGACCTCAAGACGGTACGTTTTCTATTAAATATAAAGGCGGTTCGTATGACTTCCGTATTAATACGTTACCTGTTTCGGGAAAGGAAAAGGTTTGTATTCGTATCTTAGCACCGGCTGTCAGTTTGAATGCAAATGACAGGAATATTAATCTTGTAGGCGGTACTCCGGAGGATATTGAAAAAATAAAAAATATGATTAGTTGTCCGAACGGAATTATTTTAACATCAGGTCCGACAGGTTCAGGTAAAACGACTACGTTATATTCGGTATTAAAAAGTTTGAATAATGAAGATGTAAACATCACAACAATTGAGGACCCGATAGAAATTAAACTTGAAGGTATAAACCAATCTCAGGTTAATGCGAAAGCCGGTATCACTTTTGCATCTTGTATGCGTGCGATATTAAGACAAGACCCCGATATCATATTAGTCGGTGAAATACGTGACTACGAAACATTGGAAATTGCTATATCAGCAGCACTTACGGGACACTTAGTATTGAGTACCGTTCACACTAACTCTGCAGCTGCAACAGTTACCCGTTTAATTGAAATGGGTGCAAAAGATTATCTGGTATCTTCAACCTTATCCGGCGTAATTGCCCAGCGTCTTGTAAGAAGATTGTGTGATGATTGCAAAGAAGAATATTATCCGACATATGAAGAAGCAAAACTTGTGTCAAGCAGTGAAGAAGAAATTAAAAAATTAATGGAGACCCCGATATATAAAGCAAAAGGATGCTCAAAGTGTAATTTCACAGGTTATAAGGGCAGGCTTGGTGTATATGAAATTATGGCTATAAACAAAGAAATTAAAAAACTTGTTGCTTTCGGTTCTCATGACTTAGAAATTGAAGAAGCAGCCGTTAAAAACGGTATGGTAACACTTCATCAATCATGTATGAAACATATAACTGACGGATTAACAACTATTGAAGAATTTGTCAGAGTTCTCGGTATTGTAAATGAATAGGTATAATTATGGCAATATTTAATTATGTAGCTTTAAAAAACGGAAAAGACCTTGTTAAAGGAAAAATAGATGCGAATAGCCTGAAAGAAGCAAGAGAAGGTATACGCAAACTTGGGTTTATCCCGACAAAAGTATACGAAGAAAAGACTGCGGCAGAGCGAAAAGAAGCCGCAAAAGGTGTACCTAAAGGAGTAGTCCAAAAGTTAGGTCTGGAGGACAGAATAGATTTTACTTCTACATTGCAAATACTTGCTCAGGCAGGTATTCCTATAATAGAATCTCTTATGTTTATTGAAACTGATGCCGCTAAATTAAAAGTAAGGCTTGTGGCAAGAGAATTGCGGCGTCAGATTATGCAGGGTTTCACGTTTGCGGATACAATAGCTCGGTATCCTCAACAATTCGGACAAATTTATATCGGTTTGGTCAGAGCCGGTGAAGATTCCGGTGAATTGGAACAAACCCTTCAGCGTTTATTGGAATTACAAACAAAAGAGGCAAATATCAGAAGTAAGGTTATCGGTACACTGATGTATCCTATGTTCGTAATTATTTTGGCGATTATAATTGTCCTGGTTATGTTGATGTTTGTATTCCCCGTATTTAAAGATATGTTTGACAATATGGGTAAGGAACTTCCATGGATTACAAAATCATTAATGGATGCCGGTGTATTTCTGAAAACATACTGGTTCTTGGTTCCGTTAATTATTGGTTCAATCGGAGGTTTGATAGCGTTCCTTAATAATTGGGAGCCAAGCAGAAGGAAAATAGATGAATTTTCATTAAAAATTCCGTTAATATCCGATTTGCTTCAATTTGCGAATTTTTCAAACTTTATTGCGGTTATGCAGGTTGCTTATGATGCGGGTGTTCCGATTATTGAATGTTTGTACCTTGCAAATATGACATTAACTAATTATACATTAAAATCAAAAGTTGAAATTGCTACCGAAAAAGTACAGCAAGGTCAGCACCTTTCGGTTGCTTTAAGAACAACAAAGGTTATGCCTAAGATGATATTATTTATGATTGCAACGGGTGAGCAATCAGGTCGTTTGGGTGACATGCTTATGCAGGCTACATCATATATTGATAAAAAACTGGATAAGATTATAGATACAATGACTAAAATGATTGAACCGATAATGCTTATTGTTATCGGCAGTATAGTACTTACTCTTGCGTTAGCATTATACTTACCGTTGTTCCAGTCTTATATACAGGATTAGTGATGAAAATAAGTACAAATGTAAAATATACATTATTATGGGTATTGCTGATGTTTGTTATAGTGACAATTTTAGGTTTAATTTATTACTTTACTTATCATTCGGCATTATTGCGTTTTTTGGAAAATTATTCCGAGGTATTTTGAATGAAAAAAGTAATTGTTCTGACAGGTTCAACATCAGGTATCGGAAATGCTTTGCTAAAAGAAACGGTGAAGGATAATATCGTTTTTGCAGGTTACAGAAACGAAAAATATGTTGAGGAATTAGAAAAACTCGGTGCAATTCCTTTTTATATAGATATGGGAAAACCGTCATCAGTTGCACAGGCTTCCGCTTTTATTAAATCAAAAACGGATAATATTGATATTTTGATAAATGTTGCAGGTTGTGTTATTGCAGGTTTAATGGAAAATTTACCTGTCGAAGACGTAAGAAAACAGTTTGAAGTTAATACATTTTCTCATCTTGATTTTACGCAAAAATTACTTCCGATTTTAAAAGATAAAATCATAAATATCAGTTCTATGGCAAGTTTTGGTATTTTCCCTTTTGTTGCACCGTATTGCGCTTCTAAAAGAGCGTTGGATATTTTATTTAACGGTATGAGTTTAGAATCCGGTATTAAAGTAGTGTCCGTAAAACCCGGAGTAATCGCAACTCCTCTTTGGGATAAATCGATTGAAATAAACAAATCAGCAATAAAAAATTGTAAAAACCATGAAAAAGAGATGAATTTTTTGGTAGCAAATGCCCGTAAAAACGGAAAAAACGGATTAGAAACAACAAAAGTCGTAAAATTAATTTCGAAAATTATTAATCTGAAAAATCCAAAACCATCTTATACAATAGGCTTAGATGCAAAAACAGCAGAATTATTTTCTAAATTACCGTTTGGTTTGCAGAATAAAATTATAAGACTGGGTATGAAAATGAGGATACAATAGAAATCCGTTGACAGAAATTGTCTTAAAACATTAATATTCTTTTGTAGTATTATAAAACCATGAAAAAAAATATAGTTCTTGTTGGCATGATGGGGTGCGGAAAAACAACGGTTGGAGAGGAGCTTGCGAAAACTCTCTCCGAATACAATTATGTCGATATTGATATAGAGATAGAAAAAAGTACGCAAAAAAAGATTTCCGAAATTTTTCTCAAACACGGTGAACCTTTTTTCAGAATGCTTGAAACCGAAAAAATTCTCAAATTTTCAAATTTGGAAAAACAAATTATTTCAACCGGCGGGGGGGCTTTTGAAAGCGAAGAAAACCGTAAAAATCTCATGTCAAACGGAGTTATAATATACTTAAAAACAACACCTAAAACAATTTTTGACAGAATAAAAAATGAAACCCACAGACCGCTTTTGAGAAAAGATTTTTCCGTAGAAAAAATAGCTTCAATTATTAAAAACAGAGAATTAAATTATAAAAAGGCTGATTTAATTATCGATACGGATAATAAAACTCCTCAAGATATAGTTAAGGAAATTATCGGAGCAATAAATGAGTGAAATTGTCATAAATATTAAAAATTCAGAAATAACTTATCCCATAGAGATAAAAAATGAACCTGTATCGGACTTATATAACAAAATAATAAATGTAATAAACGGTGAAAATTATCTTGTTGTAATATCTGAAAAAGTCGAAAAACTTTACGGCAAAGAATTGAATTTTCCGAAATCAAACAAATTTATCCTAAAAGACGGAGAAAAAGAAAAGAATTTTAATAATTACCAAAAGATAATTAACAAAGCACTTGAACTCAAATTAACAAGAAAAAGTTCGATTATCACGGTCGGAGGCGGTGTTTGCGGAGATTTGTCGGGGTTTGTTGCATCTACTTATATGAGAGGAATAAATTTTATCCAAGTTCCCACAACTCTTCTGGCATGTGTAGATAGTTCCGTTGGCGGTAAAACCGCAATTGATACGAATTTCGGTAAAAATATGGTCGGAACGTTTTATCAGCCGAAATGTGTTTTTATTAATCCGAATTTTTTAAAAACCCTTGATGAAAGACAGTTTAAATCGGGTTTGGGTGAAGTTGTAAAATATTCTTTTATTGAGAAAAGCTGCAGATGTGATGTTGAATATAACCTTATGAATTTTTTATCGGAAAAATTCAATGAAATAAACCAAAGAGATGAAAAAACGCTTGCCAAACTGATTGAAATATGTGTAAATCTGAAAAAATCCGTAGTTGAAAAAGATGAAAAAGAGGCTGATTTGAGGAGGATTTTGAATTTCGGGCACACATACGGGCATGCGGTTGAAAAAATTAATAATTATAAAAAATATACACATGGTGAAGCTGTTGTTGAAGGAATGCGCTTTGCCTTTAATTTGGCATTGAAATTGAATAAAATTGATAAAAATTACAAATTTTTTGCAGAAGATGTGATAAAGAAATTTAATTTTCCGATTTTACCGCAATACAAATCGGAAAAAATGATTGATATTATGAAGTCGGATAAAAAAGCGGAAAAGAATTGTATAAATTTTGTACTCCCGACAGATTATTCCGTTGTAGATATTTTTGAAATTACAGAAAATATATTGACAGACTAAAATCTGCTACCCTATGCACTATAGGTGATACGTATATTAGAAGGTTAGAGGAATAGTCTTTTAACTTAGATTTAAAATGGCGATAGGACGATGGGCTATAGGGCGATAAGGCCGTATATTAGAGGGTTATAGGGGGATAGGAATAGTCTTTAACGGGTAATTCCCTCTCCTTGGGAGAGGGTTAGGGAGAGGGGGATATTTTTTGCAATTATAATCGAAAATTTTTAACAAAAGTGTATGATGCGTCGTTTTGACGAACCATAAATTGTTGCATAACAATATCAACTCCAAATGCCCAAATTTATTATTCGGTGCGAAATATCGCACCCTACTTTGCTTAATTACCTACACATAAGACCCCATGTAGAGTGGTCTCGTGATTTCGGTATTCGTCGCCATTGTTAAAGAGCTTGAACCATACGTAGGAAGTAAAGTCAATTTCTGATGACCAGAAATCGCCGGAATTAGGTAGTCCATCTGCATGAGAGTCATAAATAAGTCTTAATGTATCTAAATCTGGTAATTCCATCTTTTTTTGTTTACACGTATTGAGAGCAAGTCGCCAAGTGTATAGCCCTTCCAACTCTACAACACAACCAATACCAGGGACTTCAATACCGTCCTTACAAGTATCTACTATCGTAAATGAAGCTATTTTAAATGGTCTGATATCCCTTTTACTTCCTTCTTTTTCACTGTTAGGTCCTTTTCCTCCGTTTACGTCCATGATAAAATCTATCGCTCCTGTTACTGTTGTTGTGTATTGAGGAAGTCCTTCTGTCCATTTAACTTTATCCCCTACATCTATTGCGGGTGCAGAGGGGTTATAATTCAATATAATCGGAGCACCGTCTATTAAAACTAATCCCACATTATTTGATTCTGATTCAAGTGATAAATGTTTTCCTGTTTTTGCCTGACTTACTTCATATTCTTCATCATCACCTGTTGTTACTTTTTCTGTCGGCCAACATTCTGCTATATGTTCACTATCACATCTTTTTGAAATTTTTATATATTTTTGAAATTCATCAACAAAACTTTCTGTTGAGGAATATTGAGTGTTCAATAAC
>JAGBOW010000058.1 GCA_017633675.1 bacterium | reverse complement strand
GTAACAATTACTCTGCCTTTACAGTTCAGAATAATATCAACAGCTTTTGAAAAATCCGCACCAAGTCTGTCTTTCATTCTTAATATTGAATTTGCTTCAATATCAAGTACGTTTTTTGCGTGTTCTAAAACTTTATCCTTTTCCATTAAAAGTGTTTCCATATATTTACTCCTAAAAAATTATATTATAAATATCATACAAAAGAAGTAAATTTACAAAAAATATTTAATTTTTGTTAATGATTAACGAAATATTTTGTATGCTGAATTTGACTTTTAAAACAAGTGAAGATTTTAAAAATTATATTAATACAACAAATGAGCGTGATTTTGCAGTAGACGTAACTTCAATGAATATATTTGACAGTCTAAAATTTATGGTTATGTCATCAGCATATTTTTATCAAAAATATCCCGAGGAAAAATTAAAATGTAAAATTAAATCCAATGATATAAGATCTCTCATCTCAGCTTTTGAAGTTAAAAATTTAGAATTTGTATAATATTGCAAAATATCTACAGTTTGATATAATGAGAGAGAGGGAAATTATGGATATATCATTATCACCTGATAACGAAAAGTTTTTACAAAGTCAAATTGCAGCAGGAATTTATAATTCTATTAACGAAGCTATAAATGCGACCATCAGTATTGCTATTTCTCAAATTGAAATTGCACCGGAAGAAATTGCAAATTTAAAAAGAGATATTGCCGTTGGAATGAATGATATCAAGGAAGGCAGGGTACATGATTGTATGGAATTTATGGATGGATTAATAGCAAAATATGAAGAGCCGTAAAATTATAATAACCGAAGAAGCTGAAACAGATATTAATAACATTGAGCAATTTATTGCAAAAGATAATGTTAATGCTGCAAAAGAATTTCTTAATAAATTAAAAAAATCTTTTATTAGTGTATCTTTTTATCCCAGAATTGGTAAAAATCGTCCCGAATTTTCAGGGGACAATAAAATATTGTTTCTTCCCGTAATGACAAATTATCTAATAGTTTATACAATTATTGACAATGATTTACATATTGTCAGGGTTTTAACAAAATATCAAAATATCAGTGCTATTTTATAAATCGTATGAGAGTGGATAATTGATTTATAAATTAAATAAACTTTACTACTGATTTTGTTTAATATAAGATAAACTTGTATAGATTTTAAGGAGAGGACATGGAACATTTACACTCAATTGTGCAGGCAAATGCAGTTGGAGTTTCCGCCGCAATTTTACTTGTTGCATATATTTTCATTGCTTTGGAAAAAATTCCTAAAGTTACAATTGCACTAATCGGTGCGGGGTTGACGATTTTATTAGGATTGGTCAGTCAGACAAAACTTGTTGACGGAGCTATAAATCCGCATTATTTTATTAACTTTGTTGATTTCAACGTAATATTCTTACTTGTGTCAATGATGATTATAGTCAGTATCGCAACAAGAAGCGGTATGTTTAACTGGGTGGCGAACGAACTTTTAAGGCTTACAAAAGGACACCCTAAACTTGTTTTGTTCACACTCGGTATTTTTACCGCAGTAGCATCAGCATTTTTGGACAACGTAACAACGGTAATTTTAATCATGCCCGTAACATTCTTTGTTGCAAAACACTTGGACATAAATCCTTTACCGTTTTTGATTACGGAAATTTTCGCTTCAAATATCGGCGGAACGGCTACTCTGATAGGTGATCCTCCGAATATTATTATAGGAAGTGCCGCAGGTTTATCGTTTATGGATTTTTTAAACGAATTAACAGTTGTTGTACTCGTTATACTATTTACAATTGTCGGTTTAATGACATTTATTTTCAGAAAACAACTCAAAGCAACTCCTGAAAAAATGGAGGCGGTTGCAAATCTTGATAATTCAAAAACAATTACAGATTATCCCTTGATGATTAGAAGTGCAATAGTTTTGGGGTTGGTAATTTTAGGGTTTGTTTTGCATGACGTTACGCATATCGAAACCTGTGTAATGGCAATGCTCGGGGCAAGCATTTTATTATTGTTTGAAAAACCGAAAGATATATTGGGAGATGTGGAATGGAATACGATTTTCTTTTTTATCGGTTTGTTTATAATTATCGGAGGTCTTGAAGCATCAGGCGGTATCGCTATAATGGCTAAATGGATTTTGGACGTAACACACGGCTCTCAAAGTTTAGCATCTGTCATAATCCTTTGGGCATCAGGATTTATCTCCGGAATTATAGATAATATCCCGTACACTGCAACAATGACGCCAATGTTATTGGAAATCCAAAAAACAATGGGGGCAGAATACACATTCCCTCTTTGGTGGTGTTTGTCATTGGGAGCTTGTTTGGGCGGAAACATGACAATTATCGGTGCTGCAGCAAACGTAATTGTTTCAGAAACCTCAGCACACGAAGGACACCCGATATCGTTTATGAAATTTTTGAAATACGGTGTTGTAACAATGATAATCTCACTTGCTATAAGTACAGCATATGTTTACATAAGATTTTTGCATTAATTTTACGGTAACTGCATATTAAATTACTCCTTCCCCGTACGGGGAAGGCAAGGATGGGGAGATATTAGAAATATTGAAATTTTAACGATAAACCGAACAAACTTATCGCCCTATCGCCTTATAGTCTTATTGCCCTTTTGTATAATTCTTTTTATAAAAATTAGTGTTTAAATTTTGGTATGAAAAAATTTTTATTGACACTTTTTGCAATTTTCGGGTTTCAGATAACAACCTTTGCAGAAGAAATCCTTTTTGATAACGAAATATACATACTAAAATTCAGTGCTGTAGCACCGCTAACGCAAGGTTACGGTAACGAATATTTTAAAAACAATGAGAATGTTTCCGATTGGTCAAAAATGATTGGGATTTATCATTATCCCGAAGAAGAAAGTCCGATAAATTTTGCACAAAACTTTGACAACATAGTAGAAGAAACAGATAACAGTATTCTTCTTAAACTTGTCGAAAATAAAAAGACAAATCAAGCGGTTATGAGTTTTTTGGTAAACAATTCGGAAAACGGGAAAAAATATTTTGAATATAATGTTTATAAGTTTGAAAAACACCCGTCAAGAGGGATAATTTTGTCAAAATACGCATCAAAACATTATTTCAAAAATGATGATGAAATCACAAAACTTGCACAAAAAATAAAAGAAAATAACGACAAATATTTGGAACTTTTGATAATTTCCCCTACTCCAAATATTTTGGAAAAAGATTTAGCTATGGAAAATTAAAAATTTCATTGCCTCTCTTAAAAATAAGGTGGGTACGGCATATGACTTTGCCACACTACAGTTCTTTTTAATACAATTATTTGAAGTTTATTTTACGATATTAGAGGGTAATAAGAGCAATGAGCATAAGAAGAAAAACTCTTATACTCTTATCATCTTATGCTCCTATGCTCTTTAATCATAAAGTGCGGTGACTTTTGTGACATGCATAGTAACTGCTAATTATTACCTACGCACAAGGCCCCGTTACGACTACTCTTGCTGACTGCACCCTCAGTGTTATTGTCAATGTAATTACCCCACGCACCGTTAGTATTAGCTTCTTCTGACGACCAGAACCAGCCGGAAAGAGTTGCAACATTATTATTTGTGCCCTTTGTAGCATAGATGGTGTTGAGTTCATCTCTGGTTGCAAGATGCATACCTTCTAAACCTGCACATGTTTTCTTAGCACCTGCCCAAAAGTTACATGGACAGTATGAGTATGATGAACCATAACTATCCCATGTTGTATCACTGCATGTATCTATACAGGAATATGTTGTACCCAAATTTTTTACACATAAATTTCCGACTTCAAAATCACAAACCATGCCTTTTGCAAACTGGGCACCGTTGAAGCTTCTTATATCATGCCATTTGCCATTTATTGTTTCACTGTTCGGACCTTTTCCTCCATTTACGTCCATTACAAAATCTATTGCGCCTGTTACAGATGTTGTATACGGAAAATCTTTCATTTTTCCGCCACCAACAGGTAATTGTGTTCTGCTTGCTCTGACTTCACTTCCGACATCAAGTGTGTTATCTCCGTTTTCGTCATATGTCATTATTAATGATGCACCATCTGCTAATACTAATCCGACATTACCAGTTTTATTATTTTTATGTTTTAAACTTGCACCTGTTTTAGCTTTTGATACTTCATATTCTTCTCCGTCGGATGTTGTTACTTTTTCTGTTGGCCAGCAATCTGCGATATGTTCACTGTCACATCTTTTTGCTATTTTTAAATACTTTTGAAGTTCATCAACAAATGCGTCAGTAGATGCATATTTAGTGTTCAAAAGTCCATGCGCCCTCATTTGCTCCATAGCTTGCGTAACTTTCTGAGCAATATTTGCCTGTCTTTCTGAATTAACTCTCTCATTAATATTTGCAATAACTGCAGGCATTGTTATTGCTGCAACAACTCCGATTACCCCAAGTGTGATTAAAACTTCCGCAAGAGTGAATGCTTTTTTAAATTTTTTCATATGTCTTTCCTTTCTTTTGAAAAATACACCATAATAAATATTATGATGTATTATTCTGAAAACTAAAGAATAGTGCCTGTTTTCACCACCCCCGAAATTTAAAAATACATCATTTTGAGGACTTGACAAATCGTGAAAAGTATTGTAAAATGTATATGTT
>JAGBOW010000057.1 GCA_017633675.1 bacterium | reverse complement strand
TATCAATAAATTCAAAATATTTTATGTATTCGGATTTGTTTGCGTCAACAAAAGCAAAATCTATTTTGAAATCTTCGGGCAGATATTCCAAATGCATCAATGCAGACCCTTGCAAAGTCGTGATTACGTCATCAACCCCGCAAATTTTGAAATTTTCTTTAGCTATATCTAATCTTTTATCATAAAATTCAATTGTCGTAAGGTGTCCATTATTTTCTTTTACGGCTTTTCCGAGCCAAATTCCCGAATAACCGTTAGAAGTGCCGATTTCAAGAACATTCTTGGCATTTTGCGTTCTAATTAAAGAATATAGAAATTCTGCCGTAACTCTTGAAATATTCCAAAATTGTTTTTGTGTTTTTTCAAGTTCTAACAGAACTTTTCGGGTATCTTTATCAAACTTTTCAATCATTAATGCTTTTTAACCTTATCTGACGCCAATATCATATTAGCAGGAATATCAATCGGAACAGAATTCAGAACTTTTTTATTATCCAAATCAAAAATTGTATACAAAGAAGCTTTTGTATCGGTAATTATAGCAATATTTGTTCCCTCAATATATGAAAATTTTGTTGAAAATCCGTTTGTGTCGAGGTATATCGAATTTGTTATTTCATCTGTGTTTACATCAATAATTTGAATAGAATTGTCGTCTGCGCCAAGTACAAACAAATTGTTTTTATATGCAAGCATATCAATCGGTTTTTCACATATTTCTATTTCCGCAATTAATCCGATTGTGTCATAATCAATTATTGCAAGACGATTTTTAGTTCTGCTTGTCATATATATTTTGTTGTTTGTGTAAACTATTTTGGAAATATTCGGGAATCTTCCGATTTCTTTTAACAGATAATTGTTATCAAGTTCAACTGCCCATATATCGTTTGTCTTTTTATCAAAATAAAACAGTTTTGTTCCGTCATCTGTGAGTGTAAGTTTTTCACACATTCCCGTAATTTTGATTTGTTTAAACAAGTTCATTGTTTCAAGGTTTAAAACATATATGCTTGAATCTATTGAGCTTGAAATATATGCGATATTTTTGTTTTTATCAATTAAAATTTCATCAGGCTGAGATTTTAGTTTAATTTGCTTGATAATCTCATCATCTGCAAGCGCAATCACATCAACCGAAGTTTTGTCATAACTTGAAACAAGCAGATATTGGTTGTCGTAAATCCTCATAGAAATAGGAATACCGTTCTGCTTCAGGGAATATTCGGGAGTTTTTGCACCCGGATTTAACACTTGAATATTTCTTGAATATGGTGAGGACACATACAAATTCTTGTTTTTAAACGCAGGCATTTGTGAAAGTGTTTTTAAAGTCGAACCGGAAAGCTGAGTTACAACCGGTTTAACTTTTTCAATTCTTATACCAGGGTCATCTACCATTGGTATATCAAGGTTTCCGACAATTGCTTTCAAGCTTTCAGGTATAACAAGACCTTTAGGGACAAGCATATCCTGAGGTAACAGACCTGTTCTGACCTCAATCGGCGGATTTGCCATATTAAAAATTGTTTTCTGCCCTTTATTATCTCTAATGACCTTTAATAAAACCGTATCATCATTCAATATTACAACATTAGGTTTATCCTTCAATGTCTTTCCGGCAGGAATTGTTTCTTTAATATTAATTGTTTCCGTTTTTATAATTTTTTCAGGTTTCAGCGGTAAATAAATTGTGTTGTCAGGTAAAGTTATAACCCCGTCAAAACGAAATTCGGTTTTAGGAAAACTTTCTCCGACAAAAGTTTGAATGTTGTCGGGAACGGGAGTAGCGTTTGCGGGGAGAACTAGAAACAAAAACAAAATAAATACAAATATAGAAATTTTTTTAGGTTGAAAGTTGAAAGTTAAAAGTTGAAAGTTATTTAACTTTCCACTTTCCATTTTCAACTTTCCACTTCTATCCTGTTGTTTAACAATTCTAAACACCGTTAAATACTCCTTTAACCTTATCCATAACGGAAGATTGTTTGGATTTTCCGCCGTTTTGTATTTCATAAAGTTTTCTGTATAAGTTCCGTTCCTCATCTGATAATCTCACAGGAGTATGAACCGAAACAACAACAATTTGATCACCTCTCTGAGAAGGTCTTTGGATATAAGGAACACCGGCACCTTTTATTTTTATTGAATTTCCTGTCTGAACACCTGCCGGAATATTCAATTTATGTTCTCCGTCAAGTGTTTTTACAAAAATTTCATCACCGAGTGCCGCCTGAGATTGAGTTATATCAACTCTTGTAAAGACGTCATTTCCTTCACGTTTATAATAATCTGACGGTTTTACATGTAATACAACGTATAAATCGCCTGCAGGCCCGCCGTTCGTACCTGCATCTCCTTCTCTTGAAACACGGATTTTTGACATATTGTCAACTCCTGCAGGAATTTTTATCTTAACCTTTTTCTCTTTTTGAATTTTTCCCTGTCCGGAACATGCCTTGCAAACATGTGCAATTTTCCTTCCTGTTCCGCGGCAATCAGGACAAGTAACTATTTGCGAAATTGAACCTAATGGTGTTCTCATAACCTGCTGAACATGACCTGAGCCATGACAAGTCGGACAGGTAACAGGCTGAGTTCCTTTTTGTGCACCCGTTCCCGAACATTCAGGGCAAAGCTCAAGGTGGTCAAATTTTATTTCTTTTTCAAGACCGAAAACAGCTTCCTCAAATTCAAGTTCTATATCAAGTCTTAAATCATCTCCTTCAATCGGAGCATTAGGGTCAGGTCGTCCTCCGAAACCGAAACCTCCCATTCCGCCAAAGAATGAGTTAAATATATCGTTCAAATCACCAAAACCACCGGCAAAAGGTCCGCCCGTATCAAATCCCGCATTTTTAAGACCGTCCTCACCGTATCTGTCATAGGTTTCGCGCTTATTATCATCAGTTAATGTTTCATAGGCTTTACCCAATTCTTTAAATTTTTCTTCCGCATCAGGAGCTTTGTTAACATCAGGGTGCAAAGTTCTGGCTTTTTTTCTGAAAGCGGATTTTATCTCATCTTTTGTGGCATCTTTCGATACCCCTAATATTTCATAATAATCAGTCATTCTAATTTCCCTAAGAAAAATTTTATCACATAAATTTGTTATGGCAATCATGGATTGCCAAACTCACAAAATCCCTCCGTCCGAACTTCGTTCAGCCGCCTCCCTTTGACAAAGGAGGCTTTAACTATTCGGCTGTCGCAACATTAACCATTGAAGCTCTTAATACTTTATCGCCGTATTTATAGCCTTTTTGAAGTTCGTTTATAATCGTATGTTCGGGATATTCCGAAGTTGCTGTCTGCATAACCGCTTCATGAAAATTCGGATCAAACTCTTTTCCCTCTGTCTCAATGGTTTCAAGTCCTAATTTTGTTAAAGAATCCATAGTTTGTTTATGTACAAGTTCAAAACTTTCTTTAACTTTTACACAATCCTCAATATTTTCCAAAGCTTTTTCAGCTCTTTCAAAATTATCCAGAACTTCTATAAGTTTTTTCAGGGCATTCTCGGTTCCGAATTTTAAAAGTTCTTCTCTTTCGTGCTCTTGTCTTTTTCTGAAATTATCAAAATCTGCTAAAAGTCTGATATACTGCTGATTTAATGTATCAAATTTTTTTTGAAGTTCATCATCAAAATTTTCTTTCGATTCGGACTCTTCTTTAGCTTCCTGTACTTCTTTAACTTCTTCTTTTATTTCTTCATCAATATTTTCATCAAGATTATCGGGATTTTTAAACGGATTATTTTTAGACATAAATTTACCTCTTTTCTTACAATAAAATTATAAAATATTAAAATTAATAAACAAGAAATATTTATTATTTTTTAATATTTGTGTTTATAATGTAGTATGCTAAAACGTTACGAAGAGTTTTTAAAAACTGTTGATGAAAGACTGAATAAATATTTTGAAGAACAGTGCGAATATATAAAATGTAAAGAAGGCTGTTCCGCCTGCTGTGAAATCGGAGAATATCCTTTTTCCAGACTGGAATTGGAATATCTGCTATCGGGTTATTCGCAACTTTCGGTACAAAAAAAACTTAAAATCCGTAATGAAATTATTCGTCTGAAAAGAACGAAACCTAAAATGCATAAATGTCCGTTTTTAATTGATAAAAAATGTTCGGTTTATAAATATCGGGGACTTGTTTGCAGAATACACGGACTTGCTTGGTATGATGAAACCGAAAACAGAGTAAGATTACCTTACTGCACCAATACGGGACTAAATTATGCAAAAGTGTTTGACAGAAAAACAGGTGAAGTGTTTTTACAAAATCCGATAAAAGAACGTCTTAGAATAGATACTATTTTGGATAGCGAAGAAGCCCAAAAATACAATCTTGAACGCGGTGAGATTCGTCCGCTTTTAAAATGGTTTTAATTATTCTTCTTCATCATCTTCATTGGTTTTAATTTTATCAATAACCATCTTTGCCATTTCTTTGGCAATAATGTGCTGCGTTGCTTCAGGACAGTTTTGAAGCATGTTCATGGCTGTTCTCAAGGTAGCATCAATATCATACCAACGACCTTTTCTGTTGTCGTCCAAACCCGAACCTACGGCATTAATTATATCTTCTACAGCTTCAAACTTTTCATCTTCAATGTTGTGTTCAATAATAATTTTGATAAGATTTAATGCTATTCTGATTTGGGTTTCATCATCAGTATTTTCAAGTGTATGAACTGCCTGCGACAACACAGGATCTTTATCATACCAGCGTCTTTGATGATTTGTGTATTCTTCTTTCATATTACTTCCTCCGTTAGGTTTATTATGACAATTTTTTTAAATTCTGTCAAGAATTTGAATTTTACACCCTGTCGTGATAAAATTATGTCAGGAGAGAATTATGAGTAACATATGTAAATTAAATAATAATACGGATTTTGCATACAAAAGAAATGTTAATACCCCGCGTATTGCATTATATTTAAATATGTCAATAAACGGCATGATAACAGATGCCGGTGTAAATTCTTTAATGGTAAGACTTTTTATGCAGGGAACAAAATCCCGTACAGCTCAGCAATTATCAGAAGAATTGGATAAATATGCAATCGAATTTACTTCGGAATTAAAACTTGATTATATAAAATTTAAATTTGTTTGTTTAAACGAAGATTTTGAAAAAGCATTAGAAATATTTACCGATATAATAAAAAATACTACTTTTGAAGATTTTGAAAAAGAAAAGGCAAAATTGGAAGGTGAAATTATTGCAGAACTGGATTCCGCAAGAGCAAAAGTCATAGACAGTTATTATAAAAATATATACGAAAATCACAGCTACGGACATACAAACACGGTTATTCTTGAAAATCTGAAAAATGTAAAAAAAGATGACGTCATAAATTCATATAAAACAATTTTAGATAACAGTAAAAAAGTTATTACATTTGTCGGTGATTTGGATTTTGATTATGTAAAAAATAAATTGGAAGATTGTTTAGGCGATTTGCCTGCATCAGTTTCGGAGCTTCCCGAATTAAAAGAACCTGAATTAAAAAAATCAAAAAATGTTGAAATTATTCAGGAAGATTTAAATCAGGCACATATCTTAAAAGGCTGGCTTGTTGACAGTGCAGACGGTAAAGATTATCCCGCACTTTCTTTATTGAATATTATTTTGGGTGCAAGCGGTCTTTCTTCAAGACTGTTTCTTGAACTCAGAGATAAAAAAGGGTTGGCTTATGTTGTCAGAAGTGCGTATGATATAGCAAGATTGGGAGCAAATTTCTCAATATATATTGCAACGGAACCCAAAAATATTGAAACATCTCTGAAAGGTTTTGAGGAAGAAATCCGAAAAATTAAAACCGAATTGGTAGATGAAGAAGAACTTGAAAACGCAAAAAATAACCTTTTGGGTAAATGGGCTTTTATAAGCGAAACAAATTCTCAACAGGCAAATTGGCTTGCTCATTATGAAATTATGGGATTCGGTTTTGATTTTAAAGATAATATTATTGAAAAAATTAAAGCAGTTACACCACAAGATATTATGAATTGCGCAAATAAATATTTTAACGATAAATATGTACTAACGGTATTAAAACCGTAAAATGAAAGGATGTAAATATGATTAGCGAAAAAATGGAAAAGGCGTTTAACGACCAAATTAACAAGGAATTATATTCGGAATATTTGTACTTGTCCATGAAAGGTTATTTTGAAAGATTGAACTTAAAAGGGTTTGTAAATTGGCTTGATATTCAAACCAAAGAAGAACACGCACACGCTATGGGAATGTACGATTACGTTCACACAAGAGGCGGAAAAGTTGTACTGGAAGCCATCGACAAACCAGAAACAGACTGGGCATCTCCTGTTGCTTGTTTTGAACAGGTTTTATCTCACGAAGAATATGTAACTTCAAGAATTAATGCATTATTAGATGTTGCGGAAGAAACAAAAGACAGAGCAGCAACACTTTTCCTCAACTGGTATTTGAAAGAACAGGTTGAAGAAGAAGAAAGCGCAGGCGGTGTTTTAGCTACACTGAAACTTATCGGTGATGACAAAAAAGCATTGTTAATGTTTGATAAAGAACTTGCCACAAGAGTTTTCAATCCGCCGGTAATTGGTTAAGTGAATAGTGAGTTGTGAGTAGTGAGTGGTTCTTTAAAAAAGCTATCTTGATAAAATTTTACCAAAATAGCTTTATGATAAGAACTACTCACCACTCACTTTTCACTACTCACTTATTCAGCTTTCAATCAACAAACTTGCACCGATTACCCCTGCTGTGTTGCCAAGTTGTGCGTGAACGACTTCAACAGTATCCCCTGAAATCTTCATTGCACGTTTTTTCAAAGCTTCAACAAGCGGTGTCAATAAAAATTCGCCTGCATCTGCAACTCCGCCACCGACAATGATTTTTTCGGGGTTCAAAAGATTTACAACTCCTGCCATACCGATTCCTATGTATTCACCTATTGTGGCAAAAATTCTCCTTGCAACAGGGTCGCCTGCTTTTGCAGCTTCGCAGATAATATAAGGTGTTAAAGGGTTTCCGTTTGCCATTTCTCTGTATTTTGTAGATTTTCCGCCCTTAATATAATCTTCTGCCATGGCAACGATTGCGGGACCTGATGCGAATGCCTCCAAACAGCCCGTATCACCGCATCCGCAAATCGGACCGTCATGGTATTGGAGTTTGATGTGTCCGATTTCGCCTGCCGCATTTGATGCACCTCTTACCAATTTACCGTTTACTATTAAACCTGAGCCGATACCTGTCCCGACTGTTATACAGATTAAATTTTCGCAGCCTTTTCCTGCACCGTAATTAAGTTCACCTAATGCTGCACATCTTACGTCATTATCAACTCTTGTCGGAATATGAAATTCTTCTTCAAATATTTTTGCAATAGGAATTTCAACCCAGCCGGGGATATTCGGAGCATTTCTGACAATTCCTTCTTTGTAATCAACCTGTCCCGGGAAACCAAACCCAATTCCTTCAATATCTTTGCTTTCAAGTTTTGTTTCTTTTAAAAGGTCGTAAATCGCCTGCTTAATATTGCTTACTGTAAATTCATAACCCATTTCCGCACGTGTAGGTACGGAGTTTGAATAAATAATTTTGCCGTTGTCATCTACAAGTGCAATTTTTACATTAGTTCCGCCTACGTCAATCCCGATTCTGTTCATCTTTATCTCCTTTATTACCTGTTACTTTAGAAACTATTTTTTCAATTATAGAAAGGTTTGCAAAGTCATCTCTAATCTCTTGGGCTTTTCTCTCCAGTTGGTTATATACCTGTGAATTTATCTCTCCTCCTATTAATATTAATATAGAAGTATAGTAAAGCCAAACCATTAAAACCGCAAATGCTCCGATAGTACCGTAAACCATATTGTATGTTCTCAAATTGTTTACATATATTGAAAATCCCCAAGAACCGACAAGCCAGAACGTTGTAAAAAACCAAGTTCCGGGGATTGCACTCTTCATTTTAAACTTTTCGTTTCCCTTTAAATCCGGCAAAATATAATAACTCAAAAATGCCATCAAAAATAATGACGCAAATGCAACCGGCCAGCGGATAACTAACCATACAACAGCCTCTAAACTGGACATTTCAAAATGATTTATCATAAAATTAATGATTGTACGCCCGAATACGATTAAATTTATGCTCAGAAAAGTTACCATCACATCAACACACATCATCAAAAATGATAAAATTCTTGTGTAAACAAAATTTCTTGTTTCGGTAACTTTATAAGCTCTGTTTAATCCTTTCAAGACAACCGCAATAGAATTTGTTGAAAGCACAATCGTTACACACAAACCGATAACTGCCATTAATGTACCGTGAGAAAAAATCATGGCTTCAGAAAGAACTGTTTTAATCAACCCCATAACCTGTTCCGGCATTATGTTTGAAAGAAATCTGAATATCGGGAGCATCATAGATCTGTTTCCCATCCAGCCGAAAACTGCCGTCAAAAAAAGCATAAACGGGAAAATGCCGATAACCATCATAAATCCCATTTCTGCTGCCATTCCGTAGAAATCGTTTTTTATGACTGATATAACCAGTCTTTTTACACCTCTTATAAATGCTCTAAAATCCACTTTCAGCTCTCTTTATTTCTTCCAGTAACATTTTGCAGGCTTTTTCAACAGGTGCTTTGATAGTGCAGCCTGAAGCAAATTTGTGTCCTCCGCCACCAAAATTTGAACAAATCTGTGCAACATCTATTGATTTACTCCGCATAGAAATCTTTGTACCGCCGGATTTCATCTCTTTTGCAACAAAAGCAACCTGCGTTGTTACAATTGCCCTCAATTTCTCCGTTAAACCCTCCATACACTCATCATTTGCCGAATATTTTTCCATATCTTTTCGGTAAACGGTTGTGTATGCAATTCTGTCATTATCCAAAAATTTTGCCTTGCTAATACAATGTGCCTGAAACATAACAAGTGTTTTTGAATCCGATTCATAAACTTTTTTATAAATTTCAGACGGATTAACACCGATTTCAACCAATTTTGACGCACATTCAAAAGTTTTCGGTTTCGTATTGTCAAATTTAAATGAGCCTGTATCGGTTAAAATTGCCGTATAAAGACAAATTGCGCAATCCTGATTTATTTTCCAATTCATTTTTTCAAACAAATCAAACAAAACTTCACCGGCTGAACTTGCATCAGGGTTTACAAAATTCGATTCTCCGTAATTATTATTAGTTTTATGGTGGTCAATATTTATTGTGTGTCTTGCTTTATCAAAAAGAATTTTACCGTCACAAATTCTGTCAATAGAGGCTACATCAATATTTATAACCAAATCATATTCCCTTGATTTGTCAATATCTTCAATATTTATAACTTCTTTATAATGCGGAAGATAAGAATAAACATCAGGCAATTTTGAAAGTG
Organism: bacterium; assembly: GCA_017633675.1. Taxonomy (GTDB): domain Bacteria; phylum Cyanobacteriota; class Vampirovibrionia; order Gastranaerophilales; family Gastranaerophilaceae; genus Stercorousia. The sequence continues at coordinate 1,541 of JAGBOW010000057.1, read as the reverse complement.
CAAGCATGTCGCATTTTTTCTTAAATTTTTGTAATATTGCACAATATAATCCGCACATAGAACCTAACGTATCCCCGTCAGGGTTTACGTGCGAAATTAGGAGTATGTTTTTGGAGGATTTTATGATATCATTCAAATATTCCATTCTTTAATACTATCATAAAAATTCAGCGGGGCAAAATTGTCGGATAAATTACAAAAAGTCTTATATACGGATTTCGTCAAAACAGAGTTTTTGATAGAGGATTTGCTTGAAAACAAAGAGATTAAAAAAGCGATTACCCGAAATAATTTGTATAAGTTTTGGAAAAAAGTCTGCCCCGAAAAGTTTACCGAAAAATCAAAACCGTATTCAATGCTGGGGAGCGGGGTTATGGTTATAGCATGCGAAAATGCCATTGTTGCACAGGAATTGACTTTAAGAAAAACACAGTTGCTTGTTAAATTTCAACCGTATTTAAAATCTTTAAAGATAAATATTAACGATTTGAAATTTGATCAGAAGAAATGGGAAAATTAATTATAAAGATAATAAGAGCAAAGAGCATAAGATAATTTCTTATGCTCTTATTATCTTATGCTCATTATTATTCATCTAAACTTGTTGCCGAAATATTTTGGATTGTTTGTGCTATCGGTTCATCATTTACAAGTAAACTCAGATACAGAAGTTTGTTTGCTGTTGCCAAATCAAGGTCTATGAACTTGCCTCCGGCTATAGAATCACTTGCTGAAACGATTTGTACGTTTGCATTAATTTCCAAATCTCCGTATTGAAGGTGAATTGGTACGATATCACCAACTCTGAGAGATTTTTTGTGTCTTAAGGATACACCTCCTCTTGATATGTCGGAAATTGATATTACATCTTCGTTTGATTCAAATGAGATTACGTTAGAGTTGTTGTTTGTATCAAATCTTATATATTGACGTTTATCTATTGCATCAACCCAGTCATATCTTACATTCTGTTTATATGCATCACCCTCATGAAATTCCGGTTCAGGCTCTGGTATGTCTATATCTGTATCATTATCGGTATCGTTATCTGTATCGATATCAGTATCAGTATCTATATCATTATCTGTATCCGTATCAGTATCCATATCGGTATCATTGTCTATATCCGTATCCGAGTCGGAATCGCTGTCTATATCCGTATCAACGTCAGTATCGGTATCACTATCCGTATCGTTGTCGGTATCTATATCCGTATCCGAGTCTGTATCGATATCAGTATCAGTATCTATATCATTATCCGTATCGGTATCAGTATCAATATCGGTATCATTGTCAATATCCGTATCCGAATCGGAATCGCTGTCTATATCGGTATCAACATCAGTATCGGTGTCGCTATCGGTATCCATATCCGTATCCGTATCATTATCTGTATCGTTATCGGTATCGATATCAGTATCGGTATCTATATCATTATCTGTATCCGTATCAGTATCCATATCGGTATCATTGTCTATATCCGTATCCGAGTCGGAATCGCTGTCTATATCCGTATCAACGTCAGTATCGGTATCACTATC
>JAGBOW010000056.1 GCA_017633675.1 bacterium | reverse complement strand
CTGTTATATAAAACCAAAATATATCTTTTCCATATTCATTAGGTCCTCTGTTACCGTTTATATCTATATTAAAATAACCTGCAAACCCGCACATATGTCCTCCTGCTGCGTGGATTGCATCACAATTTGAACGAATTGATGGTTGTTTTTCAAAAAGATAGTCATATATCATAGCACCGTTTGATAAGTGTATTATGTTGTTCCAATAAATATTTTTGTTTGAAGAATTTCTGTATTTGTATTTATAAACAGTAGTCTCAAAAGATTCTCCGCTAGCATTAGTGCCGGAATAGGCATCTGGTCCTTTATCAATACGTACTATTTTGAAATATTTTTTTAGTTGTGCATAAAATTCTTTGCAATTAGTTGATGAAATATCATAATAATACATACAACTTCCTCCAATTGCCCTAAAAACTTCCGTATCCGCAATAAATTCCACACCGTCATCTGCCATCATTTTTTTGAAACCTTGATTTAAAAGAGAATAGTTTTGTTTTAAAGAATTAACCCAAGCATGCTTGTTGTATTCCTTTATCAGTGTGGGAAGAGTAATTGATGCGACTACCCCGATTACTCCTAAAGTGATTAATACTTCAGCCAATGTGAAGGCAGATTTCTTATCTCCCCCTCTCCCTAACCCTCTCCCAAGTAGAGGGAACTGTGATTCTACAAGTGTTTTCAAATTTTTCATAATTTTTTCCTTTCTTTTAAAAAATGCACCATAATAAATATTATGATGTATTATTCTGAAAACAAAAGAATAGTGCCGATTTCCACCACCCAAAAATTTAAAAAATACATCATTTTGAGGACTGGACAAATCGTGAAAAGTATTGTAAAATGTATATGTTAGAAAAAAACACATCAAAATATTTATTTTGATGTGTTTTTTATGGTGTATTTTTTAAATTAAACGATACGGTCTTATCGCCCTATAGTCCTATCGCCATATCGCCATTTTATTTGGCAGATCAAATTCTACACTCACTTAACCTCCTTAAAATCTTTACAAATTTTCATGCTTTTGTATGAGGTCAATAAATATGCTACAATATAATATATATTTGTACTTAGCTTAAAAAAAGGAGAAAAGAAATGAAAAAAACAATTTTGACTTTATCGATTTTAATGACATGCTCAGGTATAGCATTTGCTGACGGAAACGCATTCACACCGTTGAATTTTGATGATGCTTATACACCTGTAAGAACATCTGCTGTTACATCATCAACAACACCGGCCAATACAGCTACGCCTAAACCTGACTTGACAGGAAACGCTAAAATGCAAAATGCAATTACCAATCTTGATAATGCACAAGTTGAAGTGAGGAATGAACTTTTGGATATCAAAACAAAATTTGCTGATGTTGATGCAAAATATCAAGCTGTAAAAGCTGAAAGAAAAGCTCTTGATAAACAAATTAAATCATTGGAAAGAAGAATTAACAGAATCGACAAACAAAAAGAAAATATCAGAAAAAACATGATTTAATTATCAAAAAATTTATAATTCCGAAGATTGAACGGTTGTGTGATATGAACAACCGTTCAATTTTTTGTTTTTTATATGATTAAATCAAATAAAAACATAAAGAAAAGCTATGTACATAAGAAGTGCATAGCTGTTGATTAGGGATATGTGTATCTTAGTTCTCTAAGGAGTATGGTTGTATATTAGCAGACCAAACTAAAAATTAAATCATAAAAATGTATGATGTTTTTTAAGTTAAAAATGAGCAGCAAAAAGTCGTTTTGTCCGATTCGCTCAAAGTATGCAGTTTAGTTTACAAATCGGCATGACAATGCCGATAAAACAATTTCAAAATTATTATTTAAATCTGCGCATCATATTCATGGCTTTGTTCATGGCATGCTTGCCAAGTTTTCCTTTAAAACCGCCTAAACCACCCATATTCGGCATTTTACCCATATCAGGCATACCGCCTTTAAACATCTTTTTCATATCAGTCATGCCGCGCATCATTACACGCATCTGTTCAAATTGTTTTACAAATCCTGTAACTTCATTAAATTCCATGCCGCAACCTTTAGCGATACGTTTTTTACGGCTGGTATTCATCAAATCAGGATTGTTTCGTTCCTCAGGTGTCATGCTTGAAATAAACACTTCAAATCTTTTAAACTGTTTATCACCTTCATGGGAAAGTTTTTCTCTGTCATTTTTACTGATATTAATTCCCGGAAGCATGCCTAAAATCTGATCAAATGAACCGAACATTTTCATCTGCTTCTGTACTTTTAAAAAATCATTATATGAAAAATTGTTCTTGTTCATTTTTTCTTCAAGTTCAAGAGCCTGTTTTTCATCAAAAACTTCCTGCGCACGTTCAACAAGAGAAACAATATCTCCCATGCCCAAAATTCTTGTTGCCATACGTTCAGGATAAAAATCTTCAAGAGCGTTTAATTTTTCGCCCGTACCCGTCAATTTTATCGGTTTTCCCGTACAGTAAGAAACACTTAAAGCCGAACCTCCCCGACTGTCACCGTCAAGTTTTGTCAAAACCAAACCTGTTAAAGATAATTGTGCATCAAAGTTTTCGGCAACATTAACGGCTTCCTGACCTGTCATGGCATCAATTACAAGAAGTTTTTCCGCAGGCTTAAATATTCTGTCAATCAATAAAAGTTCAGCCATCATATCGGTATCAATCTGTAAACGACCTGCCGTATCAAGAATAAGAGTATTAAAACCTTTTTCCTGAGCATAATTTATTGCACTTTGAACAATATTTTGAACATCTTTACTTTCGAGTATTGTAAAAACTTCCGTTTCAATTTCTTTTCCTAATGTCTGCAATTGCGAAATTGCAGCAGGTCTGTAGACATCACATGCAACCAATAAAGGATTTCTGCCTTCTTTTTTTAATTTGACCGCCAGTTTTGCAGATGATGTGGTTTTACCGGAACCCTGCAAACCTAACATCATAATAAGATTAGGATTACCCGAAAAATCAAGCGGATTTTGTTCATGACCTAAAATTTCAATCAATTCATCATGAACAATTTTGACAAGCTGCTGAGAAGGGTCAACACCTTCTAAGACCTTTTCGCCTTCGGCTTTATCTTTTATCGACGAAATAAAAGCCTTTACAACACGCAAATTAACGTCAGCCTCCAAAAGCGCACGTCTAATCTCACGCAATGCCTCTTGCATATTATCCTGCGTAAGTTCTTTTCCTCTTGTCTTTGAAATTATCCCTTGTAATTTTTCACTTAAACTGTCGAACATAACAGAATTGTATCACAAATATTTTAAAATATATTATATTTACATGTAACTGCTATCTGCTCTTACTTTTTTTAAATAAAAATAACAACGGTATCAAACCGAAACAAAGAACACCGAAAATTCTGAAAGTATCCATAAATGCCCAGAGTGATGCCTGTTTAATCAATGCCCCGTACTGAGAATATTGTGCCATATAATATGCCATGTCAGGGCTTGTATATTGGGACAGAGCACCCGTCATTGTCTGTATTCTTTCAACAAAAACGGGATTTAGTTCACTCAATTTTCCGACCATCATGTTTTGATGCATTTGTGAAAATCTTGTCAGAAATGTTGCAACAAGAGAAGTTCCAATAGCACCGCCTATATTTTTAAACAAATTCTGCAACCCTGCAGCATTTGTCATTTGCTGATTGGTTAATGTTTCCATAGAAAGATTAATTATAGGAATCATTGAAAGCCCGAGTCCAAACCCCATTAAGCAGTTTGGAATCATAATATTCATCTGTGCAATCTGCAAATTTAAAAATCCAAACATAACACCTGATGTACCCAAGAATAACAAACCGATAATTACGAGTATTCGTTTATCAACTCTGTCTGCAATAAATGCGCAAACAATAGTTGCGGTTAAACTTCCGATACCACGCGGCATCATGGACATTCCGCTCAAAAATGCCGTATAACCCATCATACTTTGTAAAAACTGAGGCAAAATAGCAATTGATGCATACAAAACAGATGCCATTATAACCTGAATAAATGTACCGATAAAAAATTCTTAATTTTTCAGAACACTCATATCAACAAGTGTTTCATTGCGTTTTATCTGTGAAACAAAAAATCCCAAACCGCAAATGCAAGAGAATGTGAATAACCATCTTATCCATGCCGCATTAAACCAATCCGCATTGTTACCTTTATCAAAAAATACCTGCAAAGAACAAAGCCACAAAATTAAAAGTGTAAATCCCAATTTGTCAATTTTTACATTTTTTTGTTTATGAGCATAAGGAGGGTCAAATAACAATTGTTTTGACAAAACAGCAGCAATACAGCCTAACGGAACATTAATAAAAAATATCCATGGCCAAGTCCAGTTATCCGTAATCCAACCACCTAGCATTGGACCGATAATCGGTGCTATAATTACCCCCATACCGAATATTGCCATTGCGGTTCCGCGTCTTTCTTTAGGGAAACTTTCCATCATAATGGCTTGCGACAAAGGAACAATACCGCCTCCGCCTGCCCCCTGCAAAACTCTGTAGAATACCATCTGTCCGATAGAAGTTGCCGTTCCGCATAAAAATGATGCTATAGTAAATAACAAAACACTTATTACGTAAAAATTTTTACGTCCTAACAACTTGCTGAAGAAATCAACTGACGGAATAACAATACCTGATGATATCAAATAACTGGTCAAAATCCAAATACTTTCATCACGTGTAGCAGAAAAACTTCCTGCCATATGCGGTAATGCAACATTTGCAATAGTGCCGTCCATTACATATATAAATACGGCAAGTAATATCGGCGAACACGAAAGCCAAGGGTTTTCGGGTAAATATTTATTATCATCATCTGTTGTTGTTTGGGCGGACATTTTTTTCTCCGGTGAATAGTGAGTTGTGAGTAGTGAAAGGTCGTTATCGGCACTTCGTGCAAAAATATATTTTCGAGCGAAGCGAGTGTAAAGAACCACTCACCACTCACCATTCACAACTCACTTAATTCTAACCTTCGGCACTACACTCATTCCCGGAACGATATTAAATTCGTTCGGGTCAATTTCTTCCGTAAACACGATTTTTACAGGTATCCTTTGTACGATTTTTACAAAAGAACCAACGGCATTTTCGGGCGGAAACAAACTTGATTTTGCACCTGATGCTCTTTGAATACTGTCTATTTTACCTTTGAATGTGTGGTTCGGATAAGTGTCAACTTTTATATCAACTTCCTGTCCGGATTTCATTTTACGCAATTGGTTTTCTTTAAAGTTTGCAACAACCCAAACATTGTTCGGAACAACTACACAAAGAGGAGTTCCGACATTTACATACATACCTTTTTCAACACGTCTGGAAGAAATTGTACCTGATTGGGGTGCTTTAATTTCGGTATAAGAGAGGTTTAATTCAGCCTTATCTCTCAATGCTTTTGCTTCTTTTAAATCAGCGTCCGCAACTTTTTTACCTTCATCAGATAACAACGCCTGTTCTGCTTGGGTAACATTTGCTGCCGCAGAATCATATTTTGCCTGAGCAGCATCAAGTGTCTGTTTTGAAACAGCGCCTTCCGCATACAGATTTTTATATCTTTCCAAATCTTTTTTAGCTACATCAATGTTTGTTTGAGATGCATTAAAAACCGCTTTGGCATTTTCCTGATTTAATAAAATTCTCTGATATCTTGCATCTGCCTGAGCAAGTGCAACTTCATAATCAATCGGGTCAATCTTTGCAATTTTATCACCTTCTTTAACCTTTTGATTATCGGTAATATAAACTTCCGTAATCTGTCCGGAAACTCTCGGTGCAACCTGAACGGTTGTTGTTTCCACATAAGCATCATCAGTTGATTGGTACATAAGAGATTCTCTGACAAAATATGCCGCCGCACAAACCAAAACTACGGCTAATCCGATACCAATATACCTTTTAAACGGTTTTTTGTCCTTCTTTTCTTCCTGCTGAATTTCCTGTTCGTTAATTTCTTCCATTTTTACCTCTGTATTTAAGTTTAATTTTGTTGCAATTATAACAGTACCATGCTAGCATGGTGTTATAAAATTTGCAAATAATTCAAGTGAGGATATTAAAAATCGTGAAAAAGATAATTACAACAGCATTATTGTTAAGTTTTTTAAGTATAAATATTACCCCTGTTTCGGCAGTTGAAAATCTGGCATCAAATACTCCTAAGCAGTTCAAAAGCATGGTTAAAAAGAACAAAAAAGTTTCTGATGATTACAAATTTGCTTATATAAACATGGACTGGTGGAACAATTTTGATGATGATATTTTAAACGGTTATATTGAAAAAGCTGTTTTGAACAATTATGACCTTAAAATGGCAACTTTGAATGTTGATGAATATTATCAGAACATGAAACTTCAATTTTCAAACGAACTTCCTCAATTGACTGTCGGAGGCGGATACGGTTTAAATAAACTTCCCGGTATGACAAGCACTTCGGGAAGCTGGGGATTGCCGATTATAGTAAGTTATGAAGCGGATATTTTCCTCAAAAACCATGACAAAACAAAAGCCGTAAAAAAACTCTATGAAGGTTCAAAGCTTGATGAACGTGCAGCATATATTTCAATTGCATCAGCTGTCGGAACGGTTTATTTCAACATAATTACTCTTGATAAGATGATTTCTGTTCAAGAAGAAATTGTTAACTTAAGACAGGAAATTTATGATTTATTCCTTATGAGAAACAAAGAAGGTTTAACCTCAACCGCAGACACAATAAAAGCAAATAAATCACTTGTTGCGGGACAAACAACACTTGTTGATTTGAAAAAAAACAGAGAAAAATTACTTCATCAGTTGTGTGTCTTAATCGGTGAAAGCCCTGAAAACACAGACAGCCTCCAAAGAGCATCAATTGATGATATCAATTGGAAACAGGAAATTCCTGACGAAATACCGTCAGAAACAATTGTTCAAAGACCTGATTATATGAAGGCAGAATTAATGGTTGAAAAAGCAGGAATTGATGTAAGGGTTGCCAGAAAAGAATTTTTGCCGTCAATAAATTTGGGTGGTTTGGGACTTTTTAATGCTGATGATTTAGGAAGTCTTTTCACAACGAAAAATATGTTGATTGGTTTGGGCGGAGGACTTATTGCACCTGTATTTACGGGTGGTGCAAGAATTGCTAACCTGAAACTTAAAAAAGCAACTTATGAAAGAATTTTACAAAACTACTATAAAACCAACCTGACAGCTATGCAGGAAATAAACGATTCGCTGATAGCTGCAAGATTAGACAGAGAAAAAATGAACCAAACCCTTGAGCAGTATAATCTTGAGAAAAAAGATTACGGATACAGTGAAAAGAAATATGAACAAGGAACAATTTCCAAACTTGATTTAATTCAATATAAGGAAAACCTTTTAACAATAGAAAAACTGGTTGCACAACAACAGGTTGAATGCATAGCGGATTCAATCAGCCTTTACAAAGCAACAGGAAGCAAGCCGTATTAAAACGGCGATAGGACGATGGGGCGATAAGGCCGTATATTAAAGGGTTAGAGGATTAGAAGATTAGAGGAATAGAGGAATAGTCTTTTAACGGGGAATTCCCTCTCCCAACGGGAGAGGGTAGGGGTGAGGGGGCAAACAATGAAAAGTGAAAAAGGGTGGGCACGGCTTGCGCTTTTGCCCACCCTTCATTTCTGAGAAGCTGCCAATTAATAATCCATTTTTCCAACTTCCAGTACACGTGCGGCACAACCTTCACCGTTACTTGTACCATTATTTTCACAACTGCCATCATTTCGCCAATACATAATATCAAAATCTTCAGTATGATAAGCTATATGATAATGTGCCTCAGATACTGCACGAGAACCTTCTGGATATACAAGTCCATTATCACCTATATAGAATCTAAATATATCTCTACCCCGTTTATTTGGCCCTTTTGTTCCATTTATATCAATCCAAAAATCTCCAATATATCCTTTCATTATACCTTTTTTATAACCACTTGCACGATTATTAAAATAATACTTATATATCATAGTTCCATCTGATAAAATTATAGCATTATAAGTGTACACTGATGAAGCAGTAGGAGCCGGTTTAGCAGGCTCTCCACTTAAGTGAAATATATCATAATTATCACTTATTTCAAATTTTTTAATTTCCACAAATTTAAAATATTTACCTAAATGTTCTAAAAATGCACTACATTGCACACTTGTTACTGCATTACTATAACGACAATCATTATTTGCATTACCATTATTGATTGAATTAAAAACTGAGGTTTGTGAGAGCAAATTCACACCCTCGTCGGCTAACATTTTTTGAAAACCTTGATTTAGGATAGAATAACTTTTTTTAAGTTGAGTCGTCCATGCCTGTTTTTGCCAGTTTTGTATAACTGCAGGCATTGTCATTGCTGCAACCACACCGATTACACCAAGTGTGATTAATACTTCCGCTAAAGTGAAGCCATTTTTAAATTTTTTCATATGTCCTTCCTTTCTTTTAAAAAATACACCATAATAAATATTATGATGTATTATTCTGAAGAACAAAGAATAGTGCCGATTTTCACCACCCCAAAATTTAAAAAATACATCATTTTGAGGACTGGACAAATCGTGAAAAGTATTGTAAAATATATATGTTAGAAAATAATACATCAAAATATTTATTTTGATGTGTTTTTTTTATTAAACGATAAGGTCTTATCGCCCTATCGCCTTATAGTCCTATCGCCACTTTAAATCTAAGTTAAAAGACTATTCCTCTATTCCTCTATCCCTCTATACCTCTAATATACGGTCTTATCGCCTTATCGCCTTATCGTCATATCGCCACTTTACAAAACCCTAAACCCGTAGTCTTTCGATATCGTTCTTCCAATCGCCTTGATTTTTCCTTCAATACAGCCTCTGCAATGTTCGGGTTCTTCGTTTATGCAGATTTTGTTGGGATAAATTTCGTATTTTTTACGATATTGTGATGTCGTAACATTCGGCATGACAACATTTGCTCCGCTTTGGAGTGCAATTATTCTCCCATTCGGATTTAAAGTTTCCATAGCAGTTGTTGCGGGAATATTTATATTTTTCAGCAGAATTCTTGTTAAAGCCATGACTTTAAGGGCAAGTGTAAAAGTACCGTTTTTGGCATCTTTTAAAGGTGTTTGAGGGTGAGCAATAAAAGGCCCTATTCCGACCATATCGGCATCAATTTCTTTAAAAAACAAAATATCATCAGCTAAAGATTCAACAGTTTGATTAGGAAGTCCGACAAGACAACCCGTTCCGGTTTCAAACCCGAGTTTTTTTAAATCTTTCAGGCATCTTACACGATTGTCAAAATCCATATTCGTATGCATTTGTTTATACAAATTCCTGTCAGTCGTTTCAATACGGATTAAATACCTGTCCGCTCCGGCACATTTAAATGCCTTATAATCATCAAAACTTCTCTCTCCGATACTCAAAGTCAGCGCAGCATCTGACTCTTTAATTCTTTTTATGATATCGCACATAATATCTTTTGAAAAATATTCATCTTCGCCTGATTGAAGAACAATCGTTTTATATCCCATTTCAACGGCTTTTTTGGCATATAAAACTATATCGTCAGGAGAAATTCTGTACCTTTCAACAGATTTATTGGTACTCTGCAGCCCGCAATACTTACATTGACACCTGCAAATATTGGAAAATTCTATTAAACCTCTCAAATGAACTTCATCACCGACATATTTTTTTCTTGTTTCGTCAGCAAGGGAAAATAACCAATCATTTTGACTGTCATCTCTTAAAATATCAATAATTTCGTTACGGGAAAATTCCATTAAATATATTATAGCATGACAATAAATTTAATACATTTAAAATTTTTATGCTAAACTAATCACAAGGAGAATGCGTATGAAAAAATTTTTGGTTTTATGTGTAATTTTATCAGGTTCTTTAGTTGTTATGGCAGATGATTCGGATATCAATCTGACTCCGAAAAATACTTTTTCCGGTTATTCAAATCATTCAATGAAAACCGAATATCCTCACATGAATAATTCTGCATACCAATATAATACTACCTTAGAACAACAACGCAAACAGTGGATGAAACCGACTTCCGTAAGGTCTATGGTAGACACCTCATCACCTATGCAAAGCGATAGGGGTGAAGTTTCACTGAACAAGTTTCCGCAAAACTATGACAGTTCGGATATGCTCCATGTACAACAAATGCATTCGGGCGTTCAAAATATGTATATGGGATTATAATTTTACAACTGCGCTATGTCGGTTTGTTGTACTGTTTTCTTTTCTGTAGGAAAAAAACAGGTCGTTGTTGCATACTGTACAATACGGACATATATCTATATTTTCTTCGTTTAAACCGTATTCAATCAATTGTTTTTTGTTAATTTCTTTTAAATTTACATAAATGTTTCCGTTTCGGATTTCAAAAAGTTTATCAAAATCATTAACAGTAGAACGCAGCTGATTAAAAACATCTTCTCCGACATTATAGCAACACATAGAAATTACAGGTCCTACAGCGCATTTTATATTTTTTAATTCCGAATTAAATTCCGAAACCATTTTTTCGACTGTTTTTACGGCAATTTTTCCTGCAGTACCACGCCAGCCTGCGTGTGATACGGCACAAATCTTTCCGTCATAAAAAATTAAAGGAGTACAATCGGCAAAATTCAAAAATACCGCTTGTTCTTTATTTGCTAAAATAAGTCCGTCTGTATCAGGATAATTTGTTTTTTCGGGTTCCGCAATTTCAACATTAGAGGTGTGAGTTTGCGAAGGGTAAATGAGTTCTTTTACACCGAAATATTCACAGAAATCTTTTCTGTTTTGTTCCGCAATTTTTTCAAATTTAGGTTCTTTGGTTTTAATTATACTTTCTCTTGTTGTAAAAAAATGATTTAAGCCGTTTAAAACCGTACTTTTTAAAACTTTTTTTCCGCAAATATTTTCAAAATAAAACATAAAATTATTATAATATATAATATATAATATAATAAACCTTAAAAATATTAATATTATTTCTAAAAAATGTCAATAATATTACAGAAACAGTAAATTTTTACAATTTTACCTGTTATTTCTGACTGCTATAATAATATCTTTTATAAGATGAAGTTCGTTCGGAGATGACATTTGGATTAAATCATAAATTTCACTTCTGAGTTTATCGGTTTTTACGGTTTTTATATTAAAAAATTTATTGATATCTATATCAAGAATTTCACAAATATTAACAAATGTTTCAAGAGAAGGAAAAGAATTTCCGTTCTCAATTGTACACATATGACGGGGAGAAATATCAATTTTTTCTGAAAGCTGTTCTTGTGAAAATCCTTTTTCTATGCGGATTTGCCTGATTTTTTTACCGATTATTTCCTTATCAAGTTTCATATAAACCTCATCTAAAATATATAGATAAGTCTAATTTGAATTAATGATATTTATATCAATTATCTTGACAAATTGATATAGATATCTTATAATAGTAGTGAGGATATAATTCTAAAGTATTAGTAGTTTAGAATTATGGTATTAAAAAAAGAAAGGAAAATTTATTATGAAGAAATTCGGAGGATTTACCTTAGCAGAGGTTTTGATTACCTTAGGTATTATCGGGGTTGTAGCAGCAATGACCATGCCTACACTGATTAATCAGACAAACGGCGCACAGTACAAAGCTGCTTACAAAAAGGCTTTATCAGCAATTTCACAGGGTGTAACACTGAATGTGGCATTAGATGATATCAGCTTTGCTGATACTAAATCTGGTACAGCAGGTTCAACAGCAGCACCTACAGGAGGGACATCAGTTGCCAGTTTACTTGCAAGCAGAATGAATGTTGTTAATCCAACAACTTCGGCCGGATATACACTTCCATCTACAGGTTTGTATCCTGAAGGAAAAGCTCCTGATACTTACTTATTCTTTAATGACAGTAGTATGTTTGCATTCAAAAATGCTCAAGATGGTACGAATTGTACTATGTCATCGTCAACATCAGCTAATAATACCGGTTGTTACGGTTTTATAGATGTTAACGGAGCAAAGGGCCCTAATAAAGTAGTAAGTTGTGATAATGGAACTACAGCATTTGATACTTATTCAGCAGGTGTAAAAACTTCAGCAGATGCTTGTAATGTTACTTCTCCAACAGATATTTATCCGGTAATTTATTACGATCAAACAATATTACCTGTAACAAATGCAGGAACAGCTGTATTGTACGGCAAATAGAATTATTTAAGCCTCCCTTATAAGGGAGGTGGCTGAACGAAGTTCAGACGGAGGGTTTTAAATCCCCTCTGCCCCATTGAAAAAAGTGGGATAACAAAAATAATAACCCTTTAAACTATTCCCTCTCATATTGAGAGGGTTAGGGAGAGGGGGAAGTTAAAAAAAGAAAGGAAAATTTATTATGAAAAAATTTAACGCATTTACTTTGGCGGAAGTATTGATTACTTTGGGTATTATCGGGGTTGTAGCGGCAATGACAATGCCTACACTGATTAACCAGACAAACGGCGCACACTACAAAGCTGCTTACAAAAAGGCTTTGTCAGCTTTATCACAGGCAATTACTTTGAATGTAGCTTTAGATGATGTAAGTTTTGCAGATATTAACAATACTGACGACGACAGAAAACTTGATAACGTACTAAGGAAAAGAATGAATGTTGTTAATCCAACAACTTCGGCCGGATATGATTTGCCTACAGATGATATTTCAATCAGTTATAAATATACATGTAAGGAAGATGATGAAGCTACTGCATGTAGCGGTCAAACCACAGGTACATCAGTAGATAGGACAGGTACTATTAAAGCAAGTACACAAAACAAATTCTTGTTCTTTAACGACAGTTCAATGTTTGCATATACAGATACTGATACAGCATCAGGATGTACTCCCAAAAATCAATGCTTGGGTATCATTGACGTAAACGGTGCAAAAGGTCCCAATAAAGTTGTTTCAGACGCAAATAATCCTACAGATATTTATCCTGTAGTATTTTACGACCAAACAGTATTACCTGCATCAGATGTTGCAAGTAAAGTATTGTACAACAAATAGAATTACTTAAATCTCCCTTACAAGGGAGATAAATAACGGAGGGTTTAAACTCCCTCTTTCCTCCACCTTTCAGGCGGAGTACAAAAATTTATAATCTTTTTACCGACCACACCTCTATGTGGTCTTTTTTTATGCCGATAACTCATTTATAATTGCAAAGCATTTTTTGATTTATATTCTTATTATATAATTTTATCACTAAGCTTTTTATAACAATTTTTAAAAAATTCTAAAAAAGGGTTGAAATTTGTAAAAAATAGGTTATAATATTAATGAAGGGCGAGAGGATTGCAGTCCTCTCATTAAAAGCCCCTCTAATGTGTTTTAAGCGCTATGATTATCAGTAAGATAAGCATCAGCGCTTTTTCAGTAATACTGAGATCCACTTTACCACCCCCTTTCCGTCGTTATGCGAATTTTCAGTCCG
>JAGBOW010000055.1 GCA_017633675.1 bacterium | reverse complement strand
TATGTTAGAAAATAATACATCAAAATATTTATTTTGATGTGTTTTTTATGGTGTATTTTTTAAATTAAACGATAAAGTCTTATCGCCCTATCGCCTTATAGTCCTATCGCCACGAAATGTATTTCAACCGAATTCGAAAAATAAATTTTGTTTGTGTAAGTAAATCGAAATAGTCTGTTTACGGTTCACATTTCACCGTTCACATTTTACTTCTTAACAAATCATAACCTTTAAAGACTTTTTGTATTATTTTTGGTAGAATATAGCCATGCTTATAAAAAGAGAAGGGGTACGTGATTTAATAGATAAACTGCATAAAGACGGTAAAACTGTCGTTGCTACTAACGGCTGTTTTGATATTCTGCATGTCGGGCATGTCAGGTATTTGGAAAAAACAAAATCTTTTGCGGATGTTTCTATTGTTCTTTTGAATTCCGACAAATCAGTAAAATCTATTAAAGGCCCGACACGTCCCATAAACAACGAAAACGACAGGGCAGAAGTTCTTGGAGCGTTGCGTTCGGTTGATTATGTTATTCTTTTTGATGAGGACAGCCCGCGTAACCTCTTAGATGAAATGAAACCTGATGTTTATACAAAAGGCGCGGACTACACAATGGAAACCCTTCCCGAAGCGGACATTATGAAAAAAAACGGAACAAGGGTAGAATTTATTGAGTTTGTTCAAGGAAAATCAACGACAAATATTTTAAAAAAAGTGAGTGGTGAGTAGTGAGTTGTGAAAGGTTCATATCGTTAAGATGAAACATCAGGAATTAGAAGTTTGGAATAGATCTATGGAATTAGTAACAAATATATATTTGATTACTAAAGATTTCCCTAAAGAGGAATTGTACGGACTTGTATCGCAAATGCGAAGATGTGCCGTATCTATCCCATCAAATATTGCAGAGGGTTGCTCAAGATTTTCTGATAAAGAAACTCTTAAATTTTTAAATATAGCTCTAGGTTCTATTTCTGAATTAGAAACCCAAGTAATAATCTCAAAAAATATAGGTTATATCAATGATATTGAAAATTTACAAATGCAGAATGAAACCGTAAAAAAACTATTATTAGGTTTAATAAGATATTTAAATACAAAAACAGAGCAAATTGAATAGTAACATCTTTTGATAAGAACTATTCACTACTCACCACTCACTATTCACTTATAAAAAAGGAGAAAAATATATGCCAACATTCACATTAGAAGAAATTACACACATTACAGACGGTATGTTAACCAAAGTTGAAGATGCAAAGATTTCGCAAATTGCACCGCCCCTGTTGTCTGATGAAAACACTTTAGCGCTTGCTTTAGGCGAAGAAGAAATTGCAAACCTTGCAAAATCCAATGCAAAAGCCGCACTTGTTCCTTTGGGTGTTCAAATCCCTAATCTTACAACTATAGAAGTTGAAAGACCAAGATTAGCCATGATGAAGTTATTGAACATGTTTTATACCGCACCTGAAGTAAATAAGGGAATTCACCCGACTGCGGTTGTTCATGAAACTGCAAAAATCGGGGAAAATGTCCAAATCGGGCCGAATGTTGTAATTTCACATGATACTGTAATCGGGGATAATACAAAGATTTTGGCAAATGTTTATATAGGAGGCGGTGCAAAAATCGGTAAAAACTGTTTATTCCACCCCGGTGTAAATATCGGTGACAGAGTTCAGGTCGGAAATGATGTAATTTTGCATCACGGAGTTTCTTTGGGTGCTGACGGTTTCAGCTTTGTAACGGAAAACCCCGACAATATCGAACAGGCAAGAAAAGACGGAGAAATTAAAGAAGCTAATTCAAAACATGTTATTTTCAAAATTCCGTCAATCGGGTCTGTTGTAATCGGTAACAATGTTGAAATCGGAGCTAATGCGACAATAGACAGAGGGACTATTGAAGATACCACAATAGGTGATAACACAAAGATTGACGACCTTGTTATGATAGGTCATAATTGCAAAATCGGTGAAGGTTGTTTAATAGTTTCGCAAGTCGGTATTGCAGGAAGCTGCGTAATCGGCGATAGAGTGGTAATTGCAGGTCAGGCAGGTTTGGCAGATCATATCGAAATCGGTTCCGATACAATCATTACGGCAAAAGCGGGTGTTACAAAATCTTTCCCTGAAAAATCAATTGTTGTAGGTATTCCTGCAATGCCGAGAAAAGACTTTATCAAACAGTTGAAAACAATGAAAGATGCTCAAGAAATCTTTGCAAAGTTCAGAAAATACGAACCGCTTTTGAAAGAGTTTGAAGAAGGGGGAAATAAGTGAAAAGTGAGATGTGAGTAGTGAAAAGTTCTTTACGGTTTGCTGCGCAAACAAAATAGATAAGAACCACTCACTACTCACCACTCACTACTCACCTTACAGATGATTACACTAAAAAAAGAAATCTCAATATCAGGCAGCGGTTTGATGAAAAATAAACCGTGCGAAGTTACTTTTAAACCTTCAAAAGAGGGAAAGATAAGGTACTTTGTAAAAGGTAACGAACCGTTTGAAGCGGTTGTTGATAATGTTATATCAACCGATCATTGTGTAGTTCTCGGAAAAGGCAAAGCGAAAGCTATGCTGACTGAACATTTGACTGCGGCTCTTGCAATTTGTCATATAGATTCTCTTGATATTTATATGACGGAGGAGGAAGTTCCGATTTTGGACGGAAGTTCAAAAGTTTGGGTGGAACTTTTTAAAAAGGCGGGAATTGATAAACCGTTTTTCCAAAAAGAACAAAAATATACGGTTTCGGAACCTGTATATTATTTGAACGGAAAGACAAGCGTAGTGATTTTGCCTTATAAAGAGTTGTTTATGTCTTATGCGGTAAATTATGACCACCCTAACGTTACTCAGAGATTTGTGAATTATAATCCCAAAAAGCAGGAAGAAATCGTTGAAGCAAGAACATTCGGATTTTACAGGGATTTGAAAAAATTCCAAATGCTTGGGTTTGCGCAGGGAGTTACTCAGGAAAATACCGTCGGGTTTATGGATGACGGGACATATTCGACAGAATTGAGGAGTGAATATGAACCTATAAAACACAAAATGCTTGATATGGTTGGTGATTTATATTTGACAGGTATAAATCCGCTGGATTTGAAGTGTCAAATTTTGGCAAAAGAGGCAGGACATGCGGTGCATGTTAAAGTTGCACAAATGTTAAAAGATAAAATAAAAGAAATATAAGGAGAAAAATAATGACAGAAGAAATTACTCAAGAAGCTTTTTCTATGGATATTATGGAAATAATGGAGATGTTACCTCACAGATATCCGTTTTTGCTGGTAGACAGAATTACGGAATGCGTTCCCGGAAAATATTGTAAAGGTTACAAAAACTTGTCTATGAATGAAGAATTTTTCCAAGGACATTTTCCCGGAAATCCGATTATGCCCGGTGTACTTCAGTTGGAAGCAATGGCTCAATGCTCAGCTCCGGTTTTGTTAAAATTACCGCAATTTCAGGGTAAACTGGCACTTTATGCAGGCGTAGAAAATGCCAGATTTAAAAATATCGTAAGACCCGGTGACAGATTTGAAATGACAATAGAATTGACAAAATTAAAAGGTCCTATCTGCAAAGCTCACGGTGTCGGTATGGTTGACGGAAAAGTCTGTGTTGAAGCCGATATGACATTTGCTTTGACATAATTTTATTATGTCGTGTCGGAAACAAATATCCGACACGGCATTTTATAATTTAAACTGTGTAGAAAAACTGAATTGAGAAGTTGTCTGTTCTGTTTCTGCGTAATAAGTTTGTTTTGCGCCAAGTTCAAGCAAAAATCTGTCAGTATCTTTGAACGGATTTATTGATAATACGATTTTATATGCTTGGCGGTTTCTTGTTACATCTGCACTGAAAATATTTTTTAATTTTAAATGTTTGTTGATTTTTAATTCGGGTGCAAAAGATAAAGTATTATAATCCTGTGCGTATGTGGTATTTAGAGATTTTGTTACGGAGGAACTGAGCGCAAATTTATCTCTTTCATATTTTGTAAATAACCCTGTTTCGGTTTCAAGCATTGCAATGTTGTCGATTTCGTTGTTAAACTGTGCTCCGAACGTGAAGTTTCCGACTTTTGAAGATGTTGAAATATTATTAGGTGCAATAACGTATTCCGCATCTATATATTTAAGTGTCGGTTTTGTATCTTTTTTTAAATTTAACCCTTTTGTTGCGGAGATTTTTTGCGGATTTTTGATATTTAAAACATATTCATTGTTTTCGTCTTTTAAAGTAATTGTATTTGAATCGTCAATATATTGCGCATAACCTTTTAAAACCGTTGCACCTAAAACTGGTTCATCTTCAAGAGAAATTATTTCATCTTCGCTGATTTCCTCAATTTTGGGTTCTTCAACGACAATTTGTTCGTCCTGAAATTTTTCATCTTCCATTTTAAAAGTATCGTCAGGGATAGTGTATATAAAAATATTCGGCAGTTGTTCAGTGCCGTCAGAGGGTGCAGGAAGCATCTTTTTCGGGGCGCATATAACCGCAGACTGGACTGTTATTAACGTTAGTAAAATTAATAAAGCCTTCTTCATAATTATTATTTTAAAACATGATAAATAACAGTCAAATCATTCTTTTGAGGGATTATCTCTGTCATCAAGGTTATTGAGAGCATATTCGCAACACTGTTTGACTAAATTGTTTAAAGAAATATTTTGATTTTGAGCAACAGTAGAAAGTTCTTCTACAAGTTCTAACGGCAATCTGAATGTTTTGTTAACCATTTCAGGTTTTTCTATTCTAAACATATATTTTCAAGTCCTTTTTAATTCTACCTTTTTAATTTGCGCATAAAAACACATTATTATTTTGCTATATTTTATATGTGTAATTTGCACTTGAAAAAATAGTGTAAATATGATATAATATTTTATATGGAGGTAATTATGAAAAGATTGAAAACATTGAAAACATTTGTAGAAACGCAGTTCCCTCTCCTTGGGAGAGGGTTAGGGAGAGGGGGAGATAAGAAATCTGCCTTCACCTTAGCGGAAGTATTAATTACACTTGGGGTAATAGGAGTTGTTGCGGCAATAACTCTACCTACATTATTTGCCAATATAACAGGATATGTAAATGCAAAACGTCAAGAAAATATCGGTCAAAAAGTTACTCAGGCAATGGAAACCATGAGAGCGCACGGTTTATTGAATACGCAATATGCAACTACAGACGCATTTGTAGATGAATTGCAAAAGTATTTAAAAATTGCAAAGAGATGCGATAGTGAACATGTTGCGGATTGCTGGCCGACACCTGTTGTTACGACTGGCGGTGGCGAAGAGTACGAAGTAAGTCAGGCAAAAACAGGAAAACATCTATCACTTGAATCAGAATCAAATAATGTGGGATTGGTTTTAGTGGACGGAGCTCCGATTAGATTGAATTATAATCCCATTGCCCCTGCAATAGATGTAGGGGATAAAGTTAAATGGACAGAAGGACTTCCTAAATACACAACAACAGTAACGGGAGCGATAGACTTTGTCATGGACGTAAACGGTGGTAAAAGTCCGAACAGTGAAAAAGCTGGTGATAAAAGAGATATCAGATCGTTTAAAACAGCTACATTTACAAAAGTAAATACTTGTGAAGGCGGTGTTAATGTCCCGGGTGTCGGTTGTGTTGTAAAGCTGGGAGGAACATATGATTGGCAAGGTGCAATAGATGCTTGTATTGCAAAAGATATGACATTACCGAATTTGAACACGTTAGAACTTATTTATAACTCTCATGCAGATGGGCTACCTAATTCCGGCTTTTACTGGTCGTCCGATCAGAACGGTACTATGGTATGGGGCTTTGACTTTCTCAATGGCATCCGTCGATCTAACAATCAGGGCAATAATGGCTATGCTTTGTGCGTAGGTAATTAGTCTGTAGACGTTTTTCTTAATTATCATGATAAAATTTGTCATAGCGGATTGTTGAAAAAACAATTTCGCAGTTTATAAATCATAGTAATAAGTTTTATTAACTTGAAAATATATTTTGTGCGTGATAGGTTAAGTGAGTGGTGAGTCGTGAATAGTGAAAGGTTAATATCATAAAGTAGCATTAGCAGCATATCACCATTACAATATACTGTAAAGAACCACTCACTACTCACAACTCACCATTCACTAATAAAGGAGAACAACAATGACTGAAGTTAGAGTTAGAATTGCGCCCTCACCGAGCGGTAATTTGCACGTTGGTACTGCAAGAACAGCACTTTTTAACTATTTATTTGCAAAGAAGAATAACGGAAAATTCGTTTTAAGAATTGAAGATACAGATGCTGAAAGAACAAGCAAAGAATATATCGACAATATCTTTGACAGTTTGAAAGCATTGGGCTTAAACTGGGATGAAGGCCCTGATGTAGGCGGTCCTTATGGGCCTTATACACAATCTCAAAGATTTGATATTTACCCGAAATATGTACAGGAACTTTTAGATAAAGGGTTTGCATACGAATGTTTCTGCACACCCGAAGAACTTGAACAAGAAAAAGAAATTGCAACTCAAAATAAAAAACCCTATGTTTACTCAAAAAAATGTGAAAATTTGACGGAAGAAGAAAAAGCAAAATTGAGAGCTGAAGGCAGAAAACCTGCAATCAGATTTAATATTGCAAAAGCTCAAAAAGCTTTCCACGATTCATCAATGTTACACTTTGACGACCTTGTAAAAGGAGATTTACACGTTGACACAAATCTTTTGGGCGACTTCGTTATCATGAAATCAAACGGAGCACCGACTTACAACTTTGCGGTTGTAATTGATGATATGTTGATGAAGATTTCTCATGTAATAAGAGGTGAAGATCATATTTCAAATACATTCAAACAGATTTTAATATTTGAAGCTTTAGGGGCGGAAGTCCCTCGTTTCGGACATTTGGGAATGATTTTAGCTCCCGACAGAAGCAAACTTTCTAAAAGACACGGAGCGACTGCGGTTTCTGAATTTGTTGAAAAAGGTTATTTGACAAATGCTTTAATAAATTTCGTAGCGCTTTTGGGCTGGTCGCCTTCTGACGGTCAGGAAATCAAAACCGTTGACGAAATTGCGCAAGATTTCAGAATCGGCGAAATTTCTTCATCAAATTCAATCTTTGAATACGATAAATTGAACTGGATGAACAGTCATTACATCAAAATGTTGCCAATCGAAGAATTGAAAGAAAGATTGAAACCGTATTTGACTCAATATGACTTGTCAACCTTAACAGATGCTCAATACACAAGAATGGTTGAGGTTACAAGAGAACCTTTAACACTTCTTTCAGATATAACAGATGCGGTTACATATTTCTTTGGTGAAGATGTAGAAATTGACGAAAAAGCGAAAGAAACTCTTGAAACCGAAACAGCTCAGGACGTTTTGAAAACTTTTGTTGAGCAATCAGCAGACTGGGATTGGTCAGAAGAAAATCTTCACGAAAAATTAGAGGCATTCAGAGGATTTTATAAAGAAAAGGGAATAAAGCCGAAAGTTACTATGTGGGCGATTAGAGCCGCTGTAACAGGCAGACTTTGCGGAGCGGATATGACAGCAATTCTGGCAATCTTAGGCAAAGAAAAATCCCTGAAACGCATAAAATCAGCGATGAAACAAACAGTATAAAAGGAGAGCTTCGGCTCTCTTTTTTATAAACTGAATTTTATAATTTCTCCGTCATCACAAAACATAATGCATTGTGATTCACGACCGGTTTCATCATATAAAACCATTGAGGAAATATGTTTGCCGTCCGCTTTATAGAAAGCGACTCTTTCTATTTTATTATTTTTTTCATTATAAATCCTAACCGAAGAAACGGTTTTGCCGTCAGATTTATAAGTAATATTTTTTATTTCTTTTCCTGTATCAGCATTGTAAACACTCATATTTGATACCCGTGCTTTTTCATCATAAAAAACGGCTTTGCATATTTTCCCTTTTTCGTTTAAGACTTTAGCAACAGAGAGTGAATCCTGATTATATACTTTTTCAATTTTGTACAAACTGTTATTGTCGTTAACAATTCTTGTAATTTCTTTTTCTGTCATCAACATATTAATAATTCCCGTATTTTTCCTACATTTATGTAAAGTATCGTGATTATAAAAATTTTACAGAAAATGAAAAAATTGTAATCTTTTGTTACATTAATAATTAATCGGATTTATGTAATATAATTAAGTAAGATAAGGGATAGAGATGAAAAAATATTATTTTATCGCCATTGGCGGTGTAGGAATGAGCGGACTGGCAAAATATTTACTTGAAAACGGCTGTGAAGTTTCAGGTTCTGATATTGTTGACAGCAAATATATTGATAAATTAAGAAAACTCGGTGCCACTGTTTATATAGGGCAAAAAGCGGAAAATGTTCCGAAAGATGCGGTTATTGTTGCAAGTACGGCTATCAGGGAAACTAACCCCGAAATGATAAGAGCAAAAGAATTGGGATTGAAAGTTTATCACCGTTCGGATATTTTGGCGGAAATTTCAAAGTGGGGAAAATTTTTCCTTGGTTTTTCGGGAACACATGGCAAAACAACAACTTCGGGGCTTTGTTCTTATGTTCTTGAAAAAGCAGGACTTTTACCTTCTTATGTTGTAGGTGGAATTATTCCTGAAATCGGTTGTAATGCACATTCTCAGGACGGAAAATTTTTTGTTGCGGAATTGGATGAAAGTGACGGAACTATTGTTAAATATGCTCCGAATATTTGTGTAGTCAATAATTTGGAAGCAGATCATCTGGATTTTTATAAAGACGGGTTAAAATCTATTTTGGAAACTTTTGAAACTTTTATTTCAAAAATTCCTGAAGATTCCATTGTTTTGGTAAACAACGATAACAAAGCTACAAAAGATCTTCATAGCCACAAAACAATTACTTTCGGGCTTGGAGAAGGTGCGGATTATGTTGCTAAAAATATAAGATTGATGTCAGATTGTACAAGTTTTGAAATTTATTATAAAAACACGTTTTTAACTGATTTAACAATAATTTTGAGAGGTAAACATAATGTGTATAATGCCCTGTCGGTTGTCGCAAGTCTGCATCAGGCAGGTGTGGATATAAAACTTGTAAAACCTCATTTTGCAACGTTTTCAGGCATGGGCAGAAGATTTCAAAAAGTAGCTGAATTTGACGGAATAACGGTTTTTGATGATTATGCTCATCATCCGACAGAAATCAAAGCGACTTTGTCCTCTGCCGAAGGTATGACAGGAAAGCACGTTATAGCAGTTTTTCAGCCTCACAGATATACAAGATTGAAAAATCTTTGGAATGAGTTTTTGACAAGTTTTTCTGGTGTTGATAAAGTTATAGTAACAGATGTGTATGCGGCATCTGAAGATTCAATAGATGGTGTAAATTCCGAAAATTTTGTAAGAGATTTGCAGAATACGGTTAATATTCCTTGTGAATATCTGTCAGGTTCAATTGAGGAAGTTGCGAAAAAACTTTATCCGACACTCAAAGAAAATGATGTTGTGATAGGTTTGGGAGCAGGCACTATTACTAATTTAAGCAGAGAACTTTTAAATTTAAATGATGAGGTTTGCCAAGTTGCTCACTGAGGACGATTTTGACATAAAAAATCATACTTCTTTTAAAATAGGAGGAAAAATATCAAAAATATATTTTCCCGAAAGTCTTGATGATATAAAGGATTTACCGTCAAAATCCGTTGTGATTGGCAATCTGTCCAACACATTAGTTTCATCTTACGGTTATTCGGGCGAAGTTTTTTCGACATCAAAACTTGATGAAATAAAACTTGATGGTGCAAAAGTCATTGCCGGTGCTGGTGTAAAAGGTCCGAAACTTGCCCAAACTGTTGCGGAATATGGTTTGTCAGGTTTGGAATTTATGATAGGTTTTCCGGGTTCTGTCGGTGGTGAAGTTTATATGAACGCAGGTGCTAACGGACAACAAATTTCAGATACTTTTTTATCAGCAAAAGTTTTTGACGGGAACTCAATAATAACTTTGACAAAAGATAAGATGGATTTTTCATACAGACATTCGATTTGTCAGGATAAAAGATACATAGTTTTGGAAGCAGAATTTGAACTAACACAAAAAAATCCTGATGAAATTAAACGGAAAATGGTTGAAAATCTTGAGTTCAGAAAAATGCATCAGCCGTCTTTAGCTCTTCCTAATTGCGGAAGTGTTTTCAAAAATCCTGAAAATAATTCTGCGGGAAAGCTTTTAGATGAATGCGGAGTGAAAGAACTTCAAATAGGCGGGGCTAAAGTTTGGGAAAATCATGCAAATTTTATAATAAATACAGGTGGTGCAACTTCTACAGATGTTTTAAAATTAATGTTAGAAATGAAACAAAGAGTAAAAGAAAAATTTGGTATAGAACTTGTTCCTGAAATAAAATTTTTAGGTGATAATGAAGATGAGGTTAAATTATGCGAACAATTGAAAATAAGATAGATAAAAATGCAAAAATAGCTGTACTTGCAGGCGGTATGTCATCTGAGGCGGAAGTTTCAATGCGTTCCGGAAAAGGTTGTTTTGATGCGTTACACAGACTGGGTTTTAAAAATACCGAACTGGTTTTTGTTGATACTAATATTGCTAATAATTTAAAATCCGGAAATTATGACTATGCATTCAATGCTCTTCATGGAAAATATGGCGAAGATGGTTGTATTCAGGGTATTTTAGAAATTTTAAAAATTCCTTATACCGGCTGCGGTGTTATGGCAAGTGCAATTTGTATGAATAAAGAGTACACAAAGCGAATACTTTCCACTAATTCGGATATTCCGATGGCAAAATCCGCTTTTGTAAGAAAGAATGATGATTTGTTTGAGAAAACAAAAGATTTAAAATATCCGCTTTTTGTAAAACCCGTATGTGAGGGTTCAAGTTTCGGAATGACAAAAGTTAATAAAAAAGAAGATTTGAAGTCGGCTTATGAAGCTGCGACAAAATATAATGATGATGTTTTAATTGAAGAATTTATTGACGGTTTCTTTGTAACTGTCGGCGTTTTAGAAGAAAATGAAAAACCTTTTGCAACCGAGATTTTGGAAATCAGACCAAAAACCGAGTGGTATGATTTTCAGGCAAAATATACAAAAGGAATGTCCGATTTTATTTGTCCTGCAAACTTGTCAGAGGACATAACCCGACATGTAAAAGAAGTTGCGGTGAAAGCTTTTGAAACAGCAGGTTGCAGAAGTGTTTCCAGAATTGATTTTATGATTATGAATGATATTCCGTATTTGTTAGAAATCAATACAAGTCCCGGAATGACCGAAACAAGTGATCTTCCGGCACAAGCAAAAGCTATGGGTATAGATTATGATAACCTTGTACAGTTAATTTTAAACAGCGCAGGATTGAATAAATAATGGACGAAGAATTAAATGGACAAAATGAACAAAATATAGAAATCTCGGAAGAGGACGATATTGTTGTTGAAGAAGAGCCTGTACCGGACGGAAAATTTTTTGTTAAAAAGAAAAGGCGTGAACGCAAAATAAGAAAAGGCCGTTTAAAACAGGAACGATTGAGAGCTTTTTTCAGGTTTGTTATTTGTATTGTTATAATTATTGGTTTATATTATCTGATAAAAGCAGACGGATGGTATTTAAAACCGAATGCCTTCAATAAAACTGACGGAAATACCGTTGAAATTATTAATAACAATATTGTTCCTTCTAAAAAGATACTATTAATATTAAAGGAAAGTAATGTTCCTAATGTTCCGATTTTTATGGCAAGGACAAATTCCATAAAAAAAGAAATTCTAAAACTTGCTCCCGTTGAAGATGTTTATATAAGACGTTATGCTTTTCCGGCAAGAATGCAGATAATTTTGAGGGAAAGAACACCTGTAATAACTATTGCCCCTGATATTAAAGCTAATCCGGTTGCGTTTTTCACGACTGACGGAAAACTTATCGGAAGAGAGTTTTTACCGCTGAAACCTGATTATAAAACCATTCTTGTTCTGACGTACGGTAATAAGGGTGATGATTACCGCAAATGGGATTTAAAAAAAATCAAAGAAATTCAAAAGATAGTCAGGTATGTTGAAGCATATTCAAAAGAAGATGTTGAATATATTGATATGCGAAACCCGCAGGATATTTACGTAAAAATTAAAACCGTAAACATAAGAGCAGGTAAAATTGATGAGAATATTTTCAAAAGACTGGAAAGAATTCCGTCAATACTCCCTGAAGTTAAAGAAGTAAAAACAAAAATAAAATATTTGGATTTAAGCTGGGAAAAGGTTAATTATTTGAAATTTGAATGAATAGGGCCGATAAGACTATAAGGAAATAGGGCGATAAGTCCGAAACATAGAGGTTAAAATGAAAATTACACTTGCACAGGTAAAATATAAAACAGGCGATTTTGGGTTAAATTTTGAAAATATAATTAATGCAGCTAGGCAGCTAGGCAGCTATGAAGCTAAGAATGAGGAAGAACAGAGGTCAGGAGAGCAGGAAGACAGGCTAATATCGTATAAATGGATGGCTGAAGATATGGATGTTGATAAAATTCAACAGAAACAGCAATTTGATAATAGCATGCCCTCTTGCCCTCTTGACCTCCGTTCCTCTAATAATAGCTATACTTCCATACCTCCATACCTCCATACCTCCTTAATCATCTTCCCTCAAGCAGATATCGAAGAAATCGGCGGAAAAGATTTGATTTTAGATGAAAACGTGAGAAAAGCACAAATCGAATTTTATCAAAAAATAGCTGATAAAAATTTAGCTCAAAATATTTTAATAGGTGATATTTTAATCAGAAACGGAAATGTTGAGGTTTCACAGGACGGTTTCTTTGAAATTGAAGGTAAAAAAGTTTTCGTATCCGATACTTTTATTGAAGATATTGACTGCGATTTGTATGTATTGGCAAAGAACAGATATTACGCAATGAATACTTATAAAGATTTTGTTGACAATATAGAAACCCGCACCGATTTCGTTTATGTAAATTCAATAGGGCTTTCTGATGAAAACGTCTTTATGGGCGGAAGTTTTGCAAAAAACTCTAATAATGAAATCGTTCTTCAGATGCCGATTTGTAAGGAAGATATTGATACCGTTGATTTTTCCCGCTCAATAGAATTTGAGGAAGATGATATTGAAAAACAAATTATTGATGTTACAACGTTTGCATTGAAGGAATATTGCGAAAATATGGGATTTAAAAAAGTTGTACTTGGACTTTCGGGTGGAATAGACAGTGCATTGACGGCAGTCCTTGCAGTTCGCGCTTTGGGAAGTGAAAATGTCTTGGGAATAATGATGCCGAGTATGTTTTCATCTAAGGGTAGTATTGATGACAGTGTTAAACTTGCCGAAAATTTAGGTATAAAAACTGTAACAGAGCCGATTACACCATTATTTGAAAATTTTATGAGCGAACGTGAAAGGTTGCATGACCTTGCGGAAGAAAATTTGCAGGCACGTCTTAGAGGGCTTATTTTGATGTTTTATTCAAACAGAGAAAATATACTCCTTTTATCAACAGGTAATAAATCCGAAAGTGCAATGGGTTTTGGAACACTTTATGGCGATCTGGCAGGCGGATACAATATTATTTGCGATTTGACAAAAACCAATGTTTATAAGGTTTCAAACTATCTGAACAAAGACGGTGAGGTTATTCCTCAGACTATTATTGACAAAGCTCCGTCTGCGGAACTTCATCCCAATCAGAAAGATCAGGACAGACTTCCTGAATACGAAATTTTGGACGATATAATAGAGATGTATCTTGAGAAAAATATTCCGGCAGAAGAAATTTATGAAAAATATGATAAAAAAACTGTAGATGAGGTTGTGAGAAAAATCTACGGAATGCAGTTCAAGCGTCATCAGGGCTGCTTGGGTGTTCGCCTGACTGAGCGCGCATTTGTCGGCGGAACAAATTTGCCTGTTGTTCAGAGGTTTTATTAAATCTTTTATTATGAATGTCTACCTTACAGATAGTATGAAGTTTTGTAAAACTTTAGTACACAAAAAGCAAAAATGAAAATTTAGAACTTTTATCTCGTAACGTACTATATAAAAAAGTTTCAAAAGGAGAATGAAATATGAAAAAAACAGAGTTAGTAATTGCAATTGCATTATTTTTGTCAATTATACCTGTACAAGCAACTGATATTTCAGGTGTAACAGGTAACAACGGAGTCTACAATATTACTCCCGAAATGATGAGTGGTGATGTAGGTTTTAGGCAATATGAAAATTTTAATTTGTCTGAAGGGGATGTTGCTAACTTAATTTTTAATAAAACAACTAATGGACAAAATGATAAATTAGAATCTTTTGTAAACCTTGTAAATAATAAAGTAGATATCAATGGAATATTGAATACGGTTAGAAATGGTGAATATTATAACGGAAATGCAATCTTTATTACTCCGAATGGTTTTACTGTAGGTGCTTCCGGAGTTTTAAATGTTGGCAGTTTATCAGTAGCAACTCCAACTATAGCAACATATAACAGATTATTAGATGAATATTCAAAAGAAGATTTGCAAGGTATAAATAGTCAAGTTCCCGATTTAGTACATAATTCAAAAGGTAATGCCGGAGCTGCTGATATTAATATTCAAGGTAAGATACTTGCAAGAAAAGGTATCGATATGTCAGGGAAAAATGTTGATGTTAGCGGAACTATCATTAATGGCGTTACAACAAAAGATCCTTCTCATTGGCGTTATAATGATGATTATGATGTAGTTATAAGTTCAAATCAACAGGCAGAACAACTATTCCGTTCATTAGTTAATTCAGATGGTTTGATGCCGAGAGTACAAGGTGATGACGAAGAATTTATTGATAAATTTGGAAATAATGGTTCTCAAGTTTATATAAAATCTACAAAAGGTATGAATATTTCAGGGGTTGTAGATAATGGTGACGGCAGTTTATATTTAACTAATAATGGAAACAAAGGTTTAACAGTAACCGGTACAATTGATTCTATCAAAGAAGCCAAATTGTTAAACACAAGCGGAGATTTAAAAGCAGATGATAATGCGTATATTCAAGGCAGATATACGGGTGTTAATATTACAAATTCAGGTAAAAATTTAACTTTAGGGGAAAAAACGTATGTTAGCTCATATAAAAATATTGTGATTACAAACAATGGTTCAGGAAAGTTGACATTATCAGGATATTTGTTATCGGGAAATGAAATAAATAATCCATATATAAGCAATATAACCATTACAAATAAAGGTTCAGGAATGACAATTGGTGGTCATGTAATCAATTCAGATGAATCTGCCGATTTATCTGAGCTTGAAATTGGAAAAGGCAATATTAATATCACAAATTATAAAGGAAATTTAGTTTTAGATGGTAAAATAGTAAATTATAGTGGTGATACGAATATCAATAACTATGGTCAAAATGTCATTATTAAACCAGATGCAGATTTTGAAAATTATGACGGTAGGCTTATTATTAAAAACTATAAAAACAATAATAATACTTTTACAAGTACAAAAACTTCTAAAGATTTAGGATTTAACAATTTAACAATTAATGCAACAAAGAACTATAACAGTATTAGTTATATAAACTTACACCAAAACACAAAATTACAAAAATAAAAACTTATCAAATATACATTTGGGTCTAAATAAGCAGGTCAGGCATTGCCTGACCTGCTTATTTACTGAGCGTGCATTTGTCGGCGGAACAAATTTGCCTGTTGTTCAGAGGTTTTATTAAGTTCTTGCTGTAATGTTGACAGTTTCCTTCCTCTTGTGGAAGGTGGCATAAAGTATCGAAAGGGGTGATTTTAAAAAGGCGGCAGGGCTTTCGTATTTTCTCATCATTGCAACTAAAGTCGTAATGGATATTTTTATGTTGCAATCCGTTTATGGCAAAAACTTTAGAAGACAATCTGGTAAATTTATTTAGTTCAAATCGTTTAAGTTTTTACAAATATGATAGTAAAGATACTGATTCTATGGCACTTGAAAGGTATTTGTATAATATTGAAGTATTAAAGTCATTGTATCCGTTATTATCAATTCTTGAAATATCTTTGCGAAACAGAATAAATCAAGCTATTGAAACTGTAGTTAAGTCAAATTGGTTACTGAATGAATTGAATAATCAAAATATCTTATTACCGAATGAATATAAAAAACTTCTTGATGCTAAACAAAAGTTATTAAATAAAGGACATAAAAATATTTGTACAGACGATTTAATAGCAGAATTATCATTAGGTTTTTGGATTCATTTATGTACAAAAAGGTATAAAACTGTTCTTTGGCACAGACAAGGCTTTTTTAGAACAGTATTTGCCGATTATCCTAATTTTTCAGAATTTGACAAACTTAGCAAAGTGTTTCCAATTTTACAGTTAATGTTAAAACTAAGAAACAGAGTATTTCACCACGAAATAATCATAAATCATTCTTATGGAATAAATAACTGTTATAAGGATTTAAGACGGTTATTAGGTTATATATCCAAAGATAGCATAGTGTATCTTGATAAAATATGTGATTTCAACAATATTATAACAAAGCAAAAACCTCAGTAACTCAACTTAATGGAAGTCATCTGAGGTTGTACATTTATATTATTTACTATAACTAAGGATTTGTCAATAGTTTAGTGTAAATATATTGCATTATATTTAATCAAATTTATTTAGCAGTGTAGTATTGCAGACTTTCCAATTATGTCAATATTGTTGATGGCGGGTAAAGGCGCAATTTATACTCGCTATTTTATGCTGTCGGCAAATATGCCCAACCTGATTTTTATTTATCAAAAATTTCAAATCTTACCAAAATACTTGCCTAACTGTTAAATTTTATCTATAATGACGTTATGGCTGATGAGGAAAATATACAAGGAGAATTTTCAAAAAAAAGAAAAAGTAAAACGGGTTTTTATTATTCGTTTTTGACTGTTGTCCTTTTATTATGTCTTATTCAAATCGGTTTTGGGGCAATATTGAATATTTCAAAAACGATTGCGTATCATGCAAAAATTTCTACTCTTACAAAAATTCGTGATGCGGCAGAAGCACATAATCAGGATTTAAAAGAGGATATAAAACAATTTTCTTCAACGTCTTCTTTAGAAGGTATTGCAAGAAATAATCTTAAAATGGCAGGTGAAGATGAAGTTCTTGTTTTGATTAATCAGCCTCAAAATACGGTACAAAAAAATAAGAAGAAAAAGAAAAGTAAGAAAAAACATGCAGGAAACTCTTGAATACGTAAAACAAGCTTTCGAATTGAAAAATCAAAAATGTTATAAACAATCGATTGAAATGCTTTATAAAGCTCTTGAAATTGAAAATGATAATCCTGAAATATTGTTTCAATTGGGTGAATTATATTTTTTATTAAATAATTATCAAAGAGCACAACATTATCTTGAGAAAGTTTTGTCAAAAAACGAAAATCATGTTGAAACTCTGGAACTTTTGGCTAAAATTTATGAATTTTCCAATGATGCGGAAAGAGCTTTTTTCTGTACCGAAAAATTGTTAAAATTAAAGAATGATAAAAAAAATACAATAAAGTTAATTGAAATTTCTTCAAAAAAAGGAAATTTGGATAAGATTGAAGAATATGCAAATACGAAAGATGCAGATATTTTATATTCTGTCGCAAAAGCATATTATGACAATAAATTATTAGACAAATCCAAAGAAGAACTTGAAAAAGCATTAAAAATTGAGGCTGAAAATGAGAATGTAAATGTACTCTTGGGGAAAATTTATTTTGACGGAAGTGAATTTGATAAGGCAAGAGAGATTTTTCAAAAATTTCCGAAAACAACCGACAATCCCGAAATTTTAAACTACATAGGGCTGTTTGCACTTGAAGATTTAAATTTTACCGAAGCAATAAAATGTTTTTCAAAAGCCTCAAATATTGATAAGCTCAATTCTAAATATTTTTATAATCTGGGTAATGCCTATTTCTATAACGGTTGGCTTAAAGAAGCACTTACATCATATTTGCAGGCAATCAGATTAGAACCTGAAAATAACGGTTTCAGGTATTCTTTGGCATATTTATATTTTGAGAATAAACAATTCGGCAAAGCCCAAAGTGAAGTTGATTATATTTTGCATGAAGATGTAAATTATGCACCTGCACATGTTTTGAATGCTCTTTTAAAATTAGAAAATAAAGATTATTTAAATGCGAAACTTGAACTTGAAACAAATATAAAAAACGGGCATGATGATAATTTTACACTTGTTTCTCTGGTAAAGGTTTATACTGAACTGGGAGTTTTGGATAAAGCAGAGGAAATTATTAAAAAAGTTATGTCAAATAATCCCGAAAGCTTAAATTATAAATGCAATTATGCCCAAATTCTGTGCAGAGAAAAAAAATATGATGAAGCAATTGTAATTACGGACGAAATTATCAAAGATGATGAAAACTACATAATGGCATATATTGTCGGTGCGCAATCGGCTTTTGAAAAAAAAGATTTTGAAAAAGCTAAATACTATGCGCAAAATGCAATTTCTCTTGATATGAATTTTTCGGGAGGTTATTATTATTTGGCACTTGTGAGGTTCGAGGAAAAAGATTATGATGAAGCAATTGAATGTATGAAACGTGCCATAACTTATGATGTTGATAATGCCGAATATTATGCCGAAATGTCAGGAATTTACGAAGCTAAAGGCGATTATAAAAATGCGCTTGAATACATAAAAGAAGCCGAAAATATTTCGGGAAACACTGAATATAAAATTATTTATAAAAGATTGGCTTCATTAAACAGAAAAAATAATTTGACGAAAAAATAAACTTAATTATAATATTACTATGAATGTAATAGGAGATGAGATTAGTGGATTGTAAATATTTAAAAAATATCTTAGCTGTTTCGTTTTTGGTAATTGCTTTACAATTGCCGTCATTTGCAAAAAAAACGGAAGAACTGATTGAGATACCGGCAACTTATCCTGAAAAATATACTGCACAATATATTAAGTTGATTACTCCGATATACAAATCAACGGGAAAGGATCAGGTAATATATGTTGCATTGGACATGCTCAAAGGAACGAACGGAGAATTTTCAAGAAATGCAATTTTAGGGAACAATTTATCGGGAAAGCCCGTAAAAATTGAGTTTAAAGATTTGGGAACAATCAACCCCGATTACGCAAATTTTGATGCATTGGGCTGGAAAAAGAATAAGCAGCTTTATATTTATATAAATCCGCGCCACAAAGATGCACCTCCGGGTGCTTTGGCAGCTCTTTTATCTCATGAAGCATTACACCAGGACGAATATAATTCTTTAGCTGAAGAAACTTACGCCTGGACAATGGAGGCTGCAGTTTGGTATGAGATAAGAAAACTTTATCCGGAAAGTAATGAAGAAGTCCATCCGCTTGTAGAACGTGAAAACAAATTAAGAAAGCTTTTTATGAGAGGGAATTATTCGGATAAATATATAAAAAAGACTGTTATGTCTAATGAAGGTTACAAAAATCTTCCTTCAACCTCTCCGGGATTTGAGGATTTGTAATTACATTCTCTAACTTTAGTCTGAACTTTCCCATACGAAAGTATGAATTTTTGTAAAATTTATTAAAGTTTTTTCTTAATTATGCCGTTATAAAAAACGGTAGGCATGTAAGGAAAATTTTCATGAAAAAAGAAGAGAAAAATAATAACGGAGTTTCACTGTTTTCACAGTCGGAGTATTTAATTGATCAAGACCCCATTGAAGAAATTTTTGCACTCAACTTAGGTGATTTTATAGCCGAAAACCTTATATCTGAGGATTTGGCGAAAAAAATCAGTGCAAATGTTAAAGATAAAAAAGCAGGTCTGATAAACCAGTTAAAAGAATTAATTTCAATATATTCAATGCAGAATACACTGAGTGTTTTGAGTATTGATAATAATAAAAAGCAGGCGATATTCACTTCAATTGCACATTCCGTAAAACAAATGTTAGAGGTTGAGGCTTGCCATATTTATCTTGAAAAAAATAATAAATTAGAGCTTGTCGGAACAACTTCCGATTATGATAAAGAATTAAATATAGATGAAAATACGGAAGCGGGAAAAGCATTTATATACAAAGAAACAATTTTTGAAAATTTGATTGCCGTTCCTATGCATTGTAATGTTAAATCAATCGGGGTAATTTTAATCGAAAATAATCTTGAAAAACAGATTAACGAAGAATATATAGAACTTGTGGAAAGTATTGCCATACTTTTTGCAACATCAATGACTTTGCAACAAACAATTGATGAAACAAACAGGCTTATAGAAGATGAAACATCAACTGTCGGTGAACTTCAACCGTTAAGAGCGGAATTGACAGCATTAATCGGTGATTTGTGCGATTATCAGCAGAGTTTTGTGGAAAATTTGGCTCATGCCGTTGATATGAAAGGTCAATACAAGGTTTCACATTCTCAAAATACCGCAAATCTTGCAAGAAAGATTTGTAAACAGTTGAAATTGAATGAAAAAACCACTGATTTAATATATTATGCGGGTTTATTACAAAATATCGGTAAAATTGCTTTACCTGAAGAAATTTTTGCGACAAACGGCAAACTTTCACCCGAAGAACTCAAGAAAATTCAGGAACATTCAAATGTCGGAGTTCATTTCCTGATGAATATAAACTTCTTATCCGAAGTTGTTCCCTATATTACTTATCAGAAAGAGAGATATGACGGAACGGGTTCTCCTGAGGGATTAAAAGGACAGTCAATCCCGTTCGGTTCAAGGATTATCGCAGTTGCTGATGTATATTGCGCCATGACATCAGACAGACCATACAGAAAGGCTCTGGATACAGAAAAAGCTCTCGGAATAATGCGTGAAGAAGCAGGAACAAAGTGGGATCCTGTTGTCGTGAATGCGTTGGCGGAGATTGTTAAGTGAGAAGTGAAATGTGAGAAGTGAAAAGACCTTATCGGCACTTCGTGCAAAATGATTTTTGTGCGATAGCACCGTAAACGACCTTTCACCTTTCACTTTTCACCTCTCACTTAATAACACTAAACGCCACGATATCATCTATCGCAATATTTATCCAGTCGTAATTGAAACAGACATAATCGTTGCATTCGCAATTTTCATCATCACAGGTGCAATAGTCGGATAATCTGCAAAGTGTTGCATTTTCTAATGTAATAAAATCGTCATGACATTCATCACATCTCCCCTCGGGAATATAAATTCTTCCGTCAATTTTAAGATGATTTGTAAAAATCGTAATATTTTCAGAACCGCTTGATTCAATGATTTTATCGATTGATTTGATTAATTTTTTTGTCATAATAACCTCCTTTTGAAATATAAAAAAAGGTTTTATATTTTAAATTCGACAATAGACTAATTTTTTGCTTTCAGGTAACAAAAAATTAAGTTGTTTTGTAATTTTAAATTGTTTGTGTTACAATATTGTCAAGGGATATAGACTACGGGAGAAATTTATGTCTGAAACGGAAACTATTAATAACGAAGTAAAAGTCGAAGAAAAAATCGAAATTGTAGAACTTGAAAATAATGATGAAGCGATAGAAACTCAAACATCAGCGTCTTATGATGCAAGTAATATCAGGGTTTTGGAAGGTTTGGAAGCTGTCAGAATGAGGCCGGGTATGTATATCGGCTCAACTTCTCAAAGAGGTTTGCACCATTGTATTTATGAAATCGTTGATAATTCCATTGACGAATCTCTGGCAGGTTTCTGTACGGATATTTATGTAACCGTAAACAAAGATAATAGTATAACAGTTCAGGATAACGGACGCGGAATTCCTGTCGATATCAAGCCCGAAAGCGGAAAATCGGCTCTTGAAATCGTTCATACGGTACTTCACGCAGGCGGAAAATTCGGGGACGGCGGTTATAAAGTATCAGGCGGACTTCATGGTGTTGGTGCATCAGTTGTAAATGCACTTTCCGAAAAATATAAAGTTGAAGTTTCAAGGGACGGTTTTGTATGGCGTCAGGAATATATGAGAGGCGAACCGCTTACTCCTGTTGAAAAGGGTGAACCGACAGACAAAACAGGTACAAAAACAACATTCTGGCCTGATCCTGAAATCTTTACCGAAACAACCGTTATTGATAAAGACGTAATTTCAAGCAGGTTACGCGAGATGGCATTCCTGAACAAAGGTTTGAGAATTGTATTTATAGATGGTGCAACCGGTGAACAACAAGAATTTCACTATGTTGGCGGTATCGGAAGCTATGTCGAATTTATGAATGAAAATAAAACAGTTCTCCATGACAAACCAATATATATAGATAAAGTTGTTGACGGTATGCAGATTGAAGTTGCTATGCAGTATACTGATGCGTATTCGGAAAGTGTACTTTCTTTCGCAAACAATATCAACACGCATTCCGGCGGAACACATTTGACAGGGTTTAGAAACTCTTTGACCCGTGTTTTCAACGATTACGCAAGAAAAAATAATATTTTGAAAGATAATGACCAAAATCTTTCGGGTGAAGACGTTAGAGAAGGTTTGACGGCAATCGTCAGCGTAAAAATTCCGAACCCTGAATTTGAAGGTCAGACAAAGGAAAAACTAGGCAACGCAGAAGCTATGACGGCAACACAAGATGCCGTAAGAGATAAATTACAGGAATGGCTTGAGTTTAACCCGAAAATTGCAAAAATCATTATCGAAAAAACTTTGCAGGCGCAAAGAGTCCGTGAAGCCGCAAGAAAGGCAAGAGAACTCACAAGAAGAAAATCCGTTCTTGAAAATTCTACTCTGCCGGGAAAATTGGCTGACTGTTCCAACAGAGAACCCGAAAAATGCGAAATCTATATTGTTGAGGGAGATTCTGCGGGCGGTTCTGCAAAACAGGGCAGAAACAGAATGTTTCAGGCTATTTTGCCGTTGAGAGGCAAAATTTTAAACGTTGAAAAAGCAAGATTGGACAGAATTTACGGTAACAACGAAATTCAGTCTATGGTTCAGGCTTTTGGTATCAATATCAGCCGTAACCCTGATGAAATCAACCTTGAAAAACTTCGTTACCATAAAATTATTATCATGACTGATGCTGACGTTGACGGCGCACACATCAGAACACTTTTATTGACGTTCTTCTTCAGATATGCAAGACCGTTAATCGAAAACGGACATGTTTATATTGCGCAGCCGCCATTATTTAAGATTACATCAGGTAAAAATAATATTGAATATTTGTATGATGAACATGCGCTTGATAAAATGCTTAAAGAACGCGGTATCAAGAATTTGAGCCTTTCAGACAAAACAAAATCAAGAACAAAATCAGGTGATGAGTTGTTGGAATTGATTAAAAATATGTCAGCATTTTATAATTCTTATAACAACCCGATTTTAAACCTTTATCCTGCGGTTGTTTTGAGAGGTTTGGTAAGGTCGAATATTACACCTGAAAACTTTGAAGATCAGGCAAAAATGAACGAAATTATCGAATATTTGAACCATTATTTGCAGGATCACGCAAAGAATTACAATATTTCTGAGGCTTCAAGCTATGTTTGTACTTTAAAATACAGTCCGGAAGTTTCAAGATATGCAATTCAGTTGAATTTGAATGAGGAAGAACACGTTATGATTACGCAAAATATCATAAAGAGTTCCGAATTCAAACGCTTGAAAACGGCTTATCCTTTAATCAGAGAATATTTGATTGAAGAAGAAGATAATTTGATTTTGGAAACCGATACGGAACAGTACGAAATTGATTCGTTTGAAAAATTGCAGAAAATCATTGACGACAGAGGTCAAAAAGGTATGACAATCCAACGTTTCAAAGGTTTGGGCGAGATGATGCCTCAACAATTATGGGAAACTACAATGGATCCTGCAACAAGAACATTGTTGAAGGTAAATCTGGAAGATGCAATGCTTTGCGACCAGTTGTTTGATATTTTGATGGGCGATAAGGTTGACCCGAGAAGAAACTTTATCGAAGCAAATGCCGTCTATGCAACGAATATTGATACATAGAGATTAAGGCGATATGGCTATAAGACAATAGGGCGATAGGACCATTAAAGTTAATAATAAGGTGCGTCACTTGACGCACCTTATTATTTATAAATTTCGTGTTTTAAATTTTATAATCTTTGTGAAATTATACACGCAAGTGTCAAGTTATTATTTGATTTTGAATCGTTTACATCATTAAACATCATTGCATCAAATAGCGTTTTTGAAAGATTTGCAATATTTTCTATTTCTTCAATTACGTCCATTTTGTTACCTTTCTTTATATATTATTATCATTATAATTTATTTATTGATTATAATGATAATATATTTATCATAATATGAAAATTTTGTCAAATATTATAAAATCTTTATATGGGAATATATGAAGAAATAAAATATTTACTGGCAAAAGAGAAAGTTACTTTGACAAGCATTTCGCAAATATTACAGAAAAGAAGTTACGAAAAATTAACACTAAGCAATTTATCAAGAAAAATCAAGAAACAAACCATAAAATTTGAAGAAGTTCGTGAGATTGCGGATATTCTTGGGTATAATATTAAGTTTGAGAAGAAAATATAATTCGTGTTATAATTTTTCTCGAAAGAGAGATTATTATGTTAGTTCATACAATATCGGAAGTCAGAGAAAAGGTTAGAGAGTGGAAAAAACAAGGCTTGACAGTTGGTTTAGTTCCTACAATGGGTGCTTTGCATGCCGGACACAAAAGTTTAATTGACAAATCCGTTGAAAAATGCGACAAAACTGTCGTTTCGGTTTTTGTTAATCCTATTCAGTTCTGTCCCGGTGAAGATTTGGATAAGTACCCCAGAACTCTTGATGCAGATGAAAAATTGTGTAACGAAGCGGGTGTTGATATCGTTTTTGCACCCTCCCCAAAGGAAATGTACGGCGAAGGGCATATTATGTCGAATGACTTTTTAACCTACGTTATCCCGCCGTTTTTCTATGTAAATAAATTATGCGGGAAATCCCGTGTGGGTCATTTTGACGGAGTTTGTACGGTTGTAAATAAATTATTCAACATTGTTCAACCCGATTTTGCGTTTTTCGGAGAAAAAGACAGACAGCAATTAATAATTTTAAAGAAAATGGTAAATGATCTTAATATTCCGATTGAGATTATTTCTTGTCCGATTGTCAGAGAAGAATCAGGTTTGGCACTGTCATCAAGGAATAAATATTTATCTGAAGAAGATAAAAAAGATGCACTTGCATTAAGTAAAATTTTGTTTAATATAAAAGCATGCTATAATAAAGGTGTAACGGATTGTAATGCGTTAACGGAAACTGCGTATTCGTATCTTAATCAAAAACATTCACTTGAATATCTGGAATTCAGAGATGAAAATGATTTGGAAGAAAAGAAAACCGCAGATGACGGCACAATCGTGTTTATAGCATTAAAAATAGGTGAAGTCAGGTTAATAGATAATATTTCGTTGAGGGCATAATGATATATATACATAAAACTTTATTGAATTTATTAAAATTAATAATAAACATAATGTTTTTGGCTCAGATAGTTTTGATAATTGTAATATTTATAACTGCGGCATACTGGTTTTTTGATATAATCGGTTCTTCGTTATTTAGTTTTGCGCAGCCGTTTGCTGAGCGTATTATAGATTTTGTGAAACTTTTCTATAAGAGAGATATCATTGTCGGCGGTGTATATGTTGACGGTTCTTTGTTGTTATTTGACATACTTTCATTAATCGCAATATTCCTAATTGCAAAAATGAAATATTATGTATACATAGCTCAAGATTTTTTTGTGAACCAGATTGCAAAATGCAAACAAAAAATTGAGGATAATTTTAATGCACAATTGAAAAAGGATTATAACGCAGTCATAAAAAAATATTCTCACGCTGCTGTTTTGATAACTTTTGTTGCAAAAAATTTAAATGCGGACAGATTTTGGGGCGGTGATACAAAGACCGGAGTCAGTGATACAGAAAAATATGTTGTGGAATCTTTCTGTCATGCATTAAATATGCTTGATTATGTAACATATAAAAAAGGGATTACAAAAGTTGCAATATATCTGCAGGATTTTGACAAAATTGA
The DNA here is from genome assembly GCA_017633675.1 of bacterium. Taxonomy (GTDB): domain Bacteria; phylum Cyanobacteriota; class Vampirovibrionia; order Gastranaerophilales; family Gastranaerophilaceae; genus Stercorousia. Next base: position 15,253 of record JAGBOW010000055.1, on the reverse strand, counting down.
CGGTATTTTGACTTTAATAGAAAATTTTCATAAAAATCACGTTTCTGCAATGCGAAAAAACGGATGGACTCTGGATTATTATTGCTCCGCTGCAACATATGCCGATGGTACAAGTGTAGAACTTGAAATTATGCCAAAACTGGAATCGCTATTGGGAACAAAACAAAGAAATGAAATAGTATGTTTCGGTGATTTTAATCTGAGATATTCTCTAAATCCGGAATCGGCATTTTACGGAATGCAGTTAAAAGGTTCGTACGAACTTGATGGCGGGTCTGATGTTTACAGTTTCGTAAAGAAAAATGAAGCACAAAAACAAACCCCTTGATTTTTTCTGATTTTTGTATTATGATTTTCGGGAGCCGCAGACAGTTAGCGGGAACGCAAAAAGAGTGCTGACAGTACTTGATTGTAGGAGCATATTACCTGATAATATTTTGAAGGTAATTTTGCGGAAAGCAGTTCCCTTAATATAACAGCTAACCGAGGTAAAACTGGTCGAATATAAAAGATTATTTTAACTTGTGAGATTTTGCGGTCTGAATATTAAATTTACGCAGAATCTTTTTTAGTATTCAGCGGTCGGTAAAAATTTAAAATCATAAATGCGTAATGTGATTTTAACAATACAGGTAAAAGAGGTACAAAGGAGCAAAAATGGCAACAAAAGCATTTAAATCAGAAAAAATAGATGCAATAAAGGCAAAAGCAGAAAAAGCTCAGGTAGCAGTATTAACCGAATACAAAGGTTATAGTGTTGAAGAAATTACCAATTTAAGACGTGCTCTTCAAAAAGAAGGCGGCGATTATATGGTAACTAAAAATACTCTGGCTAAAGTTGCTTTAAAAGGTACTGAGTTTGAAGTGTTAGCCGAATCTTTGACCGGTCCGATAGCAATTGCATTCGGTTTTGAAGATCAGGTTAGTCCTGCAAAAACAGTAGCAAAATTTATTAAAGACACTAAAAAAGGTGAAATAGTCGGCGGAGCTTTAGATGGTAAATTATTATCAGCTAAAGATGTTGAAGAATTGGCAAAACTTCCTTCAAAAGAAGAACTTATTGCAAAAATTCTCGGTTCAATCAATTCACCGGCATCAGGTATCGTTGGCTCTATCAATGCGGTTATGGCACAACTTACACGTGCTATGGCAGCTGTTAGGGATCAAAAAACAGCTTAAAAAGGCGATAAGACTATAGGGCGATAAGTCCTTTACAAAATATGCAGGTCAGGCAATAGCTGACAGTAAAATTAAAAACAAAAAAGGAGAAAATAAAAATGAGTAATGTAGAAACTATTTTAGAATCAATTGAAAAATTAACTTTGTTAGAAGCAGCAGAATTAGTAAAAGCTATGGAAGAAAAATTCGGTGTATCAGCAGCAGCTCCCGTAGCAGTTGCAGCAGCAGCTCCTGCAGCAGCAGGTGCAGCAGATGCAGCAGAAGCTCCTTCTGAAGTATCAGTTATTTTGGTAACAGCAGGCGATGCTAAAATCCCTGTATTAAAGGTTGTTCGTGAAATTACAGGTTTAGGCTTGAAAGAAGCTAAAGATTTGGTAGACGGCGCTCCAAAACCTGTTAAAGAAGCTATCAAACCTGAAGAAGCTAAAGATATCAAAGCTAAATTGGAAGCTGCAGGCGCAACTGTTGAAATCAAGTAAGCTTATTTCTGATAAAAAATTCCCTCTAAATTTAGAGGGAATTTTTTATATACAAATCTTCTTATATTCGCAAAATTCACACTTTTTTGAGTGTTCTGTATTTTCTTTCAAGGTGAAGTTTGTTATTTCATCACAAATTTTTATAATTGCCTGTTCATATTCTTCCTTTTTTGGGGTAGTTAGTTTTATTAGGTGGTTTTGTTTTTTTTTGAGGTCAATGTAAACGAATGAAATTTCGGCAGAAATTTTTAACGATTTTCTTAAAGCCAATAAATATACCATTGTCTGAAAATCATATTCGGGTTCTTTTGGAATTGAGCCTGTTTTGTAGTCAAGGATAAAGTATTCAACTCCCTCTCCCTGTGGGTGAGGGGGCAAATCTTTTGTGAAGTTTTTCACAACTGCATCAAGTCGTCCGCCAATCCAATATTCACCGACTTTGCAGGACAAATTATATTCGGAATTAACATAACTCATTTTAAAATATTCGTTATTTTTTAACTGTTCCCAGATCGTTCTTTCTTCCGAATTTAAAGCTTTTTCAAGTTTTGAAATGTCATCTCCTCTGAGGTAATAGTTTGCAAGTGCATGAATTCGTTTACCTTTTTCAAAAAAGGAAGTTTTTTGAGGAACGGGAATTTGTTCGGTATATTTGAACCAATATTTGTAAGGACAAGTCTGAAAAGTTTTCAGCATATTAGGACTAAACATGATTTACCTCCGTTCCTCCGATACTAAAAGTTCTTCAAATATCAAATTCGGTTCCTGTTCGACAATTTTGTCGTAAGACTTTGTTTTCCTGCTTGTTGTGAAATAGAGATGTTTTTTTGCTCTTGTTATTGCGACGTACAACAATCTTAAATTTTCGGCAACAAGTTCCTGTTTAATATCATCTTCTGTCTTTGGTTTGTAATTCGGATTTAATCGCTTTAAATTTTCCGTAAAATCCGAAGATTTCGGTTTTATTTTTTCAATGTCGAGTGAAAGATTTTTCTCCGTAAATTCAGGAATAAAGACATAATCAAATTCATCTCCTTTTGATTTATGAAGTGTCATCACCTGAACTTTTCCCGCAACAAATTCTTTCGAACTTTCATCTTCTTCCGAGAAAAATTTAAATCCGCTCAAAGACGGTTTTTTGGCTAATTCTCCCAATTGCTCCATCAGTGTCCGAAAATCTTTATAATTAGCGGATAATCTTTTTATAAGAGTTGCAATTAAATATACATTTGATTTTTCTATATCTGAAGAAAAATAATGTAAACCTATTTTTATTGCAAGTTCTTCGGGTTCAAGATATGAAAATGAAAGCCAGTATGTTAAATCCCAATAGAATTGAGCAAGATGAATATTATCTATATTGTCGCAATCAATTTGTATAAAAGGATTTTCGTATTTTTTTATTTCCAATCCCAAATGTTGTTTATACAGTCCCGTTTCCGCAAGAATTTCGTATTTATCAGCTATAACTTCGTTATCAAACGGATGAATAATCATTTGCATTATTGCAAAAATCGTTCTGAATATTGTTTTTTGCTCTAAACTTTCACTTCTTGTTATACTCTTTAATCCGCTGTTGTTTATAAAATTAATCCATTGCCCGACTTGATAATTGTTCCTCAAAAGTATTCCGATAGTACATTTCGGATCTTTTTTCAACGCCTGTTTAATTTCCTTTATTACAAAATTTCTTTCTTCTAAAGGTTTTTCAAAAATTTCCGAATGAATTGCGTTATCGGATTGAGGATTTTTCCCCTCAACAGGGTGCATATAAATTTCATAGAAAGCGTTTTTTGTACTTTCTTTTTTCAGTGACAGTTTAACAAGGTCATTTGCAAGTTCCCAAACATCTTTGGTGCATCTTTGAGAACAATCCATACTGACAGGGTTACTTTCATTAATGAATTTTCTGAACCCTTCAACATCTGCATTTGAAAATGTTGTTGTAATTGCCTGATTAATGTCCCCGCAACGAATGAGATTTTTGTGTTTTGCACTTAAAATGTTTATAAGATGCTGTTGAACAGATGATGAATCCTGCGCCTCGTCCTCGATTATGTATTCGCAAATATTTTGATAATAGTTTCTGATATCTTCGTTTTCCTCCAAAAGTTTAACAGATGAAATAAGTATATCGTCATAATCAATCAAATTCCCTTCACGCAGGATTTGTTGATATTCTTCGTAAAATTGGCGAAATTTGGAGAGCTTTGAAATATTAGAGGGCGATAAGGCGATAGGGCGATAAGGCGATAAGTCCGTATCGGGTTGAAAATTGAAAGTTGAAAGTTGAAAGTTGTTTAACTTTCCACTTTCCACTTTCCACTTTTCACTTTTTTCAGCTTCTTCGCTTCCTGGCTGCTTAGCTGCCTCCTCGAATCTTCCTCCTCCGATTTTGAAAACAGAAATTCCTCTGTCAAATTCTTCGGTTTCTGCTTTGTTTAATTTCATTTTGCCGGAAATTTGGCGAATTATTCTTGTTCTTTGAGTATCATCACAAATCTCAAAATCAGACGGTAATCCCAGCCTTTCATGGTTTCCGTTTTCTTTCAAAATTCTTAGGGCAAGTCCGTGAATTGTACTGATATTAGGGAGTTGGGAAGAATCTGAACGTATTGATTTTATCCTGTCCCTGAAATTTCTTGCCGCAGATTCCATATATGTCATTACAAAAATATTTTCGGGATTAATACCGTTTTCAAGAAGTTTTATTATTAATGCAAGAAGAATTGTTGTTTTCCCTGCACCGGGAACGGCAGAAATTGCCATTCTGCCTTGCCTGTAATCAAGAACCGGCTTTTGATCTTCTCTCGGTGTAATATTGAATTTTTTTTCGTTATTATGAGCGGAGCAAAAGTTTTCTTTAACTTTAATATATTCCTCAATTCCGCCGAAATTCTCTATTCCGTTCCCGTCAAAAAGGCTTGAATATGCATAGATATGTTCTGTAGCGCAAAGTGTCAATTTTCTCAAAATTCTGGCAGTTTTTTCTTTGGAAAGCTGAATATTGTCATCTATCGTAAATTCATCTTTATTCCAGCCGCGCTGGAAAACCCATGCGTTATATAAAGGCCCTGTGTCGCATTTAACCCAATCGGAACCCGAAACGTCAAGCCAGAATTGATATTTAGTCTTAATTTGATTGTCAATAATTTTTTGCGGAGTGGAAATTATTAATTCATTCGGCTTAATTTCCAGTGTAGTATAAGGATTTTCCGCAATAATTGAGTTTTCAATCTGATTAATAATTTTTTCGTTATCAAAGTTTTCTTTGAAAACATTTTCAAAATCCTGCAACTGCTTTATAAAGAAATTGAATTTTATAAGCTCTTTAGGATTTATGTGTTTAAATTCAGCAAGATTTTCATAAATGTCATATACTTTTTCGGATAATTTTGAATTATTCGTTTTTAACTCATCAAGTAAATTCAGGAATTTATTGTATTTCTCTGTGTATTCTTCAAGTTTAAATTTCTGTTCCGTGAAATTTCCGTTATTCATATAGTTTTCCAGAATATTTCGGCAATATTTGACAGGAATTCCCAAAAATTCCGATAAAACAACCCGAAGTTCAAATTCCGTAACGGGTATCCCCAAATTTATTTTTAAAATTGTCAGAACTGATTTCACAAGTTTGTTTTGGATAAGTTTTTCACTGCCCGAAAGATAAATAAATTCACAATTAAGATTTTCTTTTAATGAAAATTTCAGCATATCGTCTATAATCGGGGTAATAATTGAGATTTCGTAAGGTTTTACGTTTTGTCCGAACAGTAATTTTATCTGCTTTACTGCTTCATCAATCATAGAGGCTCTTTTTGACGGTGAAAATTTTGAAAAATGTTCAAGGTTTTCATGATTTTCACATGTTACGTTTGAAAAAATCTTTTCGGCATCTGTTTTAAGTGTACTGTTTGATGACAATTTTTCCGCATTTTGTCCGAAAAGTTCTTCAAATTTCCATACGGCTGTTTTGTCGGCACTCAAATACCCCGTTCTGCTTGCGCCTTTTTCATCAAATGCTATATAAAAATCTTTTAATTGAGGTTTTAAAAATTTTATAAAATCGAAACATACAGGCGTAATTTCGTCCCCGTCATCAACAATTAAATATTTTATATTTTTAAAATAATCGGAGTTTTTATAAACATAGTTAAAGATTAATGTTTGTCTGAGATAGTCGAAATCTCTGAGCTCAAGGGTTTTTGCAAGAAGTTTTTTCAAGGTAAGTTTAGCATCATCAGAAAAACTTTCTCCCAAAATTCTTGAGCGCCAATTAACTTCATCATCAGATAAATTGTTTTGAACAATAAGAGAATATCTTCTGAAAATTTGGTGAAGGAGTGACTTCTTTGAATTGTAGCCTTTGAAACGTATATTTTTTAAAATATCTTTCAGGATATATTGCGAAACCTCCAAACCGGTAAGGTTAGGTAAGATTGAAGGATTGTTGTTATAAGGATTTATATTTTCAATAAATGCCCAATTATCGTTTATTGTGTTGTAAACAAGAGAAAAAAATGAATGCACCTGCATTTTTTCAAGCGAATTTACAGTGAGTTTTTCTAATGTCTTGTTAATAAATTCCTTTTTTCTGTTTGAATTTTGTACCAAAACAAGAATTTCTGATGCATTTATTTCGGAATTAAGCAGCTTTACATAACTCTCTGTTAATATATTTGTTTTATTTGTTGACAAATCCCCTGAGATTAACACAAATTTACCCTTAGAATATAAAGTCAAAGCAGACTTTATATAAATCCTTTCATAAAAACTATTATAGCATAAAATTTCTATTAATAATAAAAATCCCTAAAGCTAACTTTTAATTTAGTTCTGTTTTTAGGGATTTTATTTAAATAAATACTCTTGTTTATCTTCTTGAATTTAATTTTGCAAGCAGATTTAATATTTCCAAGTACAGCCAAACGAGAGTAATCATAAGTCCCATTGCACCGTACCATTCATAATCTTTAGATACACATCTGCCGGATTTTTCTTCAATAAAGAAAAAGTCTTGAATTAATGCCATTGAAGCGACAATTACAACAAAAAGACTAAATCCTATACCAATCAGACCTGCTTCAAAAATTCCCGGTATTCCTCTGCCGAATAATGATGCAATAATTTGTATTAAATATACTATACCTATTGATAATATACATGTTTTTAACACAGCTGCAAATCTGTTTGTGTATTGTATTGCTTTGGCTTTATACAGCATCAACATAACGAATAAAACAGCAAATGTAGATAATACTGCTTGAACAACTATTCCCTGATATGCATTTTCAAAAACTGCAGAAATTCCGCCGACAACAAAACCTTCACACAGTGCATATGGAGCTGCCGTATATTTTGCCAGTTTTATATTAAATGAAGTTATTATTACGGTAATAAAACCGGCTATCAGACCTATTAGCATTAATCCGAAGCTGAATTCGGGATTTCCGTTAAATAAAAAATATAAAGTTATCCCTGCACCTGCAAGTAAGCATACAAATAACATGAAAATTTTGTTAATTGTGCCGTTAATGGTCATAGGTTCCTCAACAATGATACCCTCTTGGGTGAAAAATCGTTTATTGTTTAAAATTGGATTTGACATAAATTTCTCCTTCCTTTAACATAATTATATAACAACTTTAAAGAAATACACCATGTTTATAGAAAATTTCAGAAATTTTATTCATAATTATGGCAAGGGTCAAAAACTAAAACTGGCAGGTTTTGCGTTTCTGTCATTGATAGCGGGTTTTTTGGAATTTATTGGTGTTGCTTTAATTTATCCGTTCATATTACTTATTATTCAGCCTGAAAATGTAACAATTTCAAAATATATTCAAATTGACAATTCCATAAAAAGCGGACTTCTTTTGGGTTTGTGTGTTCTTTTGATATTTATATTCAAAAATACATTTATTATATTTAATCAATATTTGCAGGCGAATTTTGTAATTGATTGGAAAAATAAAATAACAAAAGGGTTTATGAAATATTTTTTGTATGCACCTTATAAAATTACAATGAAAAGTTCTTCGGACAATAAATTTTATATAATTAATACGTTGTGTTCCCAATCAATAGACAATTTTGTTATGAGAATTTTAAATCTTACAACAAATGTGATTATATTATTCATGATATTGTTGTTATTGCTCATAAAATTTACGATACCGGCAGTTATAACAATTATGTTTGTTGTTGTTGCAATGATTGTTCAGAATAAATATTTTAAATCAAGAACCGCAACAATATCGGGTTTGCTTGCACGACAGTCAAGAGAGTTACAGGAATCAATATTTGAAAATATAAACAATGTTAAAGAGATTAAGATATTGTCATCTGAGGATTTATTTTATAACAAATATTCCGATATTTTGCAAAAATCCAAAAAGACATCTCTGTTAAACACTTTTTATAATTCAATTCCTCCTTATTTCATAGAAATTTTGGTTGTTATCTCTTTGATAATTATGTCGTACATTTTGGTAATGCAGAATCTTAATCACAATTCTGAAATAATAGCATCTTTTGCAATTGTTGCGGCATCAATATTCAGAATAGCCCCTGCCCTGAACAGAATTCAGTCGAATATTATCGGAATAAGTACGTCAAGAGAATTTGTAAAAAATTTCAATAATGAAGCTGATAAATATAATTTTAATGATTTTGAAAAAACTCTTACGGTTTCAAAATTGAATTTTGAAAAAGAAATATGTTTAAAAAATATAAATTTTTCTTATGATGAAAATGTTCCTGTTATAAAGGATATTTCTTTGACAATTAATAAGGGAGATTTTATAGGTATTATAGGATTATCCGGTGCCGGTAAAAGCACATTAGCAGATATTATTACGGGTTTACTTCCCGTAGATTCAGGCAGTATATCCGTAGACGGAATTGATTTAACATCTGAAAACTTTTCGCAATTCAGAAGATTACTGGGTTATGTTCCGCAACAAATAAATATTTTTAACTATTCAATCAGAGAGAATATAGCTTGGGGTTGCGGGGAAATTAATGATGAAAAAGTTAAACAGGTGCTTAAAGAAGCTCAAATATATGACGTAATAGAAAAATACCATGACGGGATTTATTCAAATATTTTTGTCGATACCAACGGGTTATCTCAAGGTCAAAAACAGCGTTTGGCAATAGCAAGGGCACTTTATAGAGATCCTGAAATTATAATACTTGATGAAGCAACTTCTGCGTTGGATGTACAGGTAGAGCATGATATAACGGAGATGTTGCGAGAAATATCGGATAATAAGACTATTATAGCTATAGCGCACAGGCTTTCTACGTTAAAATCGTGTAATAAGCTTGTATATATGAAAGACGGTCAAATTGTAGATACCGGTACATTTGAAGAATTATCCGAAAAATATGTTGATTTTGCCAATTTGGTAAATTTATCAAAAATAAAATAAAAAACACTTTACAATGAAAATTTTTTGTTATATAATAGTCATGTTGACGAAGGTCAGCGATAATCCTCAGTAGCTCAATGGCGGAGCAACCGGCTGTTAACCGGTAGGCTGTTGGTTCGAGTCCAACCTGGGGAGTTTTTTCATGTCAAAATGAGGGGTTTATCCCCTCTTTTTGACATGAGGAAGTTTGTTAGGTTAGGGCGAGAACCAACTTTGGTGAGAGTCCAGCGGATTTGCGTACGTATTGAGCGAAGCAAAATTCGGATAGCGAGGAAATTGAGCAAACTTGAACCGAAGGTTCTATTGCGAAACTTTCCGAGCGTGGAGCAAATCCAAGACAACCTGGGGAGTTTTTAAGTAAATAAGCAAGCGAAATATAGAGTGGGAGCCAGTTTCCACTTTTTTGCTATATAAGTTTCCTTTTATCTTAAACTGTCGAATTATGGCTCAAATGCAATACATATGATTTATAGTTAGTTCGAACATATAAGAATGTTTAACCATAAAGCATAAATTTTAGTTATAAGCTTCTATAAGCTCTTTATCCTGTGATAATTCGACACCATCTGTTGTCAAATAATCGCCTGATAACATTCCGTTAATTCCTGCCCTTAACCCTAATTTTTGCGTTTCTTTTGAAAGTCTTGTTTTTCTTCCGCCTGCGTACCTTAAAATGGTTTTCGGCATTGCAATTCTAAATATGCAAATGCTTCTTATTACTTCCTCTTCGGTTATTTTATCTTCATAACCTTCTAAAGCCGTACCTTTTATTGGATTTAATACATTGATAGGAACTGTTTTCGGGTTTAATTCAGCAAGAGATAGTGCCATATCAATTCTGTCTTCTTTTGTTTCACCCATTCCTAAAATCACACCTGTACAGGTTTCAAGTCCATGTTTTTTAAGCAATTTAATCGTATTTATCCTATCTTCAAAATTATGAGTGGTGCAAATTTTGCTATGGTAATTTTTTGAAGTATTTATGTTGTGGTTAAACCTTTCAACACCAGCACGCTTTATTTGTTTTATTTGTTCTTCATTTAATAAACCGAGCGAAGCACAGCAGTGAATATCAGGTATTGTTGCTACCGCTTTTATCATTTCTAATATCTTTTCAAAATCTTCACCGCTTTCACTTCTGCCTGATGTAACAATGCAAAATCTTGTAGCACCGTTTTCTTTTGCTTTTAGTGCCGCTTGTTTTACTTCTTCAACTTCTAATAGAGGGTGGCAAAATATATCTGCGTGGTTATGAATGCTTTGAGAACAGTATTTGCAGTTTTCCCCGCATTTACCTGTTTTAGCACTAATTATTGAACAAACTTCAATTTCTTTTTGGGGGAAATTTTCATTAGTAATTTTTTCCGCTTTAGAAATAAGTTCCTCTAAATCCATATCGTATAATTTTAATAACTCTTTTTTATCCATGTTTAATCCTCTATATGTTATGGCTTACCTTAACATATTATAAATAAAGAATTTGTGCAACTTATGTATTTATGCTAATGTAGTGATATGGAAGAAAAACTAACAAAAAGCCTTGAAAACTATTTGCTTGCAATAAATTCTTTATTAGAGGAAAAGAAAGCAATTATTGTTAAGGACGTTGCACAATATCTTAACTTTGGCGGTGCAACAACTGCTGACGCAGTTAAAAAATTAAAAGAAAAAGGTTTTGTCAATTATGAACCATACGGAAATATTACATTAACAGATTTGGGCGAAAAAACTGTTATAATAAAAAAATACCGTCATAATACAATAACAAAATTTTTAAATAGGGTTTTGGACATTGACGAAAAAACAGCCGAATATAATGCAGAGCAAATGGAATATTCGCTTGGAAATGATGTTCTTACTCGTCTTGTTAATTTTCTTGATTTTATGGAACAGTGTTCCTGCAAAGAGCCTAAATGGGTAAATAGTTGTAAATCAACTCTTGAAACGGGAGAATTGAGTGCAAAATGTAAATCTTGTTCAGGCGGTTGCTGTTGTTCAAATAAACAGTAAAAGTTATGCTATACCTTAACATGTTGTAAATATTAAATCTTATCCATTTTTCTTATTGACAAATTATTTTTTTCGTGTTTTATAAAAAGTATGAGATATGTAAATTTAAACAATTTAATTTGTTGTTGCTGTAAGTTTTGTCGAAGAACTTACTTATAATTTTGTGTGCAATAAATAAATTCAGATAAAAGTATAATAGGTTCTTAAATATGTTTTAAGAACCTATTTTAGTATGTAATTTTAAGGAATCAAAGGAATGAAAATCAACAACATTAACAAAAATATTGAAAATAAAAACCGAAACAACACAAGTTTTATGGGGCAAATGGGTGCTTTATCAAATGCACTATATACTCTAAGTAATAATGATATGCTTAACGCTTCATTTGTAGATATATTTGCTATGGACACTCCAAGAACAATAGTTGAAACCAAGAACAGAGGTAAACAGGCAGGAATTGAAATGGGGTTTAGAGAATACACAGGAACATTTATTGCGGAATTTTCTGCCGCCTTATTTGCAGTTCTTGCCTCTAAATTTATCTCTAAAAAGCTAAATCCGAATGTAAAAGTAAATTCAGGTTCTTGGATTACAAATAACGGGTTAAATGTATTTTCTGATATTTTCAACAAATCAGATAAAACACCTCGCAGTTATGTTGAAAATGTGTTTAGTTCTATATCCGGTGTAGTCGGGAATAAAACCAAAAACTTTGCCGATATTGATAAAACTAAAACAAAACCTGTTATAGAAAGACTAACAAGTTTAATTACCGATAGAACAATAGATAAAAAAACAAGCAAAAAAGTATTAACAGGTATCCAAGATGAAATAATAAACTTGCTTGGGGCAGATAACTCTATCACGATTAAATCAGGTAAAAATGAAGTAACTTCAAACCTAACTCATGCATTAAGGGACATTGTTGATTCAGGGAAAAACATTTTCTTTACCGAAACAAAACAAAATTCAGGTGAAATTTTATCTAAACTAAAACGAATGAACAATTTGAGAATAGGAATTGCAATACCTTTATCAATGGGTCTTGCAATAACCAATCAATATCTAAATCGTTACTTAACAAAACGCAGAACAGGTATTGATAATTTTGTAGGTGAGAACGGTTATGATAAAAATGTCGCAAATAAAAACGAAAAGAAATCTGAAAAAGGTTTATGGGCAAAGAAACTTTTATCAGCAGGGATTTTTGTTTTAATGCTTACACGGGTTATGGGCGTTAAAAAACCTATGGATTTGATTAAAAAGTTAGAATTTGACGGTCCCGCAACAAGCGGAAATGCAATTAAAACAATTTACGGAACTCTGATTTTAGGCAGAATATTTGCTTCAAAAGATTCTACGGAATTAAGGGAAACAAACGTCAGAGATTACTTAGGGTTCTTGAATTGGCTTGTATTAGGCGGTTTTGTAGCAAAAGGAGTAGGTCAAGCATTAGACCCGAAACAAGCAAACTTGTTTAATATATCAAAACAAGGTAAAGGCATAGGTCATTGGCTCAAAGATGTATCATTAAAATCACAAAAAGAAATAATTGCACAGGGTGGAAACGTTAAAGCCAATTTAAGGAAATTAAATATTGCACAGATGTCCGGAATTGCTTATTCTGCTATAATGCTTGGTGTACTCTTACCTAAATTAAACATCTGGATGACAAGAAGGGGTAAATATAATAAGGAAGAAAACGCACAAGCAATAGAAAATGCAAAGAATATAACCTTTAAATCAGGTTTTGTTTCAATGGAAGAATTTGCAAAAAGAATTAACACAAATGGTACAAGATAAAAAATAACAGGTGAAGAATGAAGAAGATTATATGCTATGGAGATTCAAATACATTCGGGTTTAACCCGAAAGACGGTTCAAGATTTGATGAAAATACCCGTTGGACTGCGATTTTACAGAAAAATACAGAAAATGAATATGAAGTTATAAATGAGGGTACTTGTGATAGAACAGGTTTTGTAAACAACCCGAAAGGCTTTGAGTTTTCAGCTCAAAGGCACTTTCCCAAAATGCTATCTAAAATTGACAGTATAGATATACTTATACTCGCAATAGGAACAAATGATTTGCAATTTCAGTATGATATAAGTATTGGTGCAATAGAAAAAGGCTTGGAAAATCTAATCAAATTGGCACAACCAAAAGCAAAAAATATAATCATTATTCCGCCAGTTGTTTTGAGTGAGAAAGTTATAGAGGGGTATTTTAATTTTCAATTTAATGAAACAAGTATTGTAAAATCGAGAAAAATTGGAAGAATTTACAGACAAATGACTAACGCATATCATTGCAATTACTTTGATATAAATAAATTCACAACTCCTTCTGACCTTGACGGCTTACATTATGATGAAAATTCACACAAAATTATTGCAGATAAATTAACGGAATTTATAAAACAAATGTTAACAAAGTTGAAAGTTTGAATTTAAAAACTCTCGGCTAATAGTTACCATCAAGCAATATCCTTCAAACTTTCAATCATAGAGTACAACGGCAGTGTTGTCGGGTGATATAATAATTTATAAAATCTTTCAACAAATGTTTCCAAACTGAAACTGGAGTTGGAGTTTTTCAATTTTAAGGGTTTGAGACATCTCAAGCCCTTTTATAATGTGTATTCTAAAAGTTCGATTATAAATTATTGTAGATTATCAGAGAGATTGAGAAAAGTACCCCCGGAAGTTTGAGAGAATTCTCAAACTTTTTAAGTTTTGAGGAAAATCTTTCAAAACTCACTGATAAAAACTCTTAAACTCCCTGATAATTCACTCTCAAAGTTACTGATACTTTTTTGTAAAGTTGTGTGTTAAAATGCATAGATTTATACTAATTTAAAAGCAGTTTAGCGAAAATCTCCCAACTTACGTTTGCCCCTTTAATAATTTTTGTCCGAGTTCGTAAGCATTTTGTAAATCTTTCGGGAATTGTTCTTCTCTTTGTTTCGCTTTATCAGCTTCATTAAAGGTTTCGCAAATATATTTTGAATAATCATCAAATTGGTAGGTATTAAAAGCATAAGCAATTAACGGTTTTGAATAATACCAAGTCAAAAAGTTTTCCCAAAGCTCCATATTTTGCCTGTAACCACCCTCAATCATTTCTTTTTCATCAACATTCATTGTATAAATACAAGCAGTCGGAATTTTATGCTCAACAAGTGTCGGATAGCCCTCTTTATAAAGCATATTAGGGAAAAATAACCTTTCATAAAATGAATGCATCTGCCCTGTAATTGTTCTATAATATATCGGAGAACCGAAAATCAAAGCGTCAGCATCTTTCAATTTTTCTAAAACAGGCGTTAAATCATCTTTTAAGGCACAAGTTCTTAAAAATTTTTCATCTTTACGTTTACATGCAAAACAACTTTTACAGCTTGTAAAATTCAGGTCAAAAAGGTTTATTCTCTCTACTTGCGCATCAGGAAATTCTGCTTTCACTCCCTCTAATGCTTTATCAAGCATTTGCGCTGTATTTTTATTTCTTCTTGGGCTTCCGTTTATTGCATATACTTTTTTCATTTTCCATAATCCCCTATTTTACATCTTGCTTGAAAATCTACTTTGACAGTGTAGCATAAATATAGATATGGGGGATAAGGGAGGTAAGTTATGAGAGACGATATTAAAGAATATAATGAGGTAGAAAATGTTGCAAGAAAATTCTGCGAAGCCGTAAAATCAGGGAAAAGCGAAATTGTAAAACCATATTTTTATGAAAAAGCTTGCTTTTTCGGTCAACTGAACGAAGAAACATATCAATCAGGACCAATAGAAGAATTTTACAAAACCATTGATACCTTTGGTGCTTGCGGTGATGATTATATCTCAAGAATTGATATTTTAATGCTTGAAAAAACAATTGCAGTTGTTCAAGTCATTGAAGATAATTGGCATGGATACAAGTTTACAGATATTCTAAACCTGAACAAAATCAACGGAGAATGGAAAATTGTCGCTAAAGTTTATGACACTTTATCCAAAGAATAAGCATAATTAGTATTGATAAAAAGCAAAAGTCTTTATTATGGCTTTTGCTTTTTGCTATAATATTTGCAATAGAGGTGCTACAATGAAAAAATGTAAAATAACAGTTTTGAAACGAAATTTTGATGAAGAACT
>JAGBOW010000054.1 GCA_017633675.1 bacterium | reverse complement strand
TTTACTCCGTTTGCCCTGAAAGCATTAAAAGTTGACCCCGCAGTTGCCTCAGGTCCCGTCATTGCAACAACAATTGATGTTTTGGGACTGGCAATATATTTTACCCTGGTATCAACATACTTAATTAAAGTTATTTAAAAGGAATAATCATGACTAACAAAACTATTGACAAAAACGAAAGAACTTCAGAGTTTATAAAACAAATAGAAGAAGGCAGAGAAGAACAAAGCTCTTTTGCAAAAGTCCTTATAGGTATGACAATTGTTTTTGTCGGTGTTGTACTTGCAATCTTTATCATAGCTGACAGTGACAAATTTTTTGTGAATACTTTTGGGGAAAATTCTTTTATCACAAAAACATATAGAAAAATCAGCAAAGCAGACACCAAAAAAGAACATGCCGATTTTTCGCTTCCGTTTGGTTTAAGACGTCAAAATATATTGTTTTTAGGTGTTGATGCATCAGAAAATCCTGATGATCCTTGGACAGGAACAAGAACAGATACAATAATTCTGGTAAATATAGATCCGAAAACAAAATCCGTAAATGCACTCTCCATTCCTCGTGACAGCAAAGTTTATTTACCAAGAGATAACGGGGTTAACAAGATTAATTCAGCCCATGCAATAGGCGGAGTAGATATGACAAAACGCACTGTTGAAAATACTCTGGGAGTAAAAATTGACAGATATGTAATGGTTCATGACGAAGCCGTAAAAGAGATTGTTGATGCAATGGGCGGATTAGATGTTTATATAGAAAAACCTATGCATTATCACGATTATACAGGGAAATTACACATAGATTTTGACAAAGGCGATCACCATCTTACGGGACAGCAGGCTGTTGAATATTTAAGATTCAGGCATGATGCACTCGGTGATATCGGAAGAACTCAACGTCAGCAGTGGTTATTGAGAAGTTTAATGACGAAATTTAAACAGCCTTCAATAATATCAAAAATTCCCGATATAATTTCGGTTGCAAAAAAATATGTTAAAACCGACATGTCTTTTTATGAAATGTCGCAGTATGCAGGTTTGATGAAACATATTGATATGGATAAAATTGAAGTTTCGGTGCTTCCCGGAGCTCCAAACCAAAAGGGTTATATAAGCTATTGGATTTTAGACCCCCAAAAAACTCAAGAAGTGGTGAACAGAGTTGTATACAGAGATAAGGTATATTTTGACGAAAATGTATCCGTCAGTGCAAGCGTACTATCGTCAGACTCAGAAAAGGGAGATGAGATTATAGAACATTTGAAAAATACGGGAATTGATGTTAAATGTGCAGGAAAAATTAAACGTGCACATTCACAGTTTATTGCTCATTCAAAGAAAATAACAAACGATTATTATATAAAACTTTCCAAAAAAGATGAAATATTCGGTGGTTTGCAGTTTGTTTACGACCCCGTTAATTACTATTGCGGAGAAACCGATTTTACGATAATTTTAGCAGGAAATTAAGTGCCCGTAGCTCAGCTGAATAGAGCGTTTCCCTCCGAAGGAAAAGGTCATGGGTTTGAATCCCATCGGGCATAATTTATACAACTCCTGCGCAATTGTCTTGTTCTTAAGCATAAAATTAAACTGCGTTTGGGCTGCTTCATAATTTTCAAAAAAAAATGGCCCCGGCGCGATTCGAACGCGCGGCAGACAAGGTTTAGGAAACCTCCGCTCTATCCTGCTGAGCTACGAAGCCGCGAAAATAATATAACACAAAAAAAACAAAGATTCTTTTTATAAAAATTTATTTTGAACATGGCGATAGGAAATATAGGTGGATAAGAGCATAGGAGCATAGGAAAATATCAGAAGTTAAGATGGTTAGAGGAATAGAGGAATAGTCTTTTAAAGCCTCCCTTTTAAGGGAGGTGGCACAAAGTGACGGAGGGTTTTTGTAAAATCAGTAGACATTTTAAATGGCGATAGGACGATAGGGCTATAGGGCGATAAGGCCGTATCGGGGAATAAAAGTGTAGGTTGGGATTTTTGAAGTGTGCCCACGAAAAAGGTGGGCACGGCATAAGCCTTTGCCCACCTTTGCTTAGTTACTACCTACACACAAGGCACTATTGCCCGCATTTTTAACAAAACATTCTTTACTACCATCATTAAATACTTTTCGAGGTCCTCCATTAGCTGCACAATTAATACCGTCACTCGCCCAGAAACCACCATTTGGAATTTTGTTGTTTGTGCCCTTTGCTTTATAGATAGTTTCGAGTTCATTTAGAGTTGCAAGATGCATACCTTCTATACCTGCACATGCTTCTCTTGCGCCCGCCCAACAGTTATTTGAACAATAACTATTTGACGAACCGTTGCTATCCCATGTTGTATCAGTACATGTGTCTATACAACTATAGGTGGTTTGAAGATTCTTTACACAAAGATTTCCGACTTCAAAATCACAAACCATGCCTTTGGCAAACTGGGCACCATTGAAACTTCTGATATCATGCCATTTACCATTTATTGTTTCACTGTTCGGCCCTTTTCCTCCGTTAACGTCCATGACAAAATCTATTGCACCCGTTACTGATGTTGTATACGGAAAATCTTTCATTTTTCCGCCACCAACAGGTAATTGCGTTCTGCTTGCTCTTACTTCATCTCCAACATCAATTGTTCTTGCACCAATATCATATGTCATAATTATTGATGCACCGTCTGCTAACACTAATCCGACATTATTTGTATTATCTTCTGCATTCTTTATTAAATTCTTACGTGTTTTAGCTTTACTTACTTCAAATTCTTCTTCGTCAGATGTTGTTACGGTTTCAGTAGGCCAACAATCCGCGATATGTTCACTATCACATCTTTTTGCAATTTTTAAATACTTCTGTAATTCATCTACAAACGCATCTGTGGAGGAATATTTTGTGTTTAATAATCCATGCGCTCTCATCTGCTCCATTGCTTGCGTAATTTTCTGAGCAATATTTGCCTGTCGTTCAGAATTAACTCTTTCATTAATATTTGCAATAACTGTCGGCATTGTTATTGCGGCAACTACACCAATGATGCCGAGGGTGATTAAGACCTCAGCCAATGTGAAGGCAACTTTTTGTTTTAGTTGAAAGTTGAAAGTTGAAAATTGAAAGTTATTTAACTTTCCATTTTCCACTTTACACTTTCCACTTTCTAAATCTCCGGAAAGGGTTGATTCTACTGGCTTACAGCCCCCCCCCCCCGTTAACATTTCTTAATAATTTCATAGCTTTTTCAAACTCCTTTCCTTGTTGTTGATATGAATTATACAATTATTATTATAAACTATGTTGAAAGTTTGCGCAAGTGCAGAATTTACATTTTGTAAAATTACATGCAAAAAAATTTTTGTTTGGATTTAATATTACTTAAACATGTATTGTGGACTGTATTTAAAAATTATATAATATAAATCTAACTTGAAAGGAATTATCAGAATGGTTGCAGAAATGGCGTTTCCTCAATTGGAAAAAACAATTAACCCGACACACGATATTAAATTGTTTGCCGGACGTTCAAACACAAAATTGGCTCAAGAAATTGCAGATTATTTAGGGACTTCAATAGGTCCAATGATTGTCAAGAATTTTGCTGACGGTGAAATTTATGTTCAGGTAAAGGAAAGTGTCAGAGGTGATGATGTATTTATCATTCAGCCTTTGTGTAATCCTGTTAACGAAAATCTGATGGAATTATTAATCATAATTGATGCCTTCAAACGTGCCAGCGCAAAGACAATTACTGCGGTAATTCCTTATTACGGCTATGCAAGACAAGACAGAAAAACATCAGGCAGAGAAGCTATTACTGCAAAATTAGTAGCGGATCTGTTAACGACTGCAGGTGCAAACAGGGTTCTTGCAATGGATTTGCATACAGGTCAAATTCAGGGATTTTTCAACATTCTTGTTGACCATATTTTTGCGGAATCTATTTTAGCAAATTATATAAAAGGTTTAAAAATAAATCCTGATGACATGGTTGCTGTAAGCCCGGATACAGGCGGTGTTCAAAGGACAAGACATTTTGCAAAAACAATCGGATGCGCTTTAGCAATTATCGACAAACGCAGAGATAAACACAATGAAGCAATTGCATCTCATGTTATAGGTGAAGTTAAAGACAAGATTTGTGTAATGTTTGACGACATTATTGATACGGCGGGAACAATCTGCGAAGCGGCAAAATTATTGAAACAGGAAGGTGCAAAAGAAGTTTATGTCTGCGCTTCACATCCGGTTTTCTCCGGCCCCGCAATTGAAAGATTGGCAAATGCTCCTATAAAAGAATGTATTGTTACAAATTCAATTCCTCTGGATATGGAAAAGATGCCTCCGAATATAAGACAATTATCTGTTGCGCCATTGTTGGGTACTGCAATTGCAAGAATTCATGATGATGAATCAGTAAGTTCTTTATTCGGTTTTGAAAAAGAAATGCAAGTGTATTAAAGTGAGTCGTGAAAAGTGAAAGGTGAAAAGTCGATTAAGTTCACTTTGTTCATGTTAAAATTCGACTATGCTTGAACTTTACATTACAGGAGTTGAACAAAATAAGAATAAGTTATTTATAACAGCAGGATTAGCTTCTACTATGCAGAGTTTAGGGTATTCTACAGGTGTTTATAAGCCTGTAGAAACAGGAGTACAGGAATATTCCGGAGTTTTGTCATATATAAATTATGTTGATTCTTTCATAAAAACTTATTATACCTATCAGCTTGAAAGCTCTTTAAATCCTTTACTATCGGCATCATCAGAGGGTTTGGTTATGGAAAAATCCCAGATTATGCAGGATTATCAAAAGATTATTAATAAATGCGAATGTTTAATAACAGACGGATTATCCGGACTTGCAACACCAATTAGCAGGGATTTTTTGGAAGAAGATATTGTAAAATCTCTTGTTTTACCGATATTATTTGTAGTTTCGGCAAAACATCCCGATATAAATAACACATTCCTTTCCATAAACAGAGCAAAAGAGCTTGGACTTGAAGTTAGAGGGGTTATTATTAACGATTATCCGGAAACACCGCTAAGTCCCGCAGTCAGACTTATGCCAAAATTAATTGAAGAATACACAAATTCAAAAGTTTTGGGAATTTTTCCGCAAATTGAATTTTTGGAACCTGAAGATTTAATTTCACTAACCCTCAACAATATAAACATTGAAGATGTTTTTAAGGTTAAGATTGCAAAGATTAGTGAAAAGTGAGTGGTGAGTAGTTCTTTACAGTAAGTTATTTTGGTAAAATTTTATTTAGACCGCTTTACGATACAAACCTTTCACCACTCACTATTCACTAATCACCAAAAATATTAATTTTTGTAAAATTATATATTTTTTATATACAAAAAAGTCAATTTTTTCAAAGTTTACTTTTTTATAAGTATAGAGGTATAATAGTTTTTATGGACGAGAGAAATTTTACGGTAATCGAAAACAAGACCCAAACCGAAGAAAAACCTGTTACAAAATCCGTTGTAACTAATCCGATTGCGAAAAAATTTGTCAAATTCATAAATGAAAAAGAAAAATTTAGTGTAAAGGAATTGTTTTTTAAGTGAGTAGTGAATAGTGAGTGGTGAGTAGTTCTTTACAAAAGAGATGTTAGTGAAATTATACCAAAACAGCTTTATTATACGAACCTTTCACCACTTACCACTCACCACTCACTAATATAATTATGTACCAAATTAAAAGCCAAATATATCAAGACCTGACAAAGACACAGAAATCTGCTCTGTGTAATTTTTTACGCGCATTGGTGAAAAAATATCCTGAAATGTCTGTTGATGATGTTTTGGATAAATTTCTGGAAGACGAAAGGTATTATTTTGACATAAACAATCCGCATTTTGAATTTCTTGAGGATTTTTTAGACAACAACAAATTTCTTGAAGAAACTGCGCTTTACATCAAAGAATGCAGAAAATATTACGATTATAAAAAGTCGCAAGAGCCGATAATTCAAGCACAAAAAGAGTTTGAAAAAAAGAAAAGAGCATTTTTGAGAGAAGTCAAAATGTCAAAAGAACCTCCGACAAAAAAACAGCTTTACTACTATGAAAAATTGTGTAAAAGGTATAATATAGAAAAGAAAGAACTATCCTCAAAACTTGAGGCAAAAAATGAAATAGACAGGATTTTGAATGAATATACAAGAGATTTTGAAAATATTGACTGATGCAGGTATTGAAGAAAATGAAGCGAATATTGAAGTGAAATTACTTTTGGAACATTTTGCTAATTTTTCGGTTAAAGATTTTATTTTAGGAAAAAAATTAACTCAAAATCAACTGAATATTGTTCTTAAAAAAGCGGAATTAAGAGCAAAAACCCGTCAACCCATACAACATATTTTGGGATTCTCATATTTTATGGGTGAAAAGTTTATCGTAAATCCGTCTGTTTTAATTCCGCGTGATGAAACAGAAATATTAGTCAGAAAAGCCGTTGAAATCATAAATAAAAAAGGGTTAAAATATGCACTTGATATCGGGACGGGTTCGGGATGTATTGCCTGTATGATTGCAAAATTAACTGATGCACAGATTATCGGGCTTGATATTTCAACAGATGCTTTGAATACGGCTTTGGATAATGCATCTGAATTAAATCTTTATAATAAGGCTATTTTCAGGAAATCGGATATTTTTTCAAACGTAAAACAAGGTGAAACTTTTGATATAATTGTTTCTAATCCGCCTTATATTCCGCCTTCTCAAAAAAATTCAATCCAAAAAGAAGTAACTTTTGACCCTGAAAATGCTCTGTTTACAACGGACGAAAATGGTCTGGAATTTTATGAAAAAATTACATCAAAAGCTCCGGAAGTTTTGGATAAGAATGGTTATTTACTCTTTGAACTTGGCATAAATCAATCTAAAGATGTTGAGAATATAATGCTTTCTTATGGGTTCAAGGATATTGAAATTATAAAAGATTTAGCAGGAATTGACAGAGTAATATCTGCTCATTTGTAAATGATTTTCATTTGATATCCGGAAAATAATATTTTACACCCTTATCCGATCTCCAACGCAAATATCCTGTTTTTGGAACTTTATCTATGTCATAAACACTCACCAAAGCCCAATTGCCACGAATTGCAGTTAAATTAATTTTTTTAGGCATATTTATTGTACCGACAATTTGCGATTTTTCTTCTGTTGAAGAATGAAGATCTTTTGCCTCATCAGGTACTTCTTTCAATAGTTTTAATCCGTATTTTCTGCCGTACATATTATAAAACATTACCCAGCTCATAAATCTGTACGGATCATCTTTTTTAAGCCAGCCTTTATCACCTGTTGAATTGTTATAAATTACTTCAACCCAATCTTCCGTTTCATCAGTTACGGCTAAAAGCCCTAAATTTTTATCAGGTATATAAACAAAAAACAAATCTTTTGCCTTTACTGTTTCCGGAAAAATTTTAGCACCTATCCAGCTTATACTGTGAACAATATTTGAGCTTTCTGAAGGTTCTTTGTACAAAACAATCTCATTTGGTGCCTGATAAAGCCCGAATGTGTCAGTATATTCTATACTTACATAATCGGGAACAATGTTATTTGCGCTGTATGAATATATTGGTGTTAAAAGCATTATTGCCAATACAATCAAAAATTTCTTCATAAATCTCTCCATATATTAAACGAAATTTTTATGAAAAATGTTCAAAATCATTCCCTAAAACTTATTTCATCATAAGTTTTTTGAAGTTTTGCACGAACATTATTCATTTGCCTTTCAATTACTTCATCTGTTAATGTCGCATTCTCGTCCTGCATTTTTATACGGAAAGCAAGGCTTTTAAAACCGTTTTCAATGTTTTCTCCCTGATATACGTCAAAAACTTCGCTTCCCTTAAATATATTTTGCTGAACTGCACTCTTTATAACCTTTTGAATATCGTCAAAAGTTACGTCCTCATTGATTACGAATGCCAAATCCCTTCTTACTTCAGGGAATTGCGGAAGTTTTTTGTATCTGGGTGTTTTTTCTTTAACAATATCAATTATTGAATCCAAGTCGATTTCAAACAAGAAAACTTCCTGACCTTTGATTTTTAATTTGTCTTTCAATATCGGATGAATTTGTCCGAAATAACCGATTGCTTTGAGGTCTTTACCCAAAACATTAACTTTTGCACTTTTGTACGGGTGCATGTAGTTGATATCTTCGCATGGTGTAAGTTTTATTCTCTTTGTAATATCAAGTTCTTCAAACAGATTTTCGATTATGCCTTTCAATGTATAGAAATCTGTTTTAGTTTTTATTTGCCATTTTGAATTTTCTGTTTCGCCCGTCAAAACACCAGACAAAATTCTGGATTCCGTTACTCCCGAAAATTTTTCATCAGCTTGACCTGTTATAATGTAACTTTTTCCGATTTCATAAGCCCAAAAAGTCTTTTGACCGTTGTCCCAGTTGTTTTTCATGCAATTGAGAACACTTGCAGCCATATTTTGTCTGAGCATCGTACTTTCTTCGCTTGCGGAATTCAATACTTTCACGGCTTTAGTTTCATCAAACGGTATCATGTATTTGTCTAATAAAGGTTTTCCGATTAGAGAAGTCGTTATAATTTCGTCCAAACCTGATGAAAGCATTAATTCATTTACTTTTTTAACTATTTTTTCTTCAAGAGAAATGTCGGGGGTGCTGTTTTTGTTCGGCAAAGTCGGGGTGATTTTGTCAAAACCGTTAATCCTTGCTATTTCTTCTATCAAATCGATTTCTCTTGTAACATCATTGCTTCTGAATGATGGAACACGAAATTTTACAGCCATCTCGTTTCCGCCTAACTTCTCAAATCCTAAATTTTCAAGGATTGTAATGCATTTTTCGGGTGAGATTTCACAACCCAAAACTCTTTTGATTTGTGAAAATCTTAATGTAATATCGATTGGTTCAAGTTCGTTGCAGCCTGCCTCAACAACTCCTTCGATTTTTGCGTCCGCTAATTCAACCAATAACTGCATTGCACGCATAAGAGCAGGTTTTATTGCCTCTATGTCAACCCCTCTTTCAAATCTTGAACAGGCTTCGCTTTTGTAACCGACACTTCTTGAGCTTTTTCTGTTACTTTGCGGTGTAAAATATGCCGCCTCAAGTGCGATATTTTTTGTATTATCGTCAATTTCGGAATTCTGTCCTCCAAATACACCTGCAAGACAAACTCCTTCCCCTTTTGTTGCGATTAAAACGCTGTCATGAGTTAAGTTTCTTTCAATTCCGTCCAATGTAACGATTTTTTCGCCCTCTTTTGCACGTCTGACACATAAATATCCTTTTAATTTATCCAAATCGAACGCATGGAAAGGTGTTCCGTATTCAAGCATTACATAATTCGTGATATCTACGATATTATTAATTACTCTAACTCCTGATGCGATAAGTCTTTTCTGCATCCAGTCAGGTGACGGTTTAATTTTCAAATCTTTCAAAATACCGATTGAATAGTATTTACAAACGTCATTATCAATAATTTCCACCTTAAAACTATCTGTCGATAAATCTTTTGTGCTTACAAGAGGTGAAAATTTGAGAGGTTTGTTAAATATCGCACAAAGTTCTCTTGCAACACCGATTACAGACATTTGATCACCTCTGTTTGCAGTAGGTGCAACATTCAAAATATAATCTTTGTCAAAACCCAAAACATTTTCAACATTTTCCCCGATTTGAACCTCCGGAAAAATTCTGTTGAGGATTAAAATGCCGTCCTCATTCTGATAGTTTCTTTCGGAAACCCCGAGTTCATCTGCAGAACAAAGCATTCCCTGAGATTCTACACCTCTGATAACGGCAGGTGTGAGAGTAAACATTTCACCGGTTTTTCTGTCAAGAACTTGTGAACCGACACTTGCATAAGGAACAATTTGACCTTCCTGAATATTTTGTGCTCCGCAGACAACGGTTTTATTTCCGTTTTTTGTGTTGACGGTTACAAGATGTAGTCGTTCGGAATTCGGGTGAGCATCAATTTTTTCTATTTTGACGGTCTGAATATTTGTGAATTTCGGTTTTAATTCCTCAATTCCCTCAACTTCCAACCCGCTCATAGTCAATTCGTGTGCTATTTGTTCAACTTCCGTATCCGATAAATCTACAAATTCGTTTAACCAGTTTAATGATACCTGCATATTTCATACCTCTTTCTATAAGGATTTTATAATAAAAATGTTTAAATGTAAAATGGGTGAGTAGTGAGTAGTGAATGGTGAGTAGTTCTTTACAATATATTATTTTGATAAAATTTTACTAGGACTGCTTTATGATAAGGTCTTTTCACAACTCACTTTTCACATTTCACTTATTTATCTACTACAAAGAATATTCCAAAGATTTATACACATTATACAAAATTTTGAGTAATTTTTTGTCTTTTTTTATTGCGCTTGTTAAAATTTTTTCCATTTCTTTTTCTGTAATATTTTCAAAATAATAAAATTCATAAGGTTTTACGTTCAAAACATCAGATAATTTTTGCAGGGTATCAGGTGAAGGAGCAAATTTTCCGGTTTCCATATAACTCATGCTTTGAGGCTCAATACCAATGAGTTCGCACAACTTCTCCTGTGTAAGCCCTCTGCTTTTTCGTATTGCTTTAATTCTGCGCCCGATTAAAACCTTTATATCCATAAACTACTCCTAAAAATTATTAAAAAAATAACAGTTACAAAAAATAAACTTTTAATTTAAAAACAATTGACAAATTAAATAAATAGTTTATAATATATAAATAAAAACTTTTATTTTTGGAGGTATTTTAATGTTAAAGTTTAAAAAATTTGAATTAAAAAATGAATTTACTTTGCCGGAAGCTGCTACGCACGTAGAAACTTTGAAAGATAATCGTAAACTTGCTTTCACTTTGGCGGAGGTATTGATAACTCTGGGAGTAATCGGAGTTGTTGCGGCAATTACTTTACCTTCATTTATGGAGAATGTGACGGAGAGAGTTAATTCCGAAAGACAGGCAAATATTGCGCAAAAGATTACCCAAGCTATGGAACAGATGAGGGCGCATGGATTATTAAACACTCAATATCAATCAACAGATGCATTTGTTGATGAATTACAAAAATATCTGAAAATTGCAAAAAGATGTGACAGTGAACATATTGCAGATTGTTGGCCGACTGAAAAAGTAACCATGTCAGATGGTGAAGAATTGGAAGTTTCAAAAGCTAAAACAGGTGCTAATTTATCATTATCGACTGAAACTAATAATGTTGGTTTAATATTATCTGACGGTGCATCAATAATTTTAAATTACAATCCTGCATCAGAAACAATTGATGTAGGTGATAAAGTTGAAGCTAAAGAAGGAGTCGGTATAAAATCTTTACCTGTAGGTGGTGGAAAGAGTAAAGATTTTGTGTATACCACATCTGTAACAAAAGCAATTGATTTTGTCATGGACGTAAACGGTTCAAAAAAGCCTAATAGTGAAG
>JAGBOW010000053.1 GCA_017633675.1 bacterium | reverse complement strand
GACAAATCATGAAAAGTATTGTAAAATGTATATGTTAGAACAAAACACATCAAAATATTTATTTTGATGTGTTTTTTATGGTGTATTTTTTAAATTAAACGATAAGGTCTTATCGCCCTATCGCCTTATAGTCCTATCGCCATTTAAAACCCCAAGCTAAAGTCTTTTTTTCTTATGCTCTTATTATCTTATGCACCTATGCTCTTTTACTCCACATCAATTATCGCAAACGCATTAAAATCAATTCCGCCGTACAAAATCTCAACATGATAATCACCATGCGGGTTTAATCTTACAAAATTTATTGTTTCTTCCCCGAAATCATCATCTGTTTCTTCTGCGGGAATTTTTGCAATCAAATCATGCGCCTGATAGAGTTTTATAAAAACATTCCCGTCATCATCTTTTACCCCTTCAACCTGATAATGGCCGACAGGAACGGTATAACCCTCTTTTACTTTTAAATTAACGGGAATTAAAAGAACAGGGAGCTCTTTCATAGTATTATTAAGCATTTCCGTTTCATTACTCTGAGAAAATGCTTTACCTTTTTCAAGTGCTTTTTCCTCTTTGTTTTTTCGCGGTTTCTTTTTTTTACTTTCAAGCGCTTTGTCAAATTCATCATCAGTTACGGCTTTTTGACCGTAAACATTTGAATCCCCGAAATTATCCCACAAATCACCGTCAGCAAAAGCAAAATTTCCCGACAACAAAACTATTAATAAAGGCAGGATAAATTTCTTCATATCTATATAATAATGATTGTTTGTGAAAAGTATACATTTATTTGGATGAAGTTGAAAGTGGAAAATTGAAAGTGGAAAGTTTGTTTTACTTTCAACTTTACATTTTCAACTTTCAACTGTTATGATTCTTCAATCTCCAAATACAACTTCTGTCTTAAAGTATTCCTTGCACTTTGACGTTTCTTTCCGCTGATTTTTGCTATTTGACGGTTATGAACTGTTTTTTTAGAATGTTCTTCTTTTTTACCCTCATATTTTATACGTTCTTTGTACTCTTTTGCTTCATCAATAAATGAGAGATAACTTTCATAACGGGTTTCATCAATTTTTTCAATATGTTCAAGAACATTACAGCCGTCCTCATTAATATGAAGGCAGTCCGAATATTTGCAATTATTTCTGTATTGTGCAATTTCAGGGAACAATAAATCCACATCAGCAGGAAGAATAAAATCAAATCTTACGTTTGAAAACCCCGGAGTGTCGACAATTCTTGATGTGTCATTGATTTTTATTATTTCACAATGACGGGTTGTGTGTGTACCACGTTGAGTTTTTTCGCTTATTTCTTTTGTTCGGAGTTTTAAATCAGGATTAATCGCATTCACCAAACTTGATTTCCCGACACCGGAATTTCCGCATAATACACTTGTTTTACCCTCTAAAATCTTTTCAAAATTTTTTATTCCCTTATGTTCTGCAGCTGATGTGTAGGCAATTTTATAACCCAAAGGTTCATAAATACTCCTGATTTTTGAACTTAAATGTCTGTCCCATTTCAAATCATCTTTGTTAAAACAAAGAACTGTCGGGATATCATAATATTTTGCAAGCGAAATGTATCTGTTTAATTGATGCAAATCTAAATCAGGTTCTTTTAGGGCAGATACAACAATTATCTGGTCAATATTTGCTACAGATGGTCGTTTTATAAAATTTTTTCTCTGAATAATATTTGTAATTACACCGTTATCAAATTCAACAAAATCTCCGACAAGAATTTTTTCACGCTGTTTTTTTAAAACTTCTCTTATTTTACATTCAAAATATGTTTGTCCGTCATCTACATAATAAAAATCGGAATGAATTTTATAAATCTGCCCTTCCATAGTACATTATGATAACATGAAAATTGTTTTGTTATCAAATAAAAAATTTTTGTCCTCATCTTTTTAACCTATTGCATTTTTTTGCCCGTTAGTCTATTATATAACCATACCAAAAAGATGTAATAAAAATAAATGGAGGTAAGTATGGTACAAGAAGAATTACAGGAACAAATCGGACTCTCAGCAGGTGAGATTTATGATTATTTAAACAACAACGGAGAATCTACTTTTTCAAAAATGAAAAAAGAATTAGATTTGAAAGGAAACTTTGCTGATTTAGGTCTTGGCTGGTTAGCCAGAGAAGGCAAAGTTCAAATTTCCAAAAAAGGAACTTCAGTCAGCGTAAAACTTAAATAGTCAAAATTTTTAATTCAAAAAAGGTGTCTTTCAGACACCTTTTTTGTTGTATTAATATTTATTATGTATTCATGATAATATTATTTTATGAATTTGGAAGAAAAAAGCCTTAAATCTCTTGAATATGACAAAATTACAGAAAATTTATCAAATTTTGCAAAAACTTTTCAAAGCAAAAATTTATGTTTAAATCTCAAACCATTTGACGATATCGTAAAAATTAACAAAGAACTCCAATACACAAAAGAAGCCAAATATATTCTTGATATTCCTGCTGAACTTCCGATTGATTATATTGCAAATATTGAAGGGATAAAAAATAACTTCGGCGCAAGCTATCTTTCGGAAGAAGAATTGATTGATATAGCAAAAACCCTCAGAACTTCAAGACTTGTTAAAAAATTTTTAACCGACAATTCAGACGAAAATTCTATATTAAAAAAAGATGCACAAGAACTTTTAACGGACAAGGAACTTGAAGATAAAATTTTTAATACATTTGACGAAAATTTAAATGTCAGACCTGATGCAACACAAGAACTAAAAGGGCTTTATTCGGCATTGAAAGATAACGAAAAGAATTTGCGCATTACGGTTTCCTCACTTTTAAATTCGCCCGATTTTTCAAAACATTTGCAGGAAAATATCTATACAACCCGCGATGACAGGATTGTTTTTCAGGTTTCTGCATCATCAAAAAACAAAGTAAAAGGGATTATTCATGATGTTTCGGCAACAAATAAAACATTTTACATAGAACCTGAGCAAATCGTCCCTCTAAACAACAAAATCAGAGAAATTAAATCAAATATTCACTCCGAAATCGTGAGAATTTTGACAGGTTTGACAAACCTTGTAAAAGACGAAATCAAAGCAATCGGATATTCCGAACAGATTTTGGCGAACATTGATTTTCATTTTTCAAAAGCAAGATATGCCATAAAATTACAGGCTACGGAACCTGAAATTGTTACGCACAAAATTTTGGAAATTGAAAATATGCGACATCCTCTTTTGAACGTTGAAAATATAGTTACAAATAATTTCGAAATCGGAAAGAGTTATAAATCTGTAGTAATAACAGGTTCTAATACGGGCGGAAAAACCGTAACAATAAAAACCATCGGACTTTTTATTTTAATGGCAAAATCAGGAATGTTTCTCCCATGCACCCACTCCAAAATCTACCCGTTTGAAAAAGTTTTTGCCGATATCGGGGACGATCAGAGCATTTTGCAGAATTTGTCAACATTTTCATCTCACATGACAAACATTATCGAAATACTAAAACAAAGTAACCCGAAAACCTTTGTAATCCTTGATGAAATCTGCGCAGGAACAGATCCTGTCGAGGGTTCGGTTTTAGCAAAAGTTATAATGGAAAAATTAGCCGAAAAAGATGTTTTGTCAACTATTACAACCCATTACGGCGAATTAAAAGCTCTTGAATATACAAATCAATATTTTAAAAACGCATCAGTAGAATTTAATACGGAAACCTTAAAACCTACTTACAAATTGCTAATCGGAATACCGGGGTTGAGCAACGCAATTTCTATTGCGCAAAATCTCGGGCTTGAAAAAGATTTAGCAGAAAAAGCAAAAGATATTATAATTAATTCTAAAGATCCATCAATTCTTGTTGTTGAAAAATTGCAGGAAACACAGGCGAAATTGGCAAAAAATCTTCAAGAAGCCGAAGAATTAAAAGAAACTTCAGAAAACATTAAGGAAGAATACCAGTCTAACCTTGATGCAATCAAAAAAGATAAGAAAAAAACAGTAAAAAATATAAAAGATAAGTTTGACAGGGAAATTTTATCCGCAAAAGCCGAAATTAAAGAGATTTTAGAAGAATTGCGCAGAGAAAAATCCGAAAAAATCGCAAGAAGATCTTATGCAAGATTAGCCCAAACGGAACAAAAATTCAGAGAAAAATTATCCGAACATGATGAAAAACAGAAATATGCCCGTATTGATTGGGAAAATGTAAAAGAGGGCGATAAATTAATCTTAAAAGAACTCAATCAGCCTGTAATTTTACTTACTTTGCCCGACAAAAACGGTTCCGTTATAGTACAAATGGGAAATATTAAGACGAAAATCAAGACTAAAAAACTTGCGCCTTATGATTCTGCTTATGAGAAAAAAGAAAATGTTTATAAGCCGAATTCATTCGGCTCATTTGAACTTAGACGAATTAATATCGCAAGCACGCTTGATTTGAGAGGATACAAAGTTGAAGAAGCGCTTGATGATTTGGAAAATTATCTTGACAAAGCAAGCCTTGCAAATCTTTCCTGCGTAACCGTTATTCACGGACACGGAACAGGTGCATTGAAAACAGCAGTAAGAGATTTCCTTTCCACATCACCTTATGTTGCAAAATTCAGACCCGGCGAAGATTCCGAAGGCGGGGACGGAGTGAGCGTAATTGATATTAACTAATTAGATATTTTGCTGTTCGTTTTTTCAAATTTTAATTCATAACCTAAGATTTCACCAATTAATTTTGCCTCTTTATAGTGCAGATTTTCTCTATATAATTTTTGCGAAAGCATTTGACTTGAATAAACCCGCCCCGAACGCTTTGTCATTTCTTCCGCAACAGCTTTCATTGTCCAGCTTGATTGCACAAATAAAGTTTTAATGTCTTCTTTTACACCCATATAATCATATTGACAAATTATTAACAATATGTTAATATATAATCATAATGTTTATTTTTAAAAATTATAACTATTAATATTTAATAAAAATTAATGGAGGTAAAAATGAAAAAAGGATTTACACTTGCGGAAGTTTTAATCACATTAGGCATCATTGGCGTGGTTGCATCAATCACCCTGCCTGCATTGTTTACAAATATAACAGGATATGTAAACACAAAACGTCAAGAAAACATCGGCCAAAAAGTTACTCAAGCCATGGAACATATGAGGGCGCACGGCTTATTGAATACTCAATATGCAACTACAGACGCATTTGTAGATGAATTGCAAAAGTATTTAAAAATTGCAAAGAGATGCGATAGTGAACATGTTGCGGATTGCTGGCCGACATCTGTTGTTACAACAGGCGAAGGTGAAGAATATGAAGTAAGTCAGGCAAAAACAGGAAAACATCTATCATTTGAATCAGAATCAAATAATGTTGGGTTGATTTT
>JAGBOW010000052.1 GCA_017633675.1 bacterium | reverse complement strand
TCCTTTATTAATGTGGGTAAAGTAATTGATGCAACAACTCCGATTACCCCTAAAGTGATTAATACTTCCGCCAAAGTGAATGCTTTTTTAATTTTTTTCATATGTCCTTCCTTTCTTTTAAAAAATACACCATAATAAATATTATGGTGTATTATTCTGAAGAACAAAGAATAGTGTCTGTTTTCACCACCCCAAAAATTAAAAAATACATCATTTTGAGGACTGGACAAATCGTGAAAAGTATTGTAAAATATATATGTTAGAAAATAATACATCAAAATATTTAATTTGATGTATTTTTTTACGCAATTATCCCTTCACGCACTATAAAACTAAAGAAAAATTCACCCTGAAGCTGATTCAGGGTCAGAACTTCAAACAGATTCCAAATCAGGTTCCGGATAACTCATTTTTCTAAATTAATAATGCTTGAGGGGATAATCCCGTTTTTTATGATGTATTTTACAGTTCAAATTGGCTGTAGCTATCGTTGATTTCATCCTGATTTATACCAATATATCTCAGGGTTATTTTTGGTGATGAATGGTTAAAAATTTCCTGCAATATCGCAACATCTTTGAACTGTTTATAGTGGTGATAACCGAATGTTTTGCGCATGGTATGAGTTCCTATACGGGTTTCCTTCACACCTACAGCTCTGCAAGCCTGATTCAGCATTCTGTATGCCTGCGAACGGTCCAGTCTGTGTTGTTTTTGACTTTCAAACAACGGTTCTTCATCAGGACGGTTTTCGATAAAATCTTCAATAATTCCTTTCAGCTTTCTGTTCAGAAGAAACTGTTTGAATTTTCCCGTCTTTTTTTCTTTCAGACAAATATACGATTTGTTTCTCACATCACCGACATTTAAACCTAAAATGTCAGAAACCCTGAGTCCGGTATTTATGCCAAATATCCAGATGACCTTGTTTCTGTAATTGTTTTTCCCTAAGTAATTTTCTATTTCGAAAATATTTTGTTTATTCCTTACCGGTTCGACTGCGTTTTTGATATTAGACCTCACTTTCGTTTTATAACTATACATTTTTACAAAACGTCAAAAAATTTCTAATTTTGCGCAGTAAAAAAAATATTCGTATTTATTTCTCCTTTTAAAATTTATTATATATTTTGCTTAATAATAATAGATTAAATCTATTGTGTTAATATATTTAATCTATATTAATTTATATTTAATATATTGGAATTTTCATATGAGTTCTGCTTTAAATAAACAAATCGGCAAACGTATTCAATATTTAAGAAGACAAAGGGGATTGAGTCAGGAGAAATTAGCGGAACTGTTAAATATTGCAACTACATCTTTAAGCTATATTGAAACGGGCAGAGGTTTTATGACCCTTTCCACTCTTGAAAATTTATCAAAAATTTTAAAAGTAGAACCTTATGAGATTTTTCAGTTTACCTCAATTAATTCTAATAAAGAAATGTTAAATTTTATTATAAGTAGAAACTAATAAAAAACGACAATGACAAGCTTAAAACAATTTATAGTATTTTTAAAAATATTGTATAGTTATAATTTGTATAGTGTAACTTGACAATATACAAAATGTAGTTTATAATAATAGTATGATAAAATCATTTAAACACAAAGGTTTGCGTGATTTTTACGAGACAGGAAGCATAAAAGGTATTCAAGCTATTCATGGACAAAAAATCAGGTTGATACTGGGTGCTTTAGATACCGCCAAAAGAATCGAAGCTCTTAACATCCCGTCATTCAGATTACACAAATTAAAAGGTGATATGAAGAATTTGTATTCGATTACTGTTCAGGCAAATTGGCGTATAACCTTTGAATTTGAAAATGAAAATGTATATATTGTAGATTATCAAGACTATCACTAGGAGGCAAATATGACAATGTATAATCCACCTCATCCCGGAGAATTATTAAAATCAGGTTTTATTGATGAACTTGGACTTTCTGTAGCAAAAGTCGCTTTAAGACTTGGAGTATCAAGAAAAACAATTTATGATATTGTAAATTGCAAGGCATCTGTTACTCCCGTTATGGCTTTGAAGATTGCTAAAGCATTTAATTCTGATGCCGAATTTTGGCTTGATTTACAGGTTAAATATGATTTATTCAATGCACGGCAAAATACTAATTTGGATTATATTCAAGCATATGGTTAAAATTTACATATTAAAAAGCACTTCCGATATCGGAAGTGCTTTTTAAGTCTTTAATCCAAGAACTATTTTCCGTTAACAACAGTTTTGAATTTTTTACCGGCAGAGAAAGCAGGAACTGTTCTTGCAGGGATTTTAAGTTCTTTACCTGTTTGAGGGTTACGGCCGATTCTTGCAGCTCTTTTTCTTGCTTCAAATGTACCGAAACCGACTAATGTTACTTTTTTACCTTTAGAAACTGTTTTTTGGATAGTGTCAATCCAAGCGCCTAAAACTTCAGCAGCTTCTTTTTGAGTAACACCGACTTTTTTTGAAATTTCTTGTACTAATTCTTCTTTGTTCATAATAAAACTCCTTTTCTTTTGTACATGCCAATTATATGCGTAATTTTTTAAAATGCAAGTATTTTAACGTTTTTTAACAATTATTAGGCAAAAAAGGTCTGTTTGGAGGAGATTTTTTATTAGTGAAAAGTGAGAAGTGAAAAGTGAAAAGAACTTTAAGCTCGCTCCGCTCGGGAATATCTATACTTTGTTTGCGTAGCAAACCGAAAAGGACTTTTCACATTTCACATTTCACCTCTCACTTTTTTACAAAAAGTAACGAAACACCGTTTTTAAAAAATCTTTTGTTATAATATTATTGAGGAAGTTTTATGAAAGAACGTATTTTACTGTTTGTAATAGTTTTCGGGTTAGGTGTATTTATTTATATATTCCAGAGCTATTTTAACACTGTTTGGGGACTGGCATTGTTATGCGCATTAATGGCATTGTACTGTTTGTTTTTAAATCTTTCATACAAATTAACCAAAA
This sequence comes from bacterium, assembly GCA_017633675.1. Lineage (GTDB taxonomy): Bacteria > Cyanobacteriota > Vampirovibrionia > Gastranaerophilales > Gastranaerophilaceae > Stercorousia. The sequence continues at coordinate 2,836 of JAGBOW010000052.1, read as the reverse complement.
GAAAACTTCTGAAATATCCTGAAGTTATAAATCCTGATTATAAACCGTTTATAACAGTAATGATTCCGGCTCATAATGAAGAAAGCGTTATCACGAATACCGTAGAAAATATTTTACACATGGATTACGACAGCTTTGAAGTAATTGTCATAGACGACAGAAGTACGGATAACACAGCATCAGTAATAAAGGACTTAGAACAAAAGTATAAAAATGTTACGGCATTAATCAGGAATAAAGATGCTTTTCCGGGAAAATCCGCCGTATTGAATGATGCATTTAAAATTGCAAAAGGAGATGCCGTTCTTGTATTTGATGCAGATGCAACGGTTGAGCCTGATTTCTTAAAAATCATGTTACCAAAGCTTGAACCGAAAGATGTCGGTGCGGTTCAGGCAAGAAAAATTATAAGAAACAAAAACGTAAACCTTTTAACAAGATGCCAAAACAACGAATATACAATGGATGCGCACTTGCAGGTCGGCAGAGATGCCGTAAAAGGTGCGGTAGAACTCAGGGGTAACGGAGAATTAATTAAAAGAGAAGCTCTTGAGGATATCGGAGGCTGGAACAATTACACTATTGTTGATGATTTGGACATGTCAACAAGACTTCACATAAAAGGTTGGGATATAAGATTTTGTCTTGATGCGGTTGTTTATGAAGAAGGTATCATTTATATTAAACCGCTTTACCGTCAAAGAAGAAGATGGTTGGAAGGTACTATTCGCAGATATTTGGAATATTTTGGAGATGTTCTGTTCTCTAAGGAAATGTCTTTGAGAGCAAGCCTTGATATGATGGCTTATGTATCGGAGTTTATAATGCCCGGATGGTTCTTTATGGAAATTTCAATAAGATGTTTCAAAATTCTGTTTAAAGATGCTCCGACACAAATGCTTTATTCATCAATTTTTATGGGATGTTTAATCGGTTTGGGATTTTTTCTGGGGATAAGATACGCATTAAGAAGATATGATTTTATGCCCAGATTTGATGCAATGTTTGAGGCTTTAATAACTTCCGTTTATCTTTTTATTATCTGGTTTCCGCTTGTACTGTATATCGGGTTTAAAATCATGTTTATAAAAAAAGACATGGACTGGGGAAAAACCGCACACGGACTTGTACTGGAAGAAGAAGCTTCGATAAAGTCGTTCATAAAAAAAGAACTGGAAAAAACAAAAGAATACAGAGATAAGTTGAAAGGTATATTATCTGAAAAAGGAGAAAAATAAAGCTTCACTTATTAAAGGTAGGAGAATTACAAAGCGGCTAATAATTTAATTAAGAATAAAGGAGAAAATAATGGAAACAGTATTAAATGTAAAGGATAAAATCAGAGCAGTAGAAAATTTTCCGAAACAGGGTATTATTTTCAGAGATATTACAACCGCACTGAAAGATGCCGAAACTTTAAAAATCATGGTCGATTTTTTGTGTGAACAGTTTAGTGACATAAAAATAGATTATATTGCAGGAATTGAGAGCAGAGGTTTTATCTTTGGCATGCCAATGGCATACAGAATGAATGCAGGCTTTATTCCCGTCAGAAAACCCAACAAACTTCCCGCTGAAACATATTCACAGGAATATGCATTAGAATACGGAACGGATAAAATTGAAATTCACAAAGATGCAATCCCTGAAGGTGCAAATGTTTTGGTTGTTGATGATTTACTGGCAACGGGAGGAACGGCAGAGGCTGCGGCAAAATTAGTAAGAAAAGCAGGCGGAAATCTTGTTGGTATGGCATTTTTAATTGAACTCGAAGGATTACACGGCAGAGAAAAACTTGCCGGTGTGCCCAAAATTGTATCGATGCTTAAGTATTGATTAGAGGGTTAGAGAATTAGAAACGTAGGGTAGACTTTAGTCTGCCGATTTAAAGTGGCGATAGGGCGATAGGACTATGGGGCGATAAGGCCGTATCGGGGAATAAACAAATAAGCGAATAAGTTGTTATTAATTTAAAATTATTTGTCATTGCGCACTTGTTGCGCGATCTTTTCAGATTGCGGAGCTTTGTCCGCAATGACAGGTAGAAAAATAGGTCGGGCTTTAGCCCGACAATATGTTTTGTCGGGTTGAAACCCGACCTATAAAGCTAATTACTACCTACGCACAAGACCCCGTATTGATCGGACTTATCGGTGCTGCCAGAACTCATTGTAGTTCCATAAAGGCTATAGAATTGCGCCTTGTAAGAATTATCCTCATCGGACGACCAGAATGTGCCGGAAAAAGTTGCAACTTTATCATTTGTGCCCTTTGCAGCATAGATTGTGTTAAGCTCAGCACTGCTTACAAGATGCATACCTTCTAAACCTGCACATGCTTTCTTAGCACCTGCCCAACAGTTTTCTGAACAATAAAAGTTTGCAGTACCGTTACTATCATAGGTTGTGTCAGTACACGTATTTATGGCTGAACAAGTAGTACTCAGATTTTTTACACATAGATTTCCGACTTCAAAGTCACAAACCATGCCTTTTGCAAACTGTGCACCGTTGAAACTTCTTATATCATGCCATTTTCCGTTTATTGTTTCACTGTTCGGGCCTTTACCACCATTTACGTCCATGACAAAATCTATTGCGCCTGTTACTGAGGTTGTATACGGAAAATCTTTTAGTTTTCCGCCACCTACAGGTAATTGCGTTCTGCTTGCTCTGACTTCATCACCAACATCCAGTGTTCTTGCACCAATATCATATGTCATAATTATTGATGCACCGTCTGCTAACACTAATCCGACATTATTTGTTTTATCTTCTGCATTCTTTATTAAATTCTTACGTGTTTTAGCTTCACTTACTTCAAATTCTTCTTCGTC
>JAGBOW010000051.1 GCA_017633675.1 bacterium | reverse complement strand
TATATTCGTGTTCGATATATCAGAAAGAGGACAACTTGCACCATTGGGTGGTAATGATTATGCTGTATACAGAGCTAGTGTAGGTTCGGGCGATATAGATTCATATAAGACAAAGATAGGTATTAACGGAGAGTGTCTTTTCGTCGGTAACAGTGCCGGTAATGGTTGCTCAGGTTTGTTAATCGACCAATTAAACTGGAAAATGGATTATTAATCAGATGAATAGATTGTGTGGGCAAAGGCATTAGCCGTGCCCACCTTTTTCATGAGCACACTTCAAGAATGCCGACTTACATTTTATTCCCCGATACGGTCTTATCGCCCTATCGCCTTATAGTTCTACCGCCATTTAAAATGATAAAAACCCTCCGACACTACGTGCCACCTCTCCTACAAGGATATTGTTAACTTTTCATTGTTTGCCCCCTCACCCCTACCCTCTCCCGTTGGGAGAGGGAATCCCCCGTTAAAAGACTAATCCTCTAATCCTCTAACCCTCTCTTATTCTCCTATGCTCTTATCCACCTATAATTCCTATCGCCATATAGCCGTAAGAACAGATTTACATATTCACAAAAACATAAAAATGAAAATAGAAGGCAAGTGCGATACCCAACAGTGCGCCCATATAGACTTCAAACGGAGTATGCCCCAGTAATTCTTTTAACTTTCCTCCGATTGCCTGTACATCATGGTTATAGTAATCTTCCATCATTCTGTTCAGGCAGGCTGCGGTTTTTCCTGCCGCACGTCTTACTCCTGCGGCATCATACATAGTAATCATTGCAAAACCCAATGCAATCGCAAAAGCAGTTGAATTAAAACCGTCTATTAAACCGACAGAAGTTGCAAGTCCCATTACACCCGAAGAATGAGAACTCGGCATACCTCCCGTTGTTGTAAATATTTTAAAATTAATTTTACGTGTTCTGATTGTAAAAATAAAAAATTTTATTACCTGAGCTAAAAAAGCCGCAAACAAAGCGACAACAATAACTTCAAAACCCGTATTATATATATCTATTGACATCAAACCCTCTTTCTCCGTTTATAATATCATACATTTTCATATATGACAAAATATTAAGATATCCTTATCTTATTCAAAATTTGAGCAAAAATCTCAGATTTCAAATTGTTATTTTTAAATATTTCAAAACACTTATCAATCAAGCTATTCAAATCTTGCTTGGCTTTTTCTAACCCGTAAAGGCTTACGTAGGTAAGCTTGCCTTCCTGTTCGTCTTTACCTATTGTTTTTCCCATTTTTTCAAAAGAAGATGTTACATCTAAAATATCATCTGCAATCTGAAAAGCAACTCCCATATATTGTCCGAACTCTGTTATTTCTTCAAGTTGTTTTTCATTTGCATCGGCAATTATTGCACCTGTCCTTAGTGCAAGTTTAAACAAATCCGCTGTTTTATGAGTGTGAATGTAGTTCAGGGTTTGCGCATAAAAGTCAAAATCGGTGTCATTAGAGGTATGGAGGTGTGGAGGTATAGAGGTATAGCTATTATCATTAAATAGCTTGCTTTCCGAATCTCCTGAGCACTGTTCTTCATGAGATTGCCATACATCTATACCTCCGGTCCTCAAACCCTCCGATATTAATTTTTCGCTTTCAATATCCACAACTTGGCCTGCAATTACGCCATAAGCCCCCGCAGCCCGAAAATATTCTTCCATAATTCTTATTAATTTTTCAGCCCCCAATTGTTTTGAATATTTCAGAATAATTTGCGGAGCAAATGTCAGAAGTGCATCACCCGCAAGAACTGCATTTGCTTCTCCGAACACCATATGATTTGTCAGTTGTCCCCGTCTGTAATTATCGTTATCTACACAAGGCAAATCATCATGAATAAGTGTTTGGGCATGAAGCATTTCAATTGCGCAAGCTGCAGGAACCGCATCTTCAATGTTCCCGCCGAACATATTACAACATTCCAGACACATCACAGGTCTTAATCTTTTTCCCGGAAGTGTTACGGTATATTTCATTGCTTTAAATATCTTGTTCGGATAATTTATCGGCATATATTCATCAAGCTTTTTATTTATTAACTCAATATACTTTTCCATTATGAACGTTTAACCTCATACACTCTGAATTCACTGGGTTCAAGCCTGTCAAAACATAAAGTTGAAGTTTCTTCATCAAAAGAACATGAAACAAATTCATCACCATCAATATAAAATTCTTTTGATACGGTTAAATCCAAAGGTAAATTAATTGTTTTATCAAAAATCGGCTCGCCTTTTATTATTTCGGAATAACCGTGATTATTCTCATCAAACATGGTAACTTCTTCCGTTTCGTTTTTGCAATTAGAAACAACAAGATAACTTATTTTTTCCGGAACTTTCGAAATTAACCATGCGGAAAATCCGTCCTCGTCCTGCTCAATAATTTGTGCTTCAGCTTCGGTTATTATCGGATTATTTTTTACGAATAAATCTATTGCATTGAATTTTTTGTAAAAATCAATATTGTTTTCGCGGGGCATTGACACTTCTTCTCCGATAACGCTTTCTATACCTCGTTTTGTAAAACTTTCATCACCGTCTACATACAACATCGGACGGTTGGCAAATTTTCCTCCCGGTAAAAACTTATATTTGAACCATTTGTACAAAGCTCCGTTTTCGCCCAATTGTCCCGGATACTGATTAATGCATCTGAATTCTCCGTCCTGATTGTTGTATGTTTTGAGAACGGATAATTTTTCCCCGTTTTTATAATTAACATTATAATTTGCAAGGTGCTGGTTATCGTCTACGATTTTTTCAGGATTTTTGTCTGATTGAGATACAATATCATTTCCCCATAAAAGGTCAAAATTCATATCTTTGTGATATTCCTTCAGGAAATCGTCCCAGAGCATATATTCGGCTAAAGTTGCAAAATACGGGATTTTATTTTTCATTGTTTTGTTTAATTTACCCAAAACAACTCTTGGTGCACGGTAGCTTATGGGCTTTCCGTGTTCTTCCGAAACTTTATCTACTATATGATCGATATGGTCAACCCTGAATCCGTCAAAATTGTATTCTTTTTGCAATTCAACCATATAATTAACAAAATAATCAATAACAGGCTTGTTGTAAGTACCGTTTTCAAGATAACAGAAATAATAAGGCGTTTGACAATCCAAATTGGCAAATGTTGTAACATCTTCTCCTTTATAATCAAAATGCTTAAATGTCGGATATCCTCCGCATTCGCTCATACAATCATAAATTGGAACTCCCGCAGAACACCAAGCTCCGCCGGGTGCCGGCCACAAACCCTCCGCAATCAATTCCTGAATAGTTTCAATTTGTTTTGTGATATCATTTTCCGTAATTTTTTGATTATTTTTAAATCCATGAACTTTTGCAACAATCTCTCTTGCTCGTTTATGTATTTTAGTTTGAGAATCTTTTTCAAGCATAGAATTGGATAATTCCTTTTTAGCTTCCGTAATAAGGCTGTCAAAAGTATCATAAATATTTTGATAATGCGAACTCAAATCTCCCCTCGAACCGTTTTGAGAATCTTTGTATATATTTTTAACAAGCTCAATATCTTCCTCATCAAATGTTTCCGGCATGTTTTTAGAAATTTTTTCTATGTTATTTTCAATATCATTATTCAATTGAGTTATATCGTACCATCTTGCAATTTCGGGGTTTGCAAGAACCGCCTTTGAAAATCTTCCTGTCTGAGGAAGAATATCATAAATTACGGGGTGTCCTGCAAGTTGTGCAAGTGTAATGAATGTCTTTACCTGCTCTTTAGCATCAGTATTTGTAATTTGCCCGATATTTTTGTCAAACAAATTTTCGCTGACTTCGGAGCTTTTAGGAAGATATGCACACCCGAATTCTCTGGGATGGAACGGAATTAAATAAACGGTTGTGTTAAAGATATTATTTTCAAGGTTTCCTGTCGGGAGAATAAGAAGCTGTCTTAACCAGTCCATAAACTTCCCTGTTTCTTTTGTAATATTTCCGTTTCCAAGTCCTGCAAGATTAATTAGTTTTATATTATGCCCTTCTTTTTGAATCCATGAGGAATTTTTCACATTATTTCTTGAAAGAACACTAATTTTGTCATCAGTAAAATTAAATTTTCCGTTCTTAAAAATTCCGTTATTTTTCCACTTAATTTCTAATCCGAAAAGAATTTCTTCGGGAGTCAGTTCTTCTAATGCTTTGATATACGGATATGTGAGATAACCGTATTTTTCTATATTTTCAGACAACTCTTTTTTTCTCTCATCTGAAATTTTATCCGTACCGTAATTTTCTTTTAATGCTGAATATATTTCGTTAATTCTTTGTTCTTTTACATTTTTATCTTCTTTTTTCTTCAAAAAAAACATGATATCTCCCCTTGTTGTAACATTATAACATAAAAGAAAATAATAAATTTTTAAGTTCTTAGGAGCCCAAAAGCTTAAGTTTTATCATATGTTATATTGGCAATATTAACAAAAACATTATTTTAAACAACTTAATATCCTAAGCTCTTAAGCTCCTAATATTTTTTAATAATATTACCCACTTGTCTAATGGACATGCCATGTTGACCGTATTTAATAGGTTATGAAAGAGGTGAATATGATTACAGAAACAAAACTTAAACCGATTAGTGTTATTATTGTAGAGGATTTCAAATTAACCCGTGTGGGTTTGAGATGTGCATTGAACGCAAACGAAGATATTAATGTCGTAGCGGAAGCCGAAGATGCTGTTGAGGGATTAAAATTAATCGAACGTCATAAGCCTGACGTAATTTTAATGGATTTGGGTTTGCCCGGAATGAACGGCATTGAGGCAATGGTTAAGTGTAAAGAAATGAATTTTAATTCAAAGATTATTGCCCTGACTTCTCATGACAGAAGTGAAGAAGTTATAGCATCTTTAACATCAGGTGCAAGTGCATATTGCCTGAAAGATATTGACCCGAACAAATTGGCTGATGTTGTCAGAGATGTCAATACTGGTGTCTGCTGGATAGATCCGGTTGTTGCTCAAATGACCTTGAATGCATTACCAAAAATTGATAATATAGGAGTTTTACCTGACAAATCGCACTCAAACGGTTGTGTTCCTTTAACAGAGAGAGAATTTGAAGTTCTGAAACATCTTGTTTCAGGTAAAAGCAATACAGAGATTGCAAAAGAATTAATAGTAAGTGTGCATACCGCAAAAGCGCATGTCTGCTCAATTTTGCAAAAAATGTGCGTAAACGATCGTGTTCAGGCTGCAGTAAAAGCTGTTAAAGAGGGTATGGTTTGATTAAAAGGCACTAAGACTACTCTTAGTGCCTTTTTTGTAAAATTTAATATACTGATTGAAATATCACACCGCTATCGCTCACACTTTTTTATATTTTTATATATTAAAAAATTTGAAACAGATTTATCTATAGATACCGCCCCTTCTTGGATAAGAAAGTTTCGAATATCTTCACCGTAGCTTTGCTCGTATTTTTCACGAAGTTTTCCTGATTTATATGTGTCAATCATTTGTAACATATGAATACCACAATTTTGTGGCATCTCTGTATCAAGATATCTTAAAATCTTTTCTTCCCATTGTTTATAATTTCTAATATGGTAATGATATAATTTTATGTCTTCAATTTGTACTAATTTTTTATTTTTCATTACAACATCATGATTTCCCATTTGTATAGCCCGGTAATCTTTAATATTATGAATTACTTTAGGACATTGAAATTTATTTTTATATCCAAGAAACATATTGTTAAGATTTAAAAATTTTTCTTCAAATTTTCTCAGTGGATTTGTAATAAAATAATGGCTATCCATAATATAATTTGCCTTATCATCAGGAAATAAAACAATCGAATCTACTAATACTGCATTCAATCCAGCATTATCTGCATCTAAAATACTTCCTTTTAAATTTAAACTTTTTGAATAATAAAATTCATCTGCATCGGCATTAATTACCCAATCGGCTTTATATTTATTTTTTGCAAGTTTTATCATTTTATCAACAAATTCAGATTGCTTATAAATATTAGATTTTTCATAAATTATCTCTGAAACAATACCATCCTCTTTTAATTTTTCTAAAATTTTATTTGTTTTGTCAGTAGAATTGTGACTGGTAACAATAAAACCGTCTACCCCCATAGCTTTATGAAATCGAATATTTGTTTCTATAATATCTTCTTCATTTTTAACTAATAGAGTCATAAAAAGTTTAAAATTTTTTATTTTAATTTCTTTATAATAATTTTTAATCCAATTTCTAGCACCTCTGGATATTGGAGTTTTAATTAAATATTTTAAATATTCAAAATCTAATTTCATAAAAATAAAATCCTAAATAAAATAATTACAATAAATAATTCAAAAATTGAAATAATATAAAATACCTTATATAAGATTTTATATTTTTCATACTTTTTTATTGATTTTTCCGTAATTTGTAATATATCTTTAAAATCGTCATATACTAAAAAGTTATTGTTTAAATACTGGCGTAACCTCAATTTGAATAATAAAATAGTAAATCCGGATACTTTATCTCTGTTAATATAACTGTTTTTATTCATTCTCCAGCTTGTAAGTTTTTTATTCAAATAATAAAAATTATATTTTGATGCTAACTGTGACCATAAAAAATGATCAAGTGATTTTGGTATTGGTGATTCCCAATTTACATCATTTAAAATGTTTTTATAAAGCATTACCACAGAAAATGTTGGAATGACATTTATATCTTTTAATAAATGAGGTATTTGAGCAGGAAATTTAACCGTAGACAGCATAAAATGAGATTTTAAAAAATGTTTATTATATTTTTTTATAATTCTTTTGTCCCCAAACATTTTTACATCATTGAAAATAAAATGTATTGAGGGATACTTTTCGATAATATCTAATTTTCTTTCAAGATAATCAGGCGAAATTGTATCATCTGATTCTAAAAAGGCTATCCAATCAGATGTAGCTTTTAAAATACCAAGTTGCAGAGTTGCAGATAATCCCCTATTCATACCATTTTCATGATTATAAAGTTTTATTCTGCTATCTCTTTTACAATATTCTTTGATTACATTAACAGAATTATCAGTTGAACCGTCATCAACAATAATCATTTCCCAATCTTGAAATGTTTGAGCAAGAACACTTTCTATCGTTTCTTTTATATAATTTTCATAGTTATAACTTGCTGTTACTATTGATACTTTTGCCATTTATATTCCTTATTTCCTGTTTATGTCTTTTTAAACATATTTTAAAATATATTTACAAAAATTACACCTTTTTGTCAAGGTACAATAAAATATTGCTATGATTATTGAAGCAAGAAAGCAAGTAAAATCAATACTGACAATAAAATGCATTACTTAAAAAACTGACTGAAATTATATCAGAAAAACGGGAAAGACTTACACCTCAAGTACTCTGTCGAATAAACTTCGCAGAGGTACAATAGTACATAACTTTATTCCGGCTTTACAACCGATATTACATACTGTTCCGTAAAATATTTGTTTGCGACTTCAATTATATCCGATTCTGTTACCGAATTGATTAAATCCGCATATTTTGAATCGAATTCGTAGCCTCTCTCGGACGTTTCAAACCAGCCTATGGTTGATGCTTTATCAAGGTTGGTTTCCTGACCGATTATGTATTGACCAAGAAGTTTATCCTTAGCTTCCTGAAGTTCTTTTGAACCCACAAATTCGGTTTTCAATTTAAAAACTTCTTCTTTCATTCGTTTTGTTGCGTAATCCAAGTTTTCGGGGTTTGTTCCGATATAGGTAATAAAAGCTCCTTTTAAAATATTCGGAGAAAATTGCGAACCCAGTTGATATGCCAAACCGTCACTATCTCTGAGGTTTTTGAACAGGCGAGAACTCATGCCTGTTCCTAAAAGAGAATCAATTACCTGTAAAGTTGCGCAGTCTTTTTGGTTTTTAACTCCGGAAGTCTGCCAGCCCATAATTATCCAGTCAGTTTTCAAATCCTTTATGGTGCTTGTTATTTTCTTTTGTGCGGTAAGATTTGGGATTGAATATTTTGAATAATCAAATTTTTGACCTTTCTTACCGTTAAATATTCTTGTCAATTCATTCAATGTTTTTTCTTTATCGACATTTCCGTTTATTGATATAACAACATTTTCGGGATAAAACGCAGTTTCATAATATTTTTTTATATCGTTTTGAGAAATTTTCGGCAATTCTTTTTCTAAAGTGCTGTTTGAAACGGAATACGGTGAACCTTCAAAAATATGTCCTTTATATCCGTCAATTGCCACACTCAAAGGCTGATCTTTACTTTTCTTTATTGCATTAAGCATATCTTTTCTTGATTTTTCAATCTCGTAATCATCTAATTTCGCTCTGTTTACAACTTCATCAAGAAGTTCAAGCGTTTTGTCATATTCATTTTTTGTAGTAAGAACAGTCAGGGTAAAACTGTCGGGCTTGGCAGACGGAACAATTTTTATCCCGTTATCTTCCAAAACTTTTGCAAAATCGGTTGTCGAATATTTTTTAGTGCCTTTTGTCATAACAGATGCTGTCAATTTTGCTGTTCCTACTCTGTTTTCAAAAAGTTCTCCGCCCTTTGAATAAATACTTACCGCAACAATATCGTTTGATGTGTTAGGTGTCAAAAGAACAGTCGCTCCGTTTGAAAGTTCATATTTTTGAGTGCTTTTGTTTTCACTTATAAACTTTGCAGGCGAAGAATTCTGAACAGTTGTATTTGAAATTTTAACATCTTTTGCACTTTGAGGTAAAACTATTGAAACTGCACTTTTCTCAACTCCCAAATATTTGTTTGCCACACGTTTAACGTCAATTGCGGTTACTTTTTTGATGTTGTCTATGTAATTTTCGTAGAATTTTGTGTCGTCAGTCGTTACGAATGTATATCCGATTTCGCTTGCAATATTTGAAACCGATTCTCTTTCGTAATAGGTGTTTCTTTCAATCATATTCTTTGCAATTTGTAACTGTTCCTGAGTTACACCGTTTTTTTGAATATTTTTAATTTCATCAAATACTGCAGACTGCAAAGTATCTGTTTTATCAGGTTCAAATGTTGCGGAAATATAGAAAATTCCGTCATCTCTAAAACCTGTATTTGCTGTTCCGATTGTGTTTGCAAGCTATTTATCTTCTTTTATTTTTCTGTAAAATACGGAAGTTCTGCCATCTCCGAGTATTGTCGATAAGACATCTAAAGCATAAGAATCTTTGTCATCTATTGAAGTACCTCTGAAACCGATTAACATATATCCTGTTTGAACATCAAAATATGTAGTATTTTTCTTTTGCGTAGTTAAGGGTTTTTCTTTCGGGAAAACATTTTTTACAGGCTTTTTATACTCTGCACAAAAATCTTTTTTAACTTTTTCTATAACCGATTTTGAATCAACATCACCGATAATTATAGTTACCATATTGGACGGATTGTAATATTGATTGTAGTATTCAAGAATTTTATCCCTTTGGATTTTGCTTATAATATCCGCTGTTCCTATAACTTTTCTTTTGTAAGGGTGGGTTGTATAAAGCATGGTTATCAGGTTGTCATATGCCATAGTGTTTGGCGAATTAGCATCTTTCATAATTTCTTCAATAACAACTTTACGTTCTTTTTCAAGTTCTTTTCTGGGAATCAGAGGGTGTAAAAGCATATCGGAATGCATTTCAAGTGCCAAATCAAAGTCTTTTGAAGGTATTGTTATATAATAATGCGTAAAATCTTTGCTTGTAGCGGCATTTGTAATTGCTCCTTTTGTTTCAAGAATTTTATCAAATTCTCCGGGTGCATGGTTTGTAGAACCTTTGAAAAACAGATGTTCCAAAAAATGTGAAACTCCGTTATTTTCGTCAGTTTCATTAATTGAACCCGTTTTAATCCATGTATCAACAGTTACAATAGGATTAGTTTTAACTTCCTGAATAACAACGGTTTGTCCGTTTTCTAATTTATAAACACTGAAATCGCCTGCAAAAACTACATTTGCAAACATCAACAAAACAAGAATAAAAATTTTTTTCATTACACAATCCCTCTCTGTTTCAATAATACAATCAATAAATTATTTCGACAACCCTACTGCAGGATAAATTTTTTGTATCAAAAAAATACATAATAAAAAGAGGACAATGTCTGTCCTCGATATATGGAGTTTAAATGTATATATAAGTCTTTTTAAAGTGAAAAGTGAGTAGTGAAAAGACCTTATTGGTTTGCTTACGCAAACAAATATATATTTTTTCGAGCGTAAGCGAGCTTAAACGACTTTTCACCTCTCACTTCTCACTTTTCACGAATTATTAGCTTCCAACAAGCCTCATTGCTTCCTGTAAGAGTTCTTTTTGGGTTGAAATAAGTTTGTTTGAAACTTCCATTTGAAGTTTTGCCATTTGATAATATGAAATATTTGCTTTAAAATCAGCATTTGACATCTCTAATAATCCTGAACGTATCTCGCCTACACCGATTACGGGTTTGCCTGATTCTTCCGTTTCAAGAAACTGCCCCTGTTTAAACTCATACAATGCTGCAGAATTATGAAAATTTCTTGTCGTAATTCTGTATAAAGGAACGGAACGCTTGCCGTTATCGGATTTTCCGTATATTGTTCCGTCATTTTTTATTTCATAATCGTCATATTTACCTAAATACTTACCGTTATTCGGGTCAATCCACAGTTTTATGTTTGTTGTCGGAATATCCAAGGCACCGCCTTTCATTGCGGTTTCTTCATATAAATCTGCAGCAATGGATTTTGTCCCCTGCATAATTTCGCCTTTATCATTCAGAATATAACCCTGAACCGTATTTCCTGATTTATCTCTGTAAACACCTTCTTTGTCAAACGTAAATTCGCCAAGTCTTGTGTATATACTTTTACCTTCGTCATTTTTGACTAAAAAGAAACCTTTACCTTCAAGGAATAAGTTTTCTTTGGAAGTACCCGGAGTAGATTTTCCCTGATCAATCTTTTTGTCATAATCATCAGCTATAGCTCCGCCCAAAAAAGTCTTAAAATTAACCTGTTGTTCTCTAAAACCCGGTGTATAGACGTTTGTCATGTTATGAGCGATAACGTCCATCCAGTTTACGGTTGTTTTTTGAGTATTGAGTGCCGTTACAAATGAATCATTCATTGTCGTTCTCCTTTTTACTTCTTTGTTGTCTGCCTTCTTTTGAATTGCTGTATGAAAGTTGAGAGTATGGCAAATCCTCTTCGTCAAAACGTTGTCTTAAACTGTCAATATTGTTTCTCAAATATTGCTCAACAGCTTTATCCCCCGGAATAAAGTTTGCGGAAAGACTGCCGTCTTTATTTACCTTTATAATGACGGAAACATCTTTGTCAAAATCTATCCTGAAAGGCTGATTAGTTCTCAATGATTCTGCTAATTTTTCCATTAAAACAGAGGAAACTTGAATATTTTTTTGAACATTTTGATTATTCTGAACTAATTCGTTTCCGACATCATTCATAATACCTTTCATTGACATATCGGTATTTTGAACAAGGTTGGCGAAGAAGTTTGCATCTTCATCAGACATATTTATTGCATCATAATCAACGGTGTGAGCGGAATTAATAGTATTCATCAAATCTTTTGTATCCAATAAATGCTGAATATTTCGGGATAAAACGGATTGACCTTCATTGTGGTATTTAAAATCGGCATAACTTATTTCTCCGTTATAAATTTCGTGAGGAACGATTTCATCAGCTTCATTTTGATTATTATCCTTTTTCTCAGCTTTTTTGTCAGCGATTTTACTCTCTTTTACATTTTTTTCGGTTTCTTTTGTATTTTTTGTTTCGGTATTTTCATCAGTTTTTGCAACCGTTTTCATTTCTGCATCAAAAGATTTTTCTGACGATTTTGCGGTTGATGATGTTTTTGATTGTGATTGTGAAACATTTGATGAACCTGATGAGCCTGAAACTGTTGCCGTATTCATATTTGACCTCCGTCGATTTGTGCCAGTTGCTTTAGAATTGCTTTTTCTTCTTCTTCAATCTTTTCCTGATTTTGTCTGAAAAACCTGGTTATACCCAGTTCCGAATATTTTTTCAATTCTTGTGCTTTTTCTTCTGCGATATAGATTTCACGGTTTTTCTCTTTGTGTTTTTCAAGAACTTTTACACCCTGTTCAAGTTTTACGAGAATTGCTTTTTCATAGTCTAACTTTTGCTGAAGTTCCTGCCTTATTTGTTCTAACTGCTCCGCTTTTTCCCAGAGATGAATTAAATATTTGTCATAATATTCAAACATCATAGGATCAGCATGCCGCATATTTTCTTTTGTTGTTCTGATTTCTTCTTCATTTTTTCGGATATTTTCCTCAGCCTCGTAAACTGCCTGCTGAGCCTTTTGAACAACCATTAACTGTTCGTCTTTTTTATGAATTCTGAATTCCAGAACTTTTTGCAACCTGTATACAAAAGGCATACACCGTATTATTACCTATTTTTGACCCGTAATAATCATCTGTATGTATGATTTAATGATAAATTAAGAATTGTCAAAAAAATAAATATATTATTTTACAACAGTAAAAGGTTTATTTGAAATTTTTTTAATGCTGCTGTTAAATCTGTCCAATATAAATTCGGTTTGAGGAGAAAATTCATCAAATGACAAAAATTTTCTGTAAAATCTGCGTGCTTTGTTTTTTTGTCCGAGTTTCTCAAAACATATACCAAGTCCTGCATAAGCGGATTTGTATTCGGGGTTTATTTTTATAAGGCCATTTAATACATTACCGGCTTCTCTGTAATTTCCTAATTTCATTAATAAAGCAGATTTACATTCATAAGCTTTTTCAAAATTCGGAGAATTTTCAATTAATTTTTGATAAATCATCAGAGCCATATCATATTCTTCACATATTTCATGAGAAATCCCCAATTGCAAAATAGCTTCTTCACTATCAGGACGTGCCTGAATTGCCTGAACGAAATTTTTTATTGCACCGCAAGCGATTCCCTGCAACTGATGGCAAACTCCCAGTTCAAAATATGCTTCATAATATTTTGTACGAAGTTCGGTTGCCGTTTCTAAATATTTTACGGCTTTTTCATATTCACCCAAATTTTTATAACATACCCCAAGCCCGAAATAACTTTCGGCACTTTTTCTGTCTATTAAAATCGCATTCAGATAACTTGCCGTAGCTTCCCTGTACAAACTTTCAAACCTCAGGTTATTTGCTTTTTCATAATATTTGTTTTGAACTTTCATTATCTTCTCCGATTTATAATAATAATTTTTTTTATAAATACGGATAACATTCATTTGATGTAGAAGTTTATCAATCATTGGATTTATTAATTTGCTTATGATATAAATTTGTTATGAAAAGATTTTTAATTTTACTATCTTTTATATTGATTGGGGCTCAGGTTTCGGCGGAACAAATATTGCTGACAGATTATGAAAAGCAATCCGTAAAACTTCCGAATACAAACGTAAAGGCTAAACAATCTTTACTTGTTAATGACGAAGATGTTTTGCGGGAACTGATAAATCGGCAAAAAGAAAAAGATGTTGAGGACATAGAAAATCTCTGGAAAGGAACGGTTGAAAATAATCAGGTTATAGGTTTTGCTCTGAAAAAACTTTCAACCCCAGAAAGTCAAAGGAGAATACATTCTTCTTTAATGGCAAAAACATTGTCGGCAGTTGTTGCCGGTGCTTCATTAGCACCGACACTGATGGGAGGTAACTATTTAACCCAAACTACCGCATTTTCCGCCGGAAGATTGGCACAAAATTTGATTAACAGAAAAACCATGCCGACAGAAATTCCTCTTACCGATACGGAACTGATTGAACTTGCAGGGTTGGTCGAAAGCTTGCAAGATAAAATTATTATCGCATATTACAATTACAAAAGTTCTTTATCTATGCTGAAAGAAACCCGCCAGAGATTACTTTTGTATAATAAAAATTACGGTAATGCACTGGATAACGAAGATGTAATGGAAATTTCAATATCGTCTGCACTGTATGACAACATGAGAGTGGAAGAATTTTATTATATGGAACAGGCAAAAAAATATCACCTTGAATTACAGCGTCTTGCCGGTAAAAAAGTTGTTGACAAGCTGAACTTATACCAATTTAATTACGGAGGAACATTGTTGGGTGAAAAGGCGGTGTTAAGATGAGAAATTTGTTAATTTTATTGATGATTATAAACTTAAATATTCCTGCCTTTGCTCTTACCTATGATGATTTTAACGAACCGAAACCTCAAGCCTACAGAACGGGACTTTCTGAAATCCCCGAAAAAGAGTATACGGAAGCTAAAGCTCAAAATCTTCTTCATCAGGAATACGTCAAAAAAGAAGTAAAACAATTTAATTCAAATGATTTGACTTATGCGGATTTAAGTATAAAACAGATTTCAAGAGAAGTTTCCGCTGATTTGGAACTTGAACAGGACGATTTGATAGGCGACTTATCATTGTTGTGGCAGGGTGCAGCATCTCAAAGCGATACTATTAATTTTGCTATATACAAACTGGCAAATCCTGATGAAGATAAGCCAGATGAAAAATCCGTAAAAAAAGTTTTGTCCACAATTGCAGGTATGTCTACGCTTTTAGGTGCCGGAATGGGTAATCCCGTAGTTGCGGCAAGTTCTTTAATCGGGGGAAATGTGTTGGGAATAATGTCACAGGATACAAAAGCCCTAAATTATAAATATACCAAAGTTAATGATGCTGATATGATTATTTTGGTGCGAAAAGTTGAAGACCTTCAACAAAGAGCCGTAGATTTGTATTATGACTACATGATATCCAGAAAAAAATTAAAAATGATGGACGATATCGTAAAAGAACGCAGAAAGAATTATCAGATTTCTCAAAACATGACAAGAGAATTGATTTTAATTTCGGACGCTTATTACAGAACAGCTTTAGATAATCAAATGCAAGCTAAATCCGATTTTTTGGCAAAAAGAGCTTCTCTTGAACAATTTGTCGGAAACGAAGTGTTTAAACAATTCGAAGATGAATTAAAAAAGCGAGAGGATAAGTAAAAAACAGATTCTTCGCCTAATCTGTCATTCTGAGCGAAGCGAAGAATCTGCTAACCGGCTCAGAATGACAATTAGAAATTATGAAGTTTATACCTTTTGAGATTAAAACAGGTGCGGAAAATATGCGGATTGACTGCGATTTGCTTGAAGATGCAATTAGCAGTAACTCTCAGGACCCCGTTTTAAGGCTATACGGCTGGTCGCCTGCGTGTGTGTCGTTAGGCAGAAATCAGAGAGATGATTTTGTAGACACAAAGTTTTTAAGGGAAAATAATATTGATATCGTAAGACGTTTAACAGGCGGCAGAGCACTTTTACATGATAATGAAATCACGTATAGTTTTGTTTGTCCGTTTTCATATCTTAAAAACGGAGAGAATGTTGTTAATTCCTACAAAGAAATTTCTCAAATACTAATTGACGCTTTCAAAAAATTGGATATAGAGCTTGATTTTGGCGGGGAAAGAAAACTTCAAGGTCATAAAGATTATTGTATGCTTGTATCAACCGGTGCAGATCTGTGTTATAAGGGTAAAAAATTAATAGGTTCGGCGCAATTCAGGAAAAACGGTTATATACTCCAACATGGTTCAATATTATACGATTATAATAAAAATTTATTAGAAAAGATTTTTAAAGAAGATGTTGATACGTCAACAATAACTTCAATAAAAGAAATAAACCCCAACATAACCCAAAAAGATATTATAAATTCCATAATAAAAAGCAAGGCGGTCAGCCTTGCTAAGGGGTTATGATTTTTATGGTTAAATTATTTATGATTTACCGCCGAACAGCCAGCCGAGAACTAAACCGACACCTGCTGCGATAGCACCGTATTTTCCGGCTTTTGTAAATTTGCAGTTTTTAACGGCTTTAGCCAATTCAGGAGGTGCAGTCGGGCTTAATTCTTTTGCCGCATCATCCCAATAACTTGCAAATCTTACGTTTACTGCATTTCTTGTTGTTTTAACTTGAGTTACCTGTTTTTCAAGTGCTTTATCTATAGAACTTAATGCATCTATTCTGGATTTAAAACTACTTGCTATTCTTTTTGCTTCAGCTTCAATTTCTGCAGCTTCAGTTTTATCAATACCGAATGCTTTCGGGTTTGATTTGATTAATTCTTCGTATTTAGCTGCATTAGCATCTTCTGCCAAACCCGCAATCAAATTCTTTTGTTTTTGCAAATTCGCAAGCTTTTCTGTTTGATAGCCTAAATGGTTTTGTCTTGCATCTTCAAGAGCTTTTTTTGTAATATCTTCCATATCGATATTTGCTATAGCACCATCAATCTCTAAAATTTCAGTTTTGTATAAATCGGGACTTGATAAATATCCTTTCCTTACCAGCTTCCTTAAATCTTTTGGAAATGCAGCACGTTCTTCCTTTGATGCCAATACATATTTTTTTGTTGCATCAAATTCTTTCATATTTTTAAAACCTTTAGCTTTTACTTCTGCTTCTTTTGCTTTAGCAAAATTTTCCAGAGCATTTCCTTCTGCAACTTTTACATAATCTTCTTCTACGGCTTTTAAAATATCATCATTGAATACTTTATTTGAAATCGGGCTAACTTTGTCGCCGCCGAAATAATACATACCTGCCGCAGTACCTAAACCGCCTGCAATTCCGAGTTTTAAGCCCGTACTAAAACCTGACGAACCTTGATAACAATCAGTTGAAGGCTGTCCTGATAAATTACTGCCCGTAAATGCAGGATTTAGTGCTCCTGTTTGAGATGTGTTTTGTGAATTTGCCAAATAAGCATTCCACATAAAATCTTCACTTAGTCCGCTATACGGATTAAACATGTTTGTTGAACCTACTGTCATAACCTAACCCTTTCAAAATTAAATTAACCTAACCTTGTATATGTAAAAAATTTTTTCAACAAAAAATTGCTAATTGTGAAAAAATAAGCTTAATATTTCTTAACAATTTTATTTGATAATGACAAACTTAAGATGGGCACAGCTTATTACGTCTTTGCCCGCCTACGTTTCTTTTATTTTTGCGCAGAAATATATTTCTTTATGATTTTTTTAAATTCATTCTCCATAATAATCTTATAATCAGAGTATTTATCATTCCTCAAAATATTTAACATTCTCTTTACCCAATCGCTATCTTCAATTTTGAAATCATTCACAATTTGAATAATACTTTCATCTAAACCTTCAATATTCTTTGATATCAAAAGAATTAATTGAAACGGTTTGTTTTCACGCTTTGTCTTAATTGCATAATATAAATTATTTATATCATTTTTATTAGAGAGATTTTCATCATAATTTGAATATATAAAATACAGTTTTTTATCAGATTTTAAAAGGTAAAGAAAATTATTTATCCTATTTTTATAGCGATTTTTAAATTGTTCCAAAGTTAAATTTTTATCGTGAATAAATACAAAATTTTCATTATGCCAATTTCCGTTGTCATATTTCAGATTGACGAAAAAATCGGAAAAATCATTATTTATTAATTCGGTAATTCTGTTAATGTCATTGTTTACACACAAATCAAACGGGCAGGTTTTTTCTCCGTAAATTTTTCTGGGTTTTAATTTTATTGCTGTTGTAAGTACCCTTGGCAGGCAATTGTTTCCGAGTGAGATTATATGAAAATTTTGATTTTTGAACCTGAAATAATCAATTATTGAAAAATACAGTAAAAAATTGCGAAAGTTCTTTCTGGCACTTTTGTTCAATATCCAGCAAGAAAGTAGTTTTGCAATGATTGTTCTGAATTTCATAATAATTACATACTTAAGCATTATCGCGTTCGCGATAGCGCAATTTGATATTACTGTCAAAAATAAAAATATGCAAGAGCAAAAGCGAAAAATTATAATGAAATCATTGGCAAGTGCTGTTAAAAGACTGAGAGGAAACAAGAGCCAATTTATGCTTGGAGCAGAATATGATATTCCGTCATCTGTAATAAGCGATATTGAAAGAAATGTAAAAGATCCTCAATTAACTACATTGTTTAAATTAGCAGATGCTTTTGGATTAACAATATCACAATTTATGAAAGAGCTTGAAAAAGAGTTACCCGATAATTTTTCAGTATCTGACAAATAAAGCATATGTTTTGTGAAACCCGACAAAATTCTTTAATTGACTAAAAAATATTATTGTAATAAAATTGTTCTCAAGAGGAAACGGAGTGAAGATCTCCGACTGCTGCCGCAGCCGTAAAAGCCGGAATGCTCAATAATCATTTCTACGTGCAGTTTGGAAATGTATTTGAGTCCTCGTATGAGGATTTTTTAATGACAAGTTTATCATCAATTCAGAATAGCTCAAAAGTCGGCTGCTGTCCGCACGGCCTGCCGCAGGGTGCTTGTCCTATATGTTCGGGTATGGGCGGAGGTGCAAAAAAAGCTGATTTTTCCGCAAAACCCGGCGAAATGAGCTGGAATGAATGTGCTGCAATTGGTGCTTTTTTAAAGGCTCAAAAAAATGCTCAACTTCAAAGACAACAAGATGCCCAAAACTTTGCCCAAAACGCAAAAATTTTTCAAAATAACCTTATGAATGCAAGTCAAAAATTAGCAAATATAGCTCAATTCTTCACTCAAAATTCACCTTCAATAATCGCAAAACCCGTAGGATTTGTCCTAAATACTTTAATTGGTGCACCAATAAGATTTGTAGCAAATATCCCGACAGCATTACAAAATATCGGGCAGAAATTTGCCGACATTTCAGACAAATTAGCCGCCATAATGGGAGAATTGAAAAATTCGACAGAAAAGAAGATTTCCGAAAGTTTCGGTAATTTTAAGAAAAAAGTTAAATCGCTGTTTTCGATATTCAAACCGCTTGATACAGATAACAACGAAAAACAGATAGAAGAAGTCAAAAGAACATTTGAACTCAAAACGTTTATACATGATTTATACAAAAGAATAACAGAAAGGAAAATAGAGCAAACAGAAGACAAGAAGGCAGGAAGGCAAGCTTTTTAAAAATAAATGGCTTGACCTCCTGACTTCCTGACCTCTGTAAGCACTAATATTAAAATAATGCCAATTAGTCCGTTACATGATGCAGAAACCAAAAGACAACAAAGAAATTTGACACAACCGCAAAAAAGAACAAACTCCGAAACGCGGGAAGGTGTTTTAGTCAATAATTTGATAAAAGACTGTCCGACCTGCGAAAAAGTTGATTTAACAGACACAATGGACACTCTTGTAATTTCTAAGAATACAAAATTACCCGAAAAACTTTACGAAAAAGACAAAACGCATAAAAGTCTTTTGCCTATAAGTGCAATCTCACTTGGTGTCATGGGGGCAATCACAGGAATTGCAGGACTTATTCATCACAGTTCAAAAGTTAATTTAACAATAGATTCACTCAAACGTGTCCCTCCTACAGTCAGAAATGTCGCAATTAATGACGAAACTTTTCAGGCATTATACAGAATTATTGAATGTCCGAACTACAAAACAATTCAGGCGGGAGTGGGTGTTTTTGCACTTACAGCAATGGCTTTTATGGGAAAAACATTCTTTGACGGCTTTAAAGAAGTTTGGGTTAAGAAAAAAGAAGCAGACATTCAAAAAAACTTGCAGGAAAGATTAATAGACATTGAAACACAATCTTTTTCAGGCAAAATTCAAATTACACGCAGTATGCTCTCACAAAAGGCGATTGAGTTGGGTAGGTATCTAAATGTTGAGAATGCAGCTAAGAGTAGTGGAAAGTTGAAAGTGGAAAGTGGAAAGTTTGGAGCGGCTAAGCAGCTAAAAAGAGTTGAAAGTGGAAAATCAGATAACTTTCAACTTTCAACTTTCAACTTTCAACCTGATATAAGCCTGTCCTCTCTTGCTTTTTGTTCTTCCGATAAGGTCTTATCGCCCCATCGCCCTATCGCCCTATCGCCTAAAGAAAATAAATTTCAATACTTCTTATTAGGCCTCTCAACCGCCATAGGCATTGCAGGGCTTGGATTTTTGTCCCTGAAACTTTTAACAAAAAGCAAAGGACATCTTGAAAAATTCATAAAAGATACAAAAAATGAGATTACAAAAGTAGTAAAAAATTCAACCGAAAAATCAAAAAATCATGATATGGCAAATCTTGAAAACCTTTTTAAAACCGTAGAATCCTCGGAAGATGAAATCAGGGAATTTTTAAAACCTCTTAATTGGTCTGATAAAGAAGATTTTATAAAACGAATCTCAAAAGAAATAAACAAATCAACGGTTGATGCAAATATCTACTGCGGAGGCGGAAAAACTCCAAAGCCGACATTCTATTCTCATGTAAACGATTATCGCGCCTTTTTGTATAACTATCTTTTAGATACGGAAAACAAACAATTCAGAGCGTTATTTTTAGGTACAACAGGGTTAACCGCAGTCGGATACGGCGGAAAACTTGCGGGAGATGCGATAAAAGAAGTTCAGGTAAAAAAATATAATGCCGATACGGAAGCGGAACTTCAGCAAAGACTTGTATCAACGGAATTAAAGAACTTTAAATCCAAAAAAGATTCCGCAATTCAGCCGTTGATGGAAGAGTTTTACAAACAGGCAAGAGCGGGCAAACCAAAGGAAGAATTAAAAGTTATGGCGGAAAATATATTGCTTGAATTCAAAACTGGCCCGCCGTATGTGTATGCGTAAAGGAGTGGAAAATTGAAAGTGGAAAGTGGAAAGTTAGAAGCAGCTAAGCAGCTAGGTAGCCAAGCAGCTAAGAATTTAGAGGAACAGAGGGCAGGAAGGCAGGAGGGCAGGCTATTTAATGATAGCAGTCTTAGCGAAATTTCACAGAAACCTCAGACTGATAGGAACTTAACGTCTTATCGTCCTAACGTCTTATTGTCTTACAATACCTACATACCTCTCCATACCTCTAATAACGATCAATTTATCAGACAATCCACCATTCTCCCCTCCGGCAGTCGAAACTACACAATCGTAAACCCTGAAAAAGTCCAATATTTTGTAAATTGCAGAGAGAATGCCCTGCCGTATTTGTCGGAAATCCTTGAAAATTCCAACAACGAAACCCAGATAACCGAAACCCTTTATATTTTGGACAGAATGCTTGATAATGATGTCAAAGGGATTGATAAAATGTATCCGGTTTTATCAAGATTTAATGACACCAAATCCCCGAATATTCAGGCATTTTTGGCAGGAATTTATCGAAAAACACAAGTTCCCGACGCATTCGGCCCTTTGGTAAAAATGCTTATCCAAAACTCAA
The DNA here is from genome assembly GCA_017633675.1 of bacterium. Taxonomy (GTDB): domain Bacteria; phylum Cyanobacteriota; class Vampirovibrionia; order Gastranaerophilales; family Gastranaerophilaceae; genus Stercorousia. The sequence goes on along the minus strand of JAGBOW010000051.1, from coordinate 6,347 downwards.
TCCACCCGCCAAAATCAAATTTCGATCCCAACGAAGAAATCGGCGGAGCAATATTGTCATACTTAAATCCGAAATTTAGGGAGAGATTTTAATAATAACAAAATTTTTAATGATCACTACCAAAACTATTTTGGTTAACTCTGACAGTATAGTCCATATTACCTGTTTCCAGTACTCTGGCAGCACAACCATATCCTGAAACTCTTCTGCTGCCAAGTTCACACATAACTGCTGAATCTACAGAACCATCACGCCATGATGAAGCTTTTCTAAAATTTATGTTTGTACCTCCCACAGGATAAACCCCATCTGGGCCTATTTCAAAATCAAATATATCTCTCCCTATCTTGTTTGGTTTTTTTAATCCGTTTATATCAATTCTAAAATGACCAAGATAATACGCCGTACCGGGAAATTTAAGAAATTCATAAGAATATATTAAAGTACCATCAGCTAAAAATATTACATTGTTACCATTATTGTTGTATTCTCTATCATCATTTAAAGTATTATATTTATAATCAATTCTTTTTATATCAACAATTTTAAAATATTTTTTCATATTTATAAAGAAATTTTTACAATTTGTGCTTTCAGGATTGTTAAATTCGTGACAAGTACCCCCAATAGACTTAAATACTTCAGTGTCAGCCAAATTAAACACTTCATCATCTGCAAGCATTTTTTTGAACCCTTGATTAAGAGTGGCATAAGACTTTTTTAATTGTTCTGTCCATTGTTTATATTGATATTTTTTTATCAATGTAGGCAATGTTATTGATGCAACAACACCAATAACGGTGAGAGTTATTAGAACTTCAGCTAATGTAAATGCTGATTTTTTGTTCGTATTCATATCATTTCTCCTTAATTTATTGTAATACTAACTTTTAAATTATTATATTAACAATTAAAATCATGAATGATAGTATAATATTTTAAAACATATGTCAATATATAAAATTATTATCCTATAATTAGGAAATGATTAAAATTAAGCTCAGACAATTAATGTGGGATAATGAAGTTACAGCTGTTGCTCTGCACAATGCCACAGGAGTGAGTAAATCAATAATTTCCGAAATTATTCATAATAAAAGGGTAAATATTGGGTTAGATATTGTTAATAAATTCTGCATATTCTTCAAGTGTGGAGTTAACGATTTATTGGAATTCGTTGAAGAATGAAATATATATTTTGCATCAAAATATAAAAACAAGATTGTGTTGTATAAAAATGTCAATACGACATTATTATATTTAGTCAACCCTGCCAACAAAAATTATCGCAGAATAGGTGAGTTTTGGAGTGGCATAGCAATCCGAACATCTGTCGCAAAAATCTTTGACTTCTTTTATTGTCCAATGTTTTGAGGTGAGTGAATTTACTCCGGTATTTTTCATGTGCGCCAATAATTCCAGCGGGGTTGAAAATTTCAATGTCTGCTTATATTCTTCCGTGTATAATATATCAAAATATTTAGAACAAACCGTTTTCACTTCTCCTAAAGATTTATAATCAAGAGAAAGCCCCGTTAAATAAGCAATTTCTTTGTAATTATCAGGAGCAAATGTCGTAAACGCAAATATACCGTCTTTCCTCAGCATTGGTTTAAAATATTCGAAAACCTTGTCCAAATTTTCAAACCATTGAAAAACAGCATTAGAGATTATCAAATCAAATTTTTGAGAAGTTTTGATTTTTTGAGCATTTCCTAGAAAAAACTTTGCCTCAGGCACAATTAATTTTATATATTTTTCGGATTTTTCAACTAAATCATTTGCAAAATAGTTCTTGAACTTTAAATTTTTGGCAAGCACTTTTGTTAAAAGTCCCGTTCCACAGCCAAGTTCAAGAATGTTTTCATATTCAACTCTGATTTTTGCAATTTGAGATGACAACTTTTCAGCCAAAACCCTTTGGACAACGGCATTTTTGTCATAGGTTTCAAAACTTTTTTCAAACTGTTTTTTGATTAATTTGGGGTTCATAACAATTCTTTCCAACTCTTGAAATTATAATACGGGAAATGTCCGCTCTCAAGTGTTTCTGCATGAACATCAAAATCTTTCCAAAATTTTAATTGATTTTTGGCAGGGATAATCTTGTCATTCAGGCTCACAAGAGCCTTGTCAAAAAACTTTTCATAAGTCTTTTCGCTGTTTTTTATGTTTTCATAAAGGTTTTGAAGTTCCTCTACTCTGTTTTCAATCGTTCTTTCAACGGGAGTTTTCTTGTATCTTTGATATTCTTCCGCCCTGTCAAAGATATTTTGATAAAATTTCCCTTCAAGACCTGTTTTTGCATGTTTTAATGTCAAAAGAAACGGTTTTTCGGGTATTCCGTAAACATTATCAACAGGGAAAGGTGTTCCGTTGATTGCAATTTTCTTATCGAAATCTTTGAATAAATCACGCATTTTATATGCAACGAAACTGCCCATTGACCAGGTGATTAAGCACTTGTGGTTATAATGAGAAAGAATATTGTCAGGTTTAAAGTTATTTAACTTTCCATCTTCCACTATCAACTTTCCACCATAATCGTACACAAATATCACATCAAAATCAGCGCATTCCAAAAACTCAAACGGCTTGTAATCAAAGCTCCAGCCGGCAAAAAAGACTATTAAATTTTCACTATTTCCCTTGTTTAGCCAATAAAACTGCATTTTCTATTTCCTTTTCGGTAATTTTTGTCGTCAGCGAAAGTCTTAATCTTGAAGTTCCCTCAGGTACGGTAGGCGGTCTTATCGGAAGCGTAAAATATCCGTTTTGGTATAAAATATTACAAGTTTCAACGGTTTCTTTGTTACCACCGATAATTACAGGGATAATATGGCTTTGCGAACCGAATTTTCTGCCTATTTTAAGCATATTTTGACGTTCTGCATACGTTTCAGGCAACTTATTTTCAATAATCCATTTTGAAAAAGCGATATTAACAGGCGGTAAAGCCGTTGAGAAAATAAATGAACGGGCTTTGTTTGTTAAATATTCGATTATATCTTTTCTCCCGACTGTAAACGCACCCATTGAACCTATTGATTTGCCGAAAGTTCCGATTATCAAATCGATTTTGTCCGTAAGACCGAGATTTTCCGAAACTCCAAGCCCACGTTTTCCAAACACTCCGAATGCATGCGCCTCATCAAGAACCAAAAGACAATTATATTTTTCTTTTAATTCGATAAGCTTTTCGATATCAGGAATATCACCGTCCATTGAAAAAACACTCTCCGAAACGATTACGGCATTATTAAAATTTTTCCTCTCCCGAATTAAAAGTTTTTCAAGAGCTTCCATATTATTGTGCGGATATCGGAAAAATTTACCCTCCGACAATTTCATTCCGTCAATAATACTTGCGTGATTGAGTTTGTCGGAAAATATAACATCACCACGACCAACCAAAGAACTGTTCACCCCGACATTTGCGTGATATCCGCTGTTGAAAAGGAGTGTTTTTTCTTTGTCAAACATATCGGATAAAAGGTTTTCTAACTCTTTATAAACAGGTAATGTTCCTGTCAAAAGTCTTGCAGATGCACTTCCGAAAGAATAATCATATCCTGCATCATTTAAAAATTCTTCCGTAATTAACTTGTTGTCGGCTAAACCGAGATAGTTGTTTGACGAGAGGTTGAGCATTTTTTTGCCGTTAAAATAAATATATTTTTCGTCTTTTTCAGAAAAATCCTTTATTTCACGAAAATGCGCTTTCTCTTTCAAACATTCTAAAATATAATTGTAATTCTGTCGGGATAGTAATCCCGACCTACAGTTGTAATCATTCGGCATAAATATAATTTATGACAAAAGAAAGAGATTGTCTATCTCTCATAAATCTGTGCTTTTGATATTGCCAGTTCTTTCGGAACGTAATTTTTAAGATATTCAACCGCATCTTTTGGGGTTTGGGCAATATAATAAAGTTCTCTGGAATTTTGACGGGCAAATTTTTCTTCAATAATTTGTTCAAAAAATTCGTTCAACTTGTCATAAAATCCGTTTATATTCAATAAAACTATCGGTTTGTTGTTGTATCCTAACTGTTTTTGAACAATCATTTCGGACAATTCTTCCAGAGTTCCGAACCCGCCGGGCAGTGCAACAACCGCATCAGATATTTTATCCATTCCGGCTTTTCTGTCCCTCATTCCTTTTGTTATAATAAGCTCTACACATTCGTCCGTATGAACGCCCAAGTTATGCAATTTTTCGGGAATTACACCGATTATTTTTCCGCCGTTATTTTTAACCTGTTCGGCGCAGGCCCACATCAAACCCAAAGAGCTTCCGCCGTAAACCATATCAAAACCGTTTTGTACCAAAAGATTTCCTAGTTTTGATGCTTCTTCATAATAACTTTCATTCAAATAATTGCAGGAAGATGCGAACACGCAAACTCTTTTAATCATCAAACCCTCCGCCAATCGTATAATAATATGAACACGCTCCGCCTGTTCCTGTTTTTGAACAGTCATCTTTGATTGCATTCATATCTAAACCTTCGCCAAACGGTTTTATTTCTACATTGTCATATATCCTTATTCCAAAAATATCCTTTCCCCAACGGTTAGGCGGCATAACTCCGTTTACATCAACCATCATCACAAAAAGAGGATCTGAAGGCTTTACTGTGTGAATATTTTTTATACCGACCACAATCTTGTTATTTTCTGCAAAATAAACATCTTCAAAGTAATATAAATCTTTTTTTGTAATTTTTGAACCGTTCATTAATTTCGGTCTGTATCTTTTAGGCTTGTTTACTGTATTAACCCTTATATAAGGTTTGACAAGTTCAATCAAAAGTTTTTCTCTGTCGTGGCTTGTCTGAGCTTTTTTCATACTCGTTAACATATCATCAGTAATATGTGCTTTTATAACGGAAAACATATATTCAATTTTGTTATATTTTTCGTTCCATTTAGAAATAAACCCCGCCTGAATAGAATTTTCAAATGAAAAAGGAATAATTAGAAGCATAACTGCAACTATTACATATATAAATATCGAATATTCAAGTTTTAAATAACGTTTTTTTGCCATAATTAATCCTTGTCCGTAACGAAACCGATTTTTGACTGTTTTGTCCTGTCCATCAAAAGTCCGACTGCTTCATATATTTTGCAATATGCCTTTGGGTTTCTTCATTATCCTGCCTGTTATCTTCACAGTGTTCAATAAAATAATGTTCAAGTTCCGAAACCCTTTGAAACATTTCTTTATTTTCAATGGCATATTGCCTCATTGTAACGAATGTATTCATTATCAGTATATTATGAATTACATCACCCATAAAATGATTATCTTAAAAATTGATATCTGTGTCAAAGATTTTAATATTTTTGTAATTTTCAGACAAGAATAAGAAAACTTTCTTCCTTTCCCTCAGGTGAAGTTGTCCTAAGGGCGGAAGGGTGGAGGTGAGAAATAAAAAATAAATTAAGGCGGAATAATTCATATCCCGCCACTTTTTTAATAATCCATTTTCCAGTTTAATTGGTCGATAAGCAAGCCGGTACAGGCTTCACCACCACCAAAATAACCGGTCCCAATAGTAGCAGCACATTCACCATTTAACCCTTTCTTTGCTTTTTGTTTTTCTATAGCTTCTTTATATATAATTATTACTCCTGAACCTGCTGAACCTAATACAGGACTTCCATATACAGCAAAATCATTACCTCCAACAGGTGCAAGTTGACCTCTTTCCGTTATATAAAAAATAAATATATCTTTTCCCCATTCATTAGGTCCTTTGTTACCGTTTATATCTATATTAAAATAACCTGCACTACCACACATATGTCCTCCGGCATTATGAATTGCATCACAATATGAGCTAATTATAGGGTTTTTATTAAAACTATAGTTCCATATCATAGCACCGTTTGATAGATATATTATATTTTGATTATAAGCATTTTTTTCAGAGGAATTTCTGTATTTGTAATTATAAACATTACCGGTATCAGGTCCTTTATCAATGCGTATTATTTTGAAATATTTTTTCAATTGCTGATAAAAATCTTTACAACCGCCTGATAACAAATCAGAGCCGGAAGAGCAGAAGTAGTTATAATTGTTCCAGCCTATTGCTCGCCAAACTTCCGTATCCGCAATAAATTCCACTCCGTCATCTGCCATCATCTTTTTAAAACCCTGATTTAAAAGTGAATAGTTTTGTTTTAGTGCATTCACCCAAGCATGCTTATTATACTCCTTTATTAATGTGGGTAACGTAAGTGATGCAACAACTCCGATTACCCCTAAAGTGATTAATACTTCCGCCAAAGTGAATCCTTTTTTAATTTTTTTCATATGTCCTTCCTTTCTTT
>JAGBOW010000006.1 GCA_017633675.1 bacterium | reverse complement strand
GCTATGGAGCAGATGAGAGCACATGGATTATTGAACACTCAATATGCTTCAACTGATGCATTTGTAGATGAATTACAGAAATATCTAAAAATAGCAAAAAGATGTGATAGTGAACATATTGCGGATTGCTGGCCGACAGAAACTGTAACAACCGCAGACGGTAAAGAATTTGAAGTATCAAAAGCTAAAACAGGTAAAAATTTAAACCACAAAAATAATAAAACAGGTAATGTGGGATTAATATTGGCAGACGGTGCATCTTTAATTATGACTTATGATGAAAATGCAGGAACACTAGATGTCGGCGACAGAGTAACAGCAATAAAAAAAGAATTGCCTGTCGGCGGAGGAAAGATGAAAGAATTTCCGTACGCAACAAGTGTTGCAGGTGCAATAGATTTTGTCATGGACGTAAACGGTGGTAAAGGCCCAAACAGTGAAACAATAAACGGTAAATGGCATGACATAAGAAGTTTCAACGGCGCACAGTTTGCAAAAAGCATGGTTTGCGATTTTGAAGTCGGAGATTTATGTGTAAAGAATTTAGGAATAATAAACAGCGCAGTAAATTGTACAAGTGCTAATTCATCAAGTCCTGATTATTCATATTGCAGTCCGTCACCATCAGATTATACAAACGATTATTGGGCAGGTGCTAAGAAAGCATGTGCAGATATTGGCATGACTTTAGCAAGCAGAGATGAACTAACTACTATCTACAATGCAAAAGGAACAGTTTCTGGAGTTCCTACTACCGACTGGTTCTGGTCGTCCGCAGATGACGGTACTGCTTTCGCGTGGCTCAAGGTCTTTGCCAGTGGCGCCGAGGACACCTGGGGCAAGTACTATCAATTCGGGGCCTTGTGTGTAGGTAATTAAGTTACCTATTTCCCAATTTTTCTATTTCCCGGCTCACTTCGTGAGCCGGGTCGCCACCCAAACATCAAAGCTAAAATTTAGCTTTATAGGTCGGGTTTCAACCCGACAAAACATATTGTCGGGCTTTAGCCCGACCTATTTTTCTTTTCATTGTTTGCCCCCTCTCCCTAACCCTCTCCCGTTTGGAGAGGGAATTTCCCGTTAAAAGACTATTCCTCTATTCCTCTAATCTTCTAATCCTCTAACCCTTTAATATACGGCCTTATCGCCTCATCGCCCTATCGTCCTATCGCCATTTTAAACCGCCAGCCAAAATTCTGCCCCACATTCCTTCTGCATTTTTTTATGTTAAAATTTAATTATGTTTACAGGGATTGTAGAGGAAATCGGTTTAATAAAAAGTTTTGACGGTTCAAGTTTAAAAATTGAATGTTCAAATGTTCTTGAAAATACCAAAATTGGCGACAGTATTGCAATTAATGGTTGCTGTCAAACGGTTGTTTCAATCGGCACGAATTACTTTTGCGCAAATGTCAGTTCCGAAACTTTGAGAGTAACAAAAGGTTTTAAAACAGGTGAGAGAGTTAATCTTGAACGTGCCTTAACTCCTCAAACAAGAATGGGCGGACATATTGTACAGGGACATATTGACGGAACGGCCGAATATCTTGGAAATTCCCTGTTTAAACTTCCAAAAGAACTCGAAAAATACGTTGTTTACAAGGGTTCGATTTCAATTGACGGAGTTAGTTTAACGGTTTCAAAAATTGATGGAAATATCTTTGAAGTTGCAATTATTCCTCACACTCTTGAAAATACAACCTTAAAAGATTTAAAATCCGGTGATTTTGTAAATATTGAAACTGATATTCTAGGACGTTATATTGAAAAATTTTTATCAATAAAGGATAATACAAATATAACGGAAGATTTTTTGAAAGAAAACGGGTTTGTGTAATGGAAAATTTTAAGTTTGACAGTATAGAAAGTGCATTAGAAGATTATAAAAACGGTAAAATGATTATTGTTGCCGATGATGAGGACAGAGAAAACGAAGGCGACATAATATGTTCAGGACAATGTGTTACACCTGAGGTTATTCGGTTTATGGCAGAAAATGCTAAAGGGCTTATCTGTCTTGCGATTGCTCCTGAAATCGCCCAAAAAATGCAACTTCCTCAAATGGTTGAACAGAATTCCGAAAGCATGAAAACGGCTTTTACGGTAAGTATTGATGCAAGTGAGAAATACGGTGTAACAACGGGAATTTCGGCATTTGACAGAGCAAAAACAATAGAAGTTTGCCTTGCACCTGACGGACAACCATCAGATTTGCGCCGTCCGGGACACTTGTTCCCCTGTGTTGCAAGAAGGGGCGGGGTTCTCACAAGGACAGGACATACGGAAGCAGTTGTTGATTTGGCAAAGCTTTCCGGACATATACCTGCAGGTGCTATGTGCGAGGTTATGGGCAAAGACGGACACATGGCAAAACGTGATGAACTCTATATTTTTGCAAAAGAACACGGTTTGAAATTTATCTCTGTTGCGGAATTAATTGCATATCGTTTAAAATCCGAAAAAATTGTAGTTCGTGAAGCTGAAGCTCATCTTCCGACACAGTTTGGAGAATTTGATATTTACGGATATGTGAACAAAATTACGGGGCAAGAGAGTGTTGCTTTGGTAAAAAATGACGGGTCGGACAAAATTCCTTTAATTAGAGTTCACAGCGAATGTTTGACGGGCGATATTTTCGGAAGCCTTAAATGTGATTGTAATTACCAATTACATACTGCAATGCAAATGATTGATGAATACGGGAAAGGTGCTGTTATCTATATGAAAGGTCATGAAGGCAGAGGAATAGGTATTATAAACAAAATTAAAGCTTATCATCTGCAGGAAGAAGGTCAGGATACCGTTGAGGCAAATATATCTTTGGGATTTAAACCTGATTTAAGGGATTACGGAATGGGGGCACAAATTATTTTGGATTTAGGGTTCAATAATTTTAATCTCATTACAAACAACCCCAAAAAAATCATCGGTTTGAATGGTTACGGTTTGACTGTTCATGATATAGTGAAAATAGAGCCGCAAATAAATTCATATAACAGACGTTATATGGAAACAAAGAAGGAAAAAATGCAGCATATGTTTTAATGTTTATCACTTTAGCCCTGAATTTTTGCTAAAAGGCGATAAGACAATAGGGTAAATAAGGCGATAAGTATTTAAAAACAAAGATTCTAACACAACGAAATAACAAACTGATATGGACTTATCGCCCTATCTTCTTATCGCCATATCGCCTTAAAATAAAAAAGGAATTAAAGAATGCTCCCATATATCCACGAAGAAAATGAAAAAAATAATTATGAAGCCCGACTTTTAACAAAAGATGATTATAAAGCTTTTGCGGTTGTATATAATGATTTTCGTGACAGGGCAGTTGAGGAATACAAGTTTGAACTCAGTCCTCTTGAATTCAATGATTTTATTGATGCCGTAGAAAAAAATTTAATAGAATGTCTGGTATTGTATGAAAATTCCATTCCGGTTGCGTTTTTGGTTTATACAACTGCAATTTCCGAAGCTGTTGAACTCAATATAATACACTCTTTCAAAATGGAGGATATGGTTGAGCGCGGAATGTATCTGGTTAAAAAGTTTTTGGAACTTACAAAATCCGAAAGACTGGACAAAATAGTTTGTTATCCCATGTTAGGTTCTCAAAAAAATTTGATTGGTAATATTGCACATTATGGGTTTAAATTTGTAGGTTTGGCTGTTTTAAGATTTATGATGTCCGGAACAAATTCACGTGATATTCTTGAAATGGCTGAGTTATCGGATTTGGATAACGATTATAAATTTATCGAATGGAATGATGATTATTTTGATGATGCCGTAGAAATTGTACAGGAAGGTTTTGAAACAAGTGCCGATGCACTGTTTGACCCCAGATTTAAGACTGTTGAAGGCACAAAAGATATTATCACCAAAATCGTAAAAAATTTGTATGCCGAATTTTTGCCCGAAGCAACAACTGTTGCTTTATATAAAGATAAACCCGTAGGTTTTTGTTTTATGAATCTGACAGGCGGAAAAATAGCGAATATTCCGATAGTTTCTATCAAAAAAGATTTTCAGGGGAAGGGTTTATCTAAACATATGCTTAAAAAATCCGTTAAAAAACTTCTTGAATGGGCTGATAACGGTGAAAAGCCCATAATTGAAGTTAATACAACGGCAGAAACGAATAATTTTCAAGCACTGAAAATGTACCGTCATTTAGGCTTTAAAGAAGATTACAACTATCCTCAATCGTATTTACCGGTGAAGAATTAGAATTATTTAGAGATTAATTGTAATTTTGAACCTTCAACAACTTCTTTTTTGTTTACATATGGATTGGAAACAATGTTATATTGAGGGTTGTACATTATTCTTCTGCCTGTAAAAGACGGGTTTGGGTTTTGGTTGGGGTCTTTGTAAAGTACCAGTACGGAATCGCTAAATTCAACAGGTTTGTGATCAGGGCCTGTCAATTGATTATTATTATCAACATAATAAACATCATCTTTGTTATTTGCATTAATAAATCTTGTACCTGATTTTAAACCGCCGATTGTTATTAATTTGTCAAAACCGCCTCTGTCGGAATTAAGGTTAATCGATTTCATCTTAATATGAGCAGGTCTGTAGTATTCGTCAAATTTATGATTTAAACCTTCGGTATTGAATACGGAAATTGTCATGTTACCGTCAGGACTTTGTTTTAAAAGTGCCGAAAGTTTGGTTTTGCCGTGTTTATATACATTATGTCCGTTCTCTTGTTTTATTTTTCCGAAGAAATTATTTTCATAAACAGGCTGACTGTATTCGGCATCTTGAAGGTCAAGCATAAACGGTGTACCGTCATTTAATGCTTTTAATTCTTTTCTTGCTCTTAAATTAAACTGGTAATCAACGTAATCTTTGTTGCGTTTTATGAAATCCTTATATGTTGAACTTTTAGGATCAGCCCAATCATTACGAACAATGTTTCTGTTTTGAAGATAAATATTCTTGGTCGTTGTTTCATAACCTGTTGAACCCAATTCATCACCTGCATACAATGTCGGATTACCCGTTAATGCAGCTAAAAATTTGATATGTCCCAAATATTTTGACATTGCAGGGTCAAGAATAAATTCGAAAGATTTGTCTTTTAATTTTTTTCTTTCATCTGCCGTAATTTTTTTGTTAGGATAATCTTTTTCCATATAATACATTTCATCAAGGACGATATCCAAAGCCGTATCAAAATCTTTTGTTCCGAAACCGTCAGCTTCAAAAATTTTATCCTTATGAATACCTTTGGAAAGATTACTTAAAGAAACAAGCATCATACCGTATAAATATTCAACTCTTTCCTGAGATACACCGATTTCATTGATGGCTTTTCCCATACCGCTTGCGATTGATTCGCATTTTGCAATTGCCAGATTGCTTGTGCGGGTAAAATCATATTGTTTTACGGCACTTTCAGTCGGTTCTTTTCCGTAAGGAACGGCATTTAAGATTTTATAGGCACGTCTTCTGTAATCGGCTTTGTTAAAATCGGTTAAATCAACATAAACCATATCCATATCAACGGCATAACCTTCTAATGCACGGCATTTATCATGGTTTCCCGCAAATGTATATGAATATAACAGGGATTCTAACGGTTCGGCACCAAAGAAGTTTCCTCCGCCTACAAGTTGGTTGTATATGGTATCACCGTGAACAACACCTTTATCAGGACTGTTTTCACCGTCATAGTCAAACAGTTTGCCGAATATTTGATTAATTGCAGATGACAAATATGTGTAGTTTGCAGTCGTGGTCATGCCGGTTTCGTTTAAAAGTTTTTTATTGATTTCTTTTTTGTTTGAATATCTTGAACCTGAGTTCCAGCCTTTTCCTTTGTCATATATATCTTCTTCATCTGTTACTTCTGCAGCCATATATGCATCAGGGTGATATTCTTTTACACCTTTGGCAAATTTTGTCCAGAATTTTATTACCTGATTCCATGTATATTCAAAATCGGTTTTACCGTTTCTTAAAGATTCAATATCTGCGATATCTTTTGTAGCATCAATTCTCCAATCCAAACCTGCTTGAGTTCTGCCTACAATCATATCGGCAAGAGCAAAACTTTCCCAGCTTGTATCCTTTATGGATAGTGTAAGTGCTTTTGTCAGGGCTTCTTTATCTTTTTTATCTATTTTTTTGATATTGTGTTTGAGTTTATTGATAAGTGATTGTGCTTCATCTTCGGGACTGTCGGCAATAATTCCCATTCCAAGAAGTGATGTATCTTTTATTTCTTTGTAGTTATATGATATTTCACCGTTTGCACTGTTGTATTTAAATTCTGTTTTGGGAGCAACCCCTTTAATTACTGCAAATCTTGCAATTTCTGCGGTCAGAAGAGGAATTACATATTTTCCGTAAGGTGTTGTATTTCCTGATGCATCATGAAGTTTGCTGTCTTGGGGAAGTGAATCGTTTATTTTGTCTAAAATTTCTTTTGCCAGAGCAGACATCTCTTTTTTGTATAATTTATCGGTATCATTGTATGTATTTGCGTATTCTCTTGTAACGTGCTGATTTCCGTCTACATACATATCATATCTTGAAACACCGATTTGATCTTCTTTTATCGCTCTTTTTGACATATAAGGAGATGCCAAAACCGATACAATATCATCTCCAACTTCTATTGAATCAAGAGGAGTGTTCATCAAGCCCTGCAATATAGCATTATCATAAATATTGCTTGTATCAGTTCCCAAAAGATGATATCTTCCTCTTAAAACATTTTTTACAATTGTTTTGTTTACATCTAAATCTCTTGGCAAAACTTTTCCGTTAGAAAGTTTTTCGATTTCTTTGTTAATTTCTTCGGCATTTTTTCCGTGAATACCTTTTAAATGCTGAGCAATATTCAAGGTTAAAATTTCATTTGTTTTCTTTGTCCAGTATTTTGCGGAAGATACAGCATAATCCTGAGTTTCATTGTGTTTACGGGCTAATAATTTTTTCATTTTTATGCGTTTATCAGTATCTTCAATATTTTTCAGCATTTGAGTTTCATAATGCGAAGGTACAAAACTCAATTTTGCAATATCAGGGTTTGCGTCCCAAGTTTCAAAACCGCTTTCATGTTTGCCGTCAAGTCCGAAATATTCAAACTGAGTAACAGCTCTTGTTCCTTCTCCGCTGTATAATTTGATTTTTTTAGCTTCACTTGATTGACTTTTGTTATATGCATTTAATAATTCTACGTTATGTTTATAAGTCTCGGGATTAATTTCAAAATGGTAAGGAACAACCGTATCGTTATGATTATTAATATCCAAAGCACTTTCGGGCAGTTTGTCGTAAGCTCTGATTAATTCTTTGTCGTTCAAACTTTTTGCATCAACCAATCTGTCGTCATAAATCTGAATATATGTCGGTTTTTTAGGATTATATTGTTTATTATCTTTAATTTTTATTATACCGTCTTTTTCTTCAAATTTATATTTAGAATTAACTATTCTGTGAGTTGTATGTTCCGTTTTCTTTCCGAAAACACCCATACTCAAAGGACTGTCCTCTAAACCTGAAATTTTGAACCAGTTAAAGTAAGGAGATTTTTTACCCCAGTGTAAAACGTGTTGGAAATGTACACCTTCAAGCCCTTCGTTTACATAAGCTCCGTCAGAAACCAAATTCATACCTTTTGCAAACATTTTGCGCTGTAATGATGCATAATTGTTAATATTTCCAAGACTTTGCGCCATCTGGTAACAGTTTTTGTTCCAGTATCCGTGAGCAGACAAACTGTCATCAGCAAAAAGAGGAGTTGTAATTATTCTTGTAAAATTATCAAGATTTCCTTCCTCAACGTCTTTTTCAATACCTGCTAAAGAACCTCCGATTTTATTTGCGAAATTTTTATTAGTTTTTCTTGCTTTTTCAATGTTTGGATTTTTGACAATTGTATTATTATCGTCATATACCCATTGAACATTATAATTATCCGGAACAATAAGTTTCATTGCTCCGCCTTTTGCAACCGTTGATGCTCTGCCGGAAACTACGTTGTAAACTTCATGCGCTCTGCCCGAATTTGCTGCATCAATCAATTTGTTGCCTGGGTCAAGTTTATAAATCGGAGCGGCATTTTTATCATGCTTATACCTGAGTACATAGTGGTATGCAAACGGTTGGTCAGATGCAATATTATAATCTGCAGCAAGATTTATTCTTGTTGCTTTCCCTTTTTCAAGCCGTATACCGAATTTTGTACTGCCTTCCAAAAGAGCGTTATTGCTAATCAGGGGTTTTATATTACCGTAAGGGTCTTTTTCTCCTGTTACAATATAATTGCCGTTTTTGTCCTGTTTAACCCTGTAAAGCTCTAAGTAGCAATCATAATTTTCATCATCATACACATAATTAAACTCGTAGACCTTATCCCCGTAGTTATTTTTGGCCGGTTTGTAACCTTCAAAACTCGGTTTGTTGTTTATTTTTGGACGATTTAAGTCTAATCCTACTTTCACGTGAAAAACTTCCTTCTCTTGTTATAACTCAACTGAAGATTTTTTTTTGATACTATATGATGTATTATTAAGAAATTTTTACAAAAAATTACATCTATTGTTTATTTTTGTTATAATGTCAGTGTATAGCCCCAAATTAAAAAGGAGAAATTATGTTAATGACTGAAATGAAATGCGATATCAAAGATATTACACTTGCAGATCAAGGTAAAAATCAGATTGAATGGGCTTTTAAAGATATGCCTGTTTTGAAAGAAATTCAAAAAAGATTCATTGAAGAACAACCGTTTAAAGGTTTGAAATTATCTGCCTGCGTTCACGTTACAAAAGAAACAGCGGCATTATGCGTTGTAATGAAATCGGGCGGAGCTGATGCAGTTTTGGTTGCATCAAATCCTTTATCTACACAAGATGATGTTGCCGCAGCACTTGTAAAACATTACGGAATACCGACATTTGCAATTGCAGGTGAAACGGTTGATCAGTACAAATCTCATATTAGAGTTGCATTGGAACATAACCCTGACATAATTATAGATGACGGATGTGATATTGTTTCTACAATTCATGCGGAAAAACCTGATTTAGCCTCAAAAATTATCGGTTCAACGGAAGAAACAACAACAGGTATCATAAGACTTCAGGCATTGGAAGCTCAGGGTGAATTAAAATTTCCTGCGGTAGGTGTAAATACAAGTTTGACAAAACATTTGTATGACAACAGATACGGAACCGGTCAAAGTACATTTGACGGTGTTATGAGAGCCGCAAACATTCTTGTTGCGGGAAAAACAGTTGTAGTATCAGGTTACGGCTGGTGCGGAAAAGGTGTTGCTTTGCGTGCGAAAGCATTGGGGGCAAACGTTATTGTTTGTGAAGTTGATCCACTTAAAGCATTAGAAGCTGCTATGGAAGGCTACAGAGTTATGCCGATTGCAAAAGCTGCTTTGGAAGGTGATATTTTCTTGACTGTAACGGGTGACAAACACGTAGTTGATGTTCAGCATTTATTGACAATGAAAGACGGTGTATTTGTTGGCAACGTAGGACATTTTGACTGGGAAGTTAATGTCGGTGATTTGAGAAAACATACAACAGAAATCAAAAAAATCAGACCGAATTTGGAAGAATACGTTCTTGATAACGGAAAATCAATATATGTCTTTGCGGAAGGAAGATTGGTAAACCTTGTTTGTGCCGAAGGACATCCTGCAAGTGTTATGGATATGAGTTTTGCTAATCAGGCTTTAGGTATCGAATTTTTGGTTAAAAATAAAGGAAAACTCGAAAACAAACTCTATACACTTCCTCACGAAGTTGATGTAAAAATTGCCGAATTGAAACTGAAATCAATGGGTATTGAAATTGATACATTAACTCCCGAACAGGAAAAATATTTGAACAGTTGGAAATTTTAGTAACGAAATAAATAACAATAACTAAAAAATACAAAAAGCGGTTTTTAAATTCATAAAACCGCTTTTTGTATTACTATAAATATATTCATTAACTTATGTAAATGTTTTTATAAAAATAAGGTATTTTACTCAAAAATGGTAAATAATATAAATAAGGATATTTAACAAAATAGTTATAATTTCTTTATAAGATACTATTGTAAAAATTTGTAAATCTTTCTGCAAAAACCCTAAATTTTTTACACTAAAAGTCCGATAAAACATGTGAATTCGGATAGGTAGAATTTACAGAAATAAAA
Source organism: bacterium (assembly GCA_017633675.1). Taxonomy (GTDB): domain Bacteria; phylum Cyanobacteriota; class Vampirovibrionia; order Gastranaerophilales; family Gastranaerophilaceae; genus Stercorousia. The sequence goes on along the minus strand of JAGBOW010000006.1, from coordinate 20,338 downwards.
AACGGAGTAAATATAATGAAAAATTTTAAAAAATTTGAACGCATTGCACTGACGTGTGCTTTATTGTTGTCTATGATGCCTGCTTTTGCTACAGATTCTAACATTACCAATGTAACAGGTGTAAACGGTGTATTTAATATCGATCCGGCAACAACAAACAACGGTGTGGGATTCAGACAGTACCAAAATTTTGATTTAAAACAAGGTGATATAGCAAACCTAAAATATGACAAAGATAATATCAGTACCTTTGTAAATCTTGTAGATAACCAGATTAAAGTTGACGGTATTGTTAATACGGTAAAAGGTAATAACTTTTACGACGGAAAGGCCGTATTTGTATCTCCGAACGGTATGGTTGTCGGTGCTTCCGGTGTTTTGAATGTAGGTTCTTTAGGTGTTTATGTACCTGCGAAATCAAAATATAATGCTTTAAAATCTAATAAAACTGCGCAAAACTTTAAAGAGTTTGCTAAAGATGATGATTATTCCGATGCTAATAAGCATATAATAATTCATGGTAAGGTTATTTCAGCGGGAGATGTTGACTTAAAAGGCGGCACCGTTATGAACACAGGCAGCGGCATAATGCTCGGAGTTAATCCTGATGCAATGGAGAAATTTACAAGTCATGATCAAGCTAATGACCTTTTCAGCAGTTTGGTCAACACTAATGGTTTTGTGAATGCTGATTTACAGTTTAAAAATTTGGGTAAAGCCGGTATAAAGATTATTGCATCTGATAACGATAAAATAATGCAATTAGCTCCAATTAACAACTTTGCGAGCAAGAGCAGTTTTACCGGAATAGCTTTAGGCAGTAAATATAATAACGGAGAGCATGTCGGAAGAAGCGAAAACAGTAACGATTATATGTTTACAGGGTATTATAACGGCGAATACTATGATGATGGAAACTTTAACTCTGACAAAATTGATGAAAAATATAAAGGCATAGATCCTTTTAATAGTTGGTACAGTGACTATGTTGATGGTAACTACCAAACTGAGAGTTTCTATTCACCTCAGGTATGGTGTATGGCTCAAGGTTGTAGTAGTGTTGCTGAAGAAGATTATGAGGATTATCTTGCTTGGGATTCCGGATATAACGGCAGCTCAAATATAAGCGGTATTATGGGTGAAAACGGTGTATATAATATTGATCCGGAAACAAAAAACACAAGTACCGGTTTCCGAAAATATGAGAATTTTACTCTTGCTAAAGGTGATGTGGCTAACTTGAATTATGACGGAATCGAAACATTTGTAAATTTTGTTGACAACAGAATAAATATTAACGGTATAGTCAATACCGTAAAAAACGGAAGTTTTTATAACGGAAAAGCAATGTTTATTTCTCCGAACGGTATGATTGTTGGACCAAGAGGGGTATTAAATGTAGGCTCTCTTGGTGTATACACTCCTAGTCAAGCTAATTTTGATGACATGAAGGAAAATCTGTATTACAGTGATGACCTCCTTAATGGTAATGATGCAGATATCCTAATTCATGGTAAAATAATCGCTTCCGGTGATGTTGATTTAAGAGGGGATAATGTAGATATATATACAAATACTATAAAAACAGATGTACATGGCGGCCTTAGCCCTTTAGATGGGATTGATCGGTCTAAAACAATTGGCACAAATGATTTATCGATAGATTTACAATTTAATAATGATGGTACTGTTAGTTGGACCACATATGACGGTCGTCCATCAACAGCTCAAGGTCTACCTTTAGATGTGGTCGTTTGGCACGAAGAAGATGGTACAGAAGTTGTACCGATAAATTTAAAATTTAATAATGATGGTACTGTTAGTTGGACCACATATGATGGTCGTCCATCAACAGCTCAAGGTCTACCTTTAGATGTGGTCGTTTGGCACGAAGAAGGTGGTACAAATGGTGTACCGATAGGTTTACATTTTAATAATGATGGTACTGTTAACTGGTATACCCTCGCAAATGATATTGATAACTCGATTAACATAAACTATTTAATATCCCCGATTAGTGCAGCCGGAGTTGTTTATGGTGTCAATGAAAACGCTATGCAGGTTTTAACAAGTAATGAACAGGCAAATACGGTATTTTCAGATATGATGTATGGTGATAATGCAGCTTATCAGGATTACAATAAAGGTGCAAGTATGACTATTCATACTATCCCTGCTGCTATACATATAGATCCTATGAACCCTGATTATACTGAGATTCGTAACTATGCAGGCTATGACAACTTTACCGGTGTTATTAACAACCAAAAATATGTTAACGGAGAACCTGTTAGCAATAGCTCTGCTTTAGCCGGTTATGTTTATTATCGCAGCCATTTTACCGGTTACCATAACGGTAAGTACTATGAAAAAGGTAATCTTCTTGGAAACAATGAAATTTATCAACACGGATTACAAAACATAAATACTGATACCAATGTTGATGCTCATTACACCGGTGTTGCCGAACGTCCTTTCTATGAGGCAGATGGTATAAAGATGTCTAAATTCTACAGAAACGGACAAGAAGATGGCATCATTATGGGATACACTCACGTAGACGACAGTAATAACGATGGCAAAAACGACAAAACTACAGGAGGTGTAATCGGCAAAGCCGGCGATTACGTCAAAAATGGTGATAATTTGAAAACGAATGGCAAAATTTCAGACAAAATGAATGCACAAACACTGGTTGGAAAATTGACTGAAACTACAAATAGTATTACCGGTAAAGAACTTGTCGGAAAAGCAATGACTTTAGACGGCAAGGTGCTTCAGATGAATAGTGTTCAATTGAAAAGCAGTTTGGCAGATAAAACACTAAGTAAAGCTACCGGTGTAATTAATACATCAAATCTTGTACCGGTTTCAAGAACACAAACGCTTTCTACTCCGGTTGTAAATTCCGCACCGGCAAAAACCGTAACAGCATCTGCACCTACGGCAGAATCGACACCGGCTCAAGCAACAGAACAAACTCAGGCAGATAAACCTGATGAAAGTACTTTGAATGATAAAACACCTGATAATAACAAAAAAGATAAAAAATAAAATCTAAAAAAGCGCAGTTCATTTGAACTGCGCGGTTTTATGTTAATTATTTTTCTGTCATATTAAAGAGATAATTGCCATACTATTTATGATCTGTTTTTATCATATTCATCTTTTCTGTTATTTGCTTGCGTATCCGAATATAACAGTTCGTCTTCTTCAAAAATTACACGTTTTTTGTGGTTGCCGTTTTCTTCAATTACGGTTCTGGAATTCTGGAATTTTTCCAATTTGCTTTCTTCCTGTCTTGATTTCTGAACATTATAGTCTTGCAAATTATCTTCTTGTTTTGCAGACGGAACATTTTCCGGATTTTCTTTCTGAGATTCACCAAATGAAATGTTGCCGGTTTTTACTAATATAACGCCATCACGTATGGTTAATTTTGTTCCGGCATATCCGGTAATATCTGCATTGTTGGGGTTTCTGAAATCATTAATAAGTATGCTGTTATCAAATTTAACAAGACGGTCGTCAATACGTAAATTTTCTTTTGCACCTTCGGTTTTTATTACATTATCAGGCTCAACAAAAGTAACCGGAGGTACTATACACGTAAAACCATTGGAATCTGTGCCGTTTGGTTTGGTTAGTGTACCTGTTTTTATAACAGCATCTGCAGCAGTCATGCGGTTTAAATCACTCATAACACCATCTTTCAATCCTGCGATTTCTCCAACACCGAAAGACTTGCTGCTCATTGCGGCAGGATTATTTACCATAGCGAAATTATTTGATAATGCAGGAAGTGCCGTAGTTAAAATTGTACAAATTGCTAACGAAATAATACACTTTAAATTTTTTTGTTTTTCCATTCTTAATACTCCTTATTTTTCCCTATATTTTATATAAAAATATTCTAAATAAAAATTTGCTAAAATATACTGTGTAATAATCATATTTTTTAAAAAATGCTGATATAGTAACCTTTTTCAGGTTTTACATAACTTAATAAAATAATATTGTGAATAGTTTAAGTGGCGATAGGGCGATAGGGATATAGGGCGATAAGGCCTTATCGTTTAATTTAAAAAATACACCATAAAAAACACATCAAAATAAATATTTTGATGTATTATTTTCTAACGTATACATTTTACAATACTTTTCACGATTTGTCCAGTCCTCAAAATGATGTATTTTTTAATTTTGGGGGTGGTGAAAATCGGCACTATTCTTTGTTTTCCAGAATAATACATCATAATATTTATTATGGTGTATTTTTCAAAAGAAAGGAAGGACATATGAAAAAAATTAAAAAAGCATTCACTTTAGCGGAAGTATTAATCACATTAGGTATTATTGGTGTTGTTGCATCAATTACTCTTCCTACATTAATAAAAGAATACAACAAGCATGCTTGGGTGAATGCATTGAAACAAAATTATTCACTTCTAAATCAGGGTTTTAGAAAGATGATGGCAGATGATGGGGTGGAATTTATTGGAGATACGGAAGTATGGAGAGCAATAGGAGGGTGGTTTAATGCTTGTGATTCAGGTAAAAATATTTCATCAAACGATTGTAAAAATTTTTATCCACAATTGAAAAGATATTTTAAAATAGTACGCATTGGTGTTGGTAATGACAATTATTCCTATGATGCTGGAACTGCTCATGTTGAGGGGGTTGGTTATAAATACAAAAAAAGAAATTCTTCTGTAGAAATGGGAGATTCTAGAAACATAATATATTTATCAAACGGTGTTATGATATGGGGGTATTATTTTAATAAGAATCCAAACATTAGCTCTAATTGTGATGCGATTCATTCTGCCGGAGGACATATGTGTGGTAATGCAGGTAATTTTAATATAGATATCAACGGTAACAGAGGACCTAATGAATATGGAAAAGATATATTTAAGTTTTATATAACTGAAAGAGGACAACTTGCACCTGTTGGTGGTAATGATTATGCTATATATGAAGCAAGTTCAAATTTAACTCAAGAAAATATAGATAAATATAAGGCTAATGGCTCTCACGGTGGTTACTGCGATAATACATCAAGATTAAGTGAGAATGATATTTCTTCAGGACTTAGTTGTACCGGCTTACTTATCGACCAATTAAACTGGAAAATGGATTATTAATTAGAAGAATAGAGGACTAGAGGATTAGCTGTTTAGGTTAAAAGACTAACCCTCTAATCCTCTTAACTTCTGATATTTTCTTATGCTCCTATGCTCTTATCCACCTATAATTCCTATCGCCACTTTAAACCATCAGTCAAAAATCTACCCTACGCAACCGGTTTATTTTACAGTTAAAATCGGCTGCAGTTTTTATTATTGACAGAAATTTTTTATTTTGTACAATGACTTGTAAGAAAAGGAGTTTAGGTATGTTTGCAAATTTTAAAAGATACGGTGAAGAATTTAAAACTTTTGCAATGCGCGGTAATGTTATTGACATGGCTGTCGGTATAATTATCGGTGCTGCATTCGGAAAAATCGTTGATTCTTTGGTTAATGATGTTATTATGCCGCCTTTGGGCTGGCTTATGGGCAGAGTTGATTTTTCAAAACTGTTCTTGGTTTTACCTGTAAACGGCAAATGGGAACATTATGATTCGTTAGCTGCGGCACAACAGGCAGGTGCGGTTACAATCAATTACGGTGTATTTATCAACACAATTATCAGCTTTTTATTGGTTGCTTTTGCCGTATTCTTACTTATCAAAGGTATTAACAAATTGAAAGCCGATAAAAAAGCGGAAGAAGATGCAGCTCCGACTACAAAAGAATGTCCGCATTGTTTCTCAAAAATTGATATCAGAGCTAAAAAATGCCCGAATTGCACATCTGATATTTAATAAACTTTAAAATAATTAAATACATTAAAAAAAAGTAGCTCTCAGGCTACTTTTTTTGGAAAATCATCACATATTCATGTTTAAAGATAAAGAATCCGCCTGCTAAAGCTCTGTATCGCCAAAGGTTTGCGGTTTTACCTTTTGCTCTTTCGTTTCCCTGAATATCTTTAACAATAATTCCTTTCAGACGAAAACCGAGTTTCATCATTCTTGCCATACATTCAAAACCTAAAGGCTGAACTTCGGAATTTTTGTAGCTGTCCCCGATAATTAGTGCGGCAAAACGGTCTTTTTCCAATAAATCATATCCGTTTTTAGCTACTTTTTCAAACAAGTCATAAAACTGTTCCGTTGATTCGCAATTAGACAAATCCTCTTTTTTATCGGAAAACTTTATAATATCATCATAAGGCGGATGAAGAATTAAAAATTGCGCCTCATCTTCCCCCATAATCTCCAGTCTTGCTTTAACTTTTTCTTTTGCAAGTTCTGATGCCGAATCCGCACAAATAATATTTACATCAGTTACTAATTGTTTCGGAGTGAATTTTTCGGAAACCTTTTCCGCAAGTTCGTCTTTTAATTCAACACCGATACAGCGTCTGTTCATATTAATTGCTTCGATACCTGATGTTCCTGAGCCGAAGAACAAATCCAAAACAACATCATTTTTCTTTGTAAAACGTTCATAAAGCTGCTGAGCAATTTGCGGAATATAATTCCCGTGATATTCGTTTGAATGACCGTTTTCTTTTAATCTTGCAGGAAATTCCCATAAAGTGTCAGTTTTAACATGGTCATAATCTTTCCAGTTATTCAAATCAATATCGCTGTATTTAGTTGTTTTGACAGGTTTTACGACCTGCAAATCGACTTTCTTTAACGGTTTTAGTTTAGTATTTGTTCTAGCCAAGTCTTAAATCTCCCTTATTATTTGTGAAAAGTGAAATGTGAAAAGTGAAAAGACCGCTACAGCCCTTCGGGCAAAAAGATATAAAAACCTTGTGCGGAGCACCGTAAAGAACTTTTCACCTTTCACTTCTCACTTCTCACATTCTAAAAAATTGTTTCAAATTTGTAATCAAACATATAGATGAAATTGTGTTTGTATTTGAATAGTGAGTAGTGAGAAATGCAGGGTAGATTTTAGGCTGATTTAAAATGGCGATAGGAATTATAGGTGGATAAGAGCATAGGAGCATAAGAAAATATCAGAAGTTAAGAGGATTAGAGGGTTAGTCTTTTAACCTAAACAGCTAATCCTCTAATCCTCTAGTCCTCTATTCTTCTAATTAGTAATCCATTTTCCAATTTAATTGATCTATAAGCAAACCGGCACAACTCTTTCCTGGAGCGGAACCGCCTGCACCATTTCTTGATGTATTATCGCAATAAGCACCATTAGAACCATTAGCCTTATATTTATCTATATCTTCCTGAGTTATTTCTCTAAATCCGACTCCATAAAAATTTGAATTACTGGCTTGCAAAACAGCATAATCATTACCACCATATGGTGCAAGTTGTCCTCTTTCTGTTATATAAAAATAAAATATATCTTTTCCAAATTCATTAGGTCCTCTGTTACCATTGACATCTATATAAAATTCGCCTGCCTGCCCACACATATGTCCTCCGGCAGTATGAATTGCATCACAATTTGATGTAATTGACGGGTTTTTGTAAAAACTATAGTCCCATATCATAGCCCCGTTTGAAAGGTATATTATGTTATACCAATAGATATTTTCACTTGAAGAATTTCTGTATTTATATTTGTAAACAGTAGCTTCATACGTTTCACCGCTGCCATTAATACCTGAATAGTTTAAAATTCCTTTACCAATACGTACTATTTTGAAATATTTTTTCAGCTGTGCATAAAAATCTTTACAATAGTCTGATGAGATATCAACATCTCGATTGCAGCTATAACTACCCCCTATTGCTCTCCACACTTCCGTATCAGCAATAAATTCCACACCGTCATCTGCCATCATTTTTTTAAACCCCTGATTTAGAAGTGAATAATTTTGTTTCAATGCATTCACCCAAGCATGCTTGTTATACTCCTTTATTAATGTGGGTAAAGTAATTGATGCAACAACTCCGATTACTCCAAGTGTGATTAATACTTCCGCTAAAGTGAATGCTTTTTTCAATTTTTTCATATGTCCTTCCTTTCTTTTAAAAATAATCCGTTTATAATTTATTAATATAGAAAATATAATCTAATACTAGAACATATTTTCTACATTTGTCAATATGTAATTGGAAATTATTTTCCAAATATAGCGGATATTTTATAATAATAGAGCATGGACGCTATAAATGAAGTAAAAATGCTGGCAGCTAAAAAGGGGTTAACCCTCACCTATTTAGCAAAATATTTGTCGGAACATTCTGACAGAAAATATTCTCTTGACACTCTCTCAAAAAAACTTCGCGCAAATATGATAAGATATTTTGAAATGAAAATTATAGCTCAAGCATTGGATATGGATTTAGTGTTTTTGGAACGAAAATAACAATGTGTTTGGTGTTTGTGCGTGGCAATTAATAATTTCACTTATTATGTAAGTAGTGAGTGGTTCTTTAAAAAAGCAATCTGAACAAAATTTTATAAAAACAGCTTTATTGTTACCGACTACTTACAACTCACTATTTACCATTCACTTTATTTTATATTTGTTATATACTAAATCCGGAGGTATAATTGTTCGAAGGAGCATTTACGTTAAGTAATTTTTATATGATAGCGGGATTTCTGCTTTCAATGTATGCTTGTGTATCAAATGATATTATCCAAACACTCGGAACATTTTTGAGTGCAAATAAAAACACTCCGTTTTATTACCTCTGGGCGTATTCCGCAATTATTTTAATTTTGACAATCAGTATCGGCTGGTACGTTAATGACGGTGATATGTCGTTTGGGCTTTTGACAAGAATTCCCGTAACTGAACAATTTACGTTTTTGTATTTGTTACCTCCGATTATATTGATTATTTTGACACGCTGGGGAATTCCCGTTGCTACGACATTCCTTGTTCTGAGCGTATTTTCGGTTAGTGATGTTTCTGTAATTTGGATGATGCTGACGAAGTCCGTTTTGGGGTATGTTATAGCATTTATCGCTGCAATAATCATATATAATATTATAGGACGACCTTTAGAAAGATATTTTTATTACACCCAAAAACGTTCGGGCAACGAAAATATTTCAAAATGGTGGATGGTCGCAAAATGGCTTTCTACAGCGTTTATTTGGTCGCAATGGTTAATGCAGGATTCCGCAAAACTTTTCGTTTATCTGCCGAGAAAAGCCTCTATTTGGGAACTTTTGTTTGTATTAGTTTGTTTTACTGTATATTTGGGAATTTTAACTTACCAAAGAGGGGGCGATATTCAAAAAATCGTCAAAATGAAAACGAACGTTCAAGACCCCCGTTCCGCAACGATTATCGATATAATTTACGCATTCTTATTAATGTATTTTATAAATTTAAACAACGTTCCTATGTCTACAACGTGGGTATTTATAGGACTTTTGGCAGGAAGGGAAGTTGCTCTTTATCAAAGATTGCGTTTTGAATCTCCCAAAAAAATGTACAAACATATTTTAAAAGATTTATACAAAGTTGTATTGGGACTTGTTGTTTCAATAGTTGTAGTAGTTCTTTTGACACAATTCGGTGCGGTTAAGCATTTCTTTTTCTCGCACTTTATGGGAGGTTAAAAATTGGGAAGAATTAAACAGCTTTCAAAACATTTGATAAATCAAATTGCAGCCGGCGAAGTAATCGAACGCCCCGCATCTGTTGTAAAAGAACTGACGGAAAACTCAATTGACGCAGGCGCAACGAAAATAAGTATCGATATTACAAACGACTGCAGAGATATAAGGATTGCCGATAACGGTTCGGGAATTCACCCTGACGACATTATGCTTGCGTTTTCCAAACATGCTACAAGTAAAATCGCAACAGACGAAGATTTATACAATATTCATACTCTCGGATTTAGAGGGGAAGCACTTTCCAGTATAATTTCAATCTCAAAACTGACTTGTACGACAAGAACAAAAGATTTTGAAAACGGAACAAAAGTTAAGTGTGAAAATTCCGAAGTAAAATATTCCCAAACTGGTTGCGCTGTCGGAACAATTATGGAAGTTAAGGATTTGTTTTATAACATTCCTGCACGTTTGAAATTTTTGAAAAGCTCCGTTACCGAATTTTCTTATATTCAGGAACTTGTGCAATCAATTGCACTTGCACATTCCGAATGCTCTCTGGAACTGAAAAAGAACGGCAAAACAATGCTCAAAACTTCGGGGCAGAATAATCTTTTGCAGACAATAAAAGAGGTTTATTCGGGTGATGTTACAAAAAATCTCAAAGAGGTTTTGAAAACAGACGATTTGTCGGGACTGAAAATTTCGGGATATGTAAGCACTCCGAACTATACCCGTTCAAGTAAAAAAAGCTATCATATATACATAAACGGACGTTCGGTAAAAGATGCAGTGTTTCTGAAATCAATTGATACCGCATATAAAGCGCTGATTGCGAATGGTAAATATCCGTTTATAGTGTTAAATTTGGAAATTCCACCATCAGATGTTGATGTGAACGTTCATCCGACAAAAAAAGAAGTTCGTTACAAAAACCCGAACCAGATTTTTAATTTTATTTATACGTCAATACAAGGCGGGCTTTCAAATTACGTTGAAAGACAAATCCAAAACCTTGAACAGTTTAAACCAGAACCCTTGACGGTTGAAGAGAAATCGGCAAATGTCATTGATTTTTCGGAACGTAAACAGGAAAAAGAGGGAATTTTTGTTGATAAACAGGAAGATACGGTTTATTTGTCGGACAATGCATTTGAGAAACTTGAAAAAATGCATGAACCGGTTGAACAAAAGCAGTTTTTTAACCCTGTTATTAAAGAAGATGAAATAGAAGAAAATATTATCGGGCAATATAAAAATACGTATATTTTGATAGAAAAAGATGACGGATTGGAGATTGTCGACCAGCACATAGCGGAAGAACGGTATAATTATGAAAAACTCCGTTCCGAAAAACAAATAGCATCACAAATGCTTTTTATATCTGATGTTGTTTCTGTTTCAAATTCGGAAGTTGAATTGATTAAAGAAAATTTGGAAAAATTTGAAAAATTCGGGTTTGGGATAGAGTTTACGAAAGAAAACGAACTGATTTTCCGAAAAGTTCCGCAGATTTTGGCAAAAGTTAATCCGAAAGAAATAATTGCGGATATTCTGGAAAATATTGAAGGTGATATTGACGGATTAGAAGAACATATTATGCGCACAACCGCTTGCAAAGCGTCCGTAAAGGCGGGTCAAAAACTTTCTTTGTGGCAGATGCAGGAAATTATCAAAAAATGGCGAACGACAAAAATGCCATACACCTGTCCTCACGGCAGACCGATAACCCATACGATTTCGCATAAGGAAATTGCGGGATTTTTTGAACGGAATGAGTAGAAAACCCACCGTCACTTCGCTGACACCTCACTTATAAAGGGAATTGTTAACTTTTCACCTTGTGCCCGCTACATATTAAAGACTATCTTTAAAAGCCCCCTTTTTTAAAAGGGGGGAAGGGGGATTTTTAGTTTACGACGGCTCTGATTATTTTATAAATTTCTTTTAATTTTTCGGGGTTCTTGGAGAGTATTTTATTTATATCATTCAACAATTCATTATTATCCCTCTGATGTCCGAAATCAAACAACTCATTAGGTTCGACATCAAGCGCAATTATTATTTTTTCGAGGGTTTCTGCAGAACAAAAGTTATTCCCTGTTTCAATTCCGCTCAGCATATTTTGGGAAATTTCAGCCATTTCCGCTAACTTTTCCTGCGAAATTTTTCTTTTTCCTCTTAATTCCTTAATGCGTTTACCTACCTGATTTTTTAACGTCATATACCCTCCAAATGTATTCTATTAACTATTCGGATAAAAAATAACTTAATAATATTGTTTTTTATATTGACAAATATCGATAATATCGATAAAATATAAATATAATCGATATTTTATAGATAAATTATCAAGGAGGATATATGAAAAAATTTAAGAAAGCCTTTACTCTAGCGGAAGTATTAATCACTTTGGGGGTAATCGGGGTTGTAGCAGCTATTACAATGCCGACAGTTATTGCAAACATTAATGAAAGAGTAAACTCTGAAAGGCATGCAAATATTGCCATGAAAGTTACACAGGCAATGGAGCAGATGAGGGCGCATGGGTTGTTAAATAATACCTATCCCTCAACGGAAAGTTTTGTTGATGAACTTCAAAAATATCTAAAAATAGCAAAGAGATGTGACAGCAGTCATATTGCTGAATGCTGGCCGACTGAAAAAGTAATTGACAGTAACGGAGATGAATTTGAGATATCAAAGGCTAAAACAGGGAAAAATTTGTCATTAACAACTGAAACAAATAATGTTGGTTTGGTATTAGCGGACGGAGCATCAATGATACTTAATTATAATCCCAGTGAAACTTTTACACTTGATGTAGGTGATGGGGTAACAGCATATAAAAAATCACTTCCGATTGGCGGAGGGAAAGAGAAAGAGTTTGCGTATTCGACAAACGTAACAGAAAGTATAGATTTTATAACAGATGTAAATGGAGGAAAAGGCCCTAACAAAGAAAAATCTGATAAATATTATGATATAAGGAATTTGAGAGGAGCTACATTTTCAAAGGGTTGTACGGGAATTGAAATACCTGGTATAGGTTGTGTTGTCAATTTGGGCAGTGATTATAATAGGGTCGGTAGTAAAAGTTATTTTGAAAGTGCAATGATAGCATGCGAAAATATAGATATGGTTTTGGCTGACATAGATACGTTAAGAGCTATTTACAACAAAAAAAGTGAGTATCCTGAAATTCCAAAAATTAATTGGTATTTTTCATCTTCTTCTGGAAGAAATGATTATATTTGGTGTCTTCTCTTTAACTCTGGTGAAGAAGGTGAAAAAAGTAAATCTACTAAACACGGAGTAATTTGTACAGCAAAGTAGGGTGCGATGTTTCGCACCGCATAACAACTTGGACATTTTTGGATTGGTATTTTTATGCAACACCTTCGTCCGGCCCGACAACCTGAATTTCAAATTTTATAACCTATATATTATATTTTACTTGACAAATTATAATAAATAAGTTATAATATAATTAGAAAATTATAATACTTCTATTATAAAATGAATAATATTATTAAGCGAAAATATCAAAAATATTTTGAAAAATTTAATGATGTCATAACAGAAATTCCGCAACAAGGTTGGATAAAAACAATTCGTGAAATTTTTGGCATGACAACCTGTCAATTTGCTAAAAAAATAAATGTTTCTCAACCAAGAGTTATTAACATAGAAAAAAATGAGAAAAATCTGAAAATTTCCACAATGGAACGTATTGCAGACTGTCTAAACTGCAAATTTGTATATGCGTTTATTCCAAGAGAAAATATAGACAAAGTTATTTATAATCAGGCTAAAAAGAAAGCAATTTCTATTTTGAAAAAAGTTAACCGCAACATGGAACTTGAAAACCAGTCTGTTCAATCTGATGAAATACTTGAAGACATTATAAAAGATTTGCTTAACGACAATATTACAAGGATTTGGGATAATGAATGATATATTTAAAGAAGATACAAATTCTACACCATTAACCGAAGAAGAGAAACAAGAGCTTAAAGTTAAATGGATTACAACACGTGCTGATTTAAACGAACTTGAAACAGCAGGTATTGCAAAAGCTGAAATTTGGCTTTTAAAAAGCAGAAAGGATATTTTAAATGAAGAATTTATAAAAACACTCCATAAAAAAATGTTTGGTGAAATATGGAGATGGGCAGGTAAATTCAGAATTTCCGAAAAAAATATTGGTGTTGTGCCTTACCAAATTCAATCTCAATTAAGAATTTTATTGGACGATATAAGATTTTGGATAGAAAATAAAACATATTCCGAAATTGAAATTGCCATAAGATTTCATCACAGATTAGTGCAAATCCACCCGTTTCCTAACGGCAACGGAAGAATTTCAAGATTATTAGCTGATTTGTTATTAAAGCAACTCTGCAACAGAAAAATAAACTGGGGAAAACAAAATCTTACAGAAATATCTGAATTACGAAAAGAATATATCACCGCATTACAGAAAGCCGATAACGGTGATTATTCAATGTTATTGGATTTTGTAAATTAAGCTGTTTCTTCGTTCGGCCCCACAACTTGAATTCCGAATTTCGTTCTGAACAGGTGTTTTACCGTATCGCCCTGAATTTCGTACATCATTTTGTTAAACAAATCATAAGCTTCTCTTTTGTATTCAATCAACGGATCTTTTTGACCGTAAGCCCTTAATCCTATACTGTCTCTTAACATATCAATATTATGTAAGTGGTCTATCCATTTGTTATCGACAACCCTTAACAGAATATCTTTTTCAAGATTTCTTATCACATTGTTATCGCTGAATACTGTTTGCAATTCCGCATTTGTATCATATTGAGAAATAACCTGATTATAGAAATTAATAACTTCTTCTTCGTGCTGTTTATATGCTTCAAGTGCTAAGGTTTTCAACTTGTCATAAATCGGTTCAAATCTTAAATTCTGGATATCAGACACTTTAACTCCCGATAATTGCGGAATAATCGAATGAAGTTCTTTAATCAATGTCTGCAAATCTTCATAAACATATTCTTCGGGGTGCAGGTCAGGTGCAATATAACTTCTCAGGAGTCTGTCTATTTCTTTTTCTATCATAAAATTGATATCTTCAAGGAGGTTTTTTCCCGCAAGAACTTTTCTTCTCTGCGCATAGAACTTTTCCCTCTGAATATTCATAACATCATCATATTGAAGAACGGATTTTCTTATATCAAAGTGGTAAGTTTCAACTTTTTTCTGGGCTGACTGAATTTGTTTTGTTATAAGAACATTTTCTATAGCCAAATCTTCCTCAACATTGAGCATATTCATTAATGCGGTAATCCTTTCACCGCCGAAAATTCTCATCAAATTATCTTCCAATGATAAGAAAAATCTTGTAGAACCGGGATCTCCCTGACGAGCCGCACGACCTCTCAACTGGTTATCTATACGACGGGATTCGTGTCTTTCCGTACCGATTACGTGCAAACCTCCCGCTTCAACGACCTTTGCGTGTTCTTCTTCGGTAATTTTTCGGGCTTCATTGAGTGCGATTTCTTTTTCCTGTTCATAATTTTCACTTTCAGGTGTAATCCCTTTATTATCAAGCATTTCTTTTGCAAGAAATTCCGCATTACCACCCAAAAGAATATCCGTTCCGCGACCTGCCATGTTTGTTGCAATCGTAACCGCACCGACTCTGCCTGCCTGAGCGATAATATAAGCCTCTTTTTCATGATGTTTTGCGTTCAAAACGTTGTGAGGAATTTTACATTGTTTCAAAAGTGCCGAAACGTATTCCGATTTTTCTATACTGATTGTACCGACCAAAACGGGTCTGCCCTGTTCGTGCATCTTTATAATATCCTGTACAACCGCATTATATTTAGCTCTTTCGGTTTTATAGATAATATCGGGGTAATTTATCCTGATATCGGGTTTGTTTGTCGGAATTGAGGTAACTTCCAAGTTATAAATCTTTCCGAATTCGGCTTCTTCCGTCATTGCAGTACCTGTCATGCCCGATAATTTCGGATATAAACGGAAAAGATTTTGGAACGTAATACTTGCTAAAGTTTGGGTTTCGTCCTGAATTTTTACTCCTTCTTTCGCTTCAATTGCCTGATGTAAGCCGTCAGACCAGCGTCTGCCTTCCATTAAACGTCCCGTAAACTCATCCACTATCATTACTTCGCCGTTTCTTACGACATAATCGGTATCTTTTACGAAAAGTTCTTTCGCTTTCAAAGCCTGCAAAAGATGATGAGCATATTGAGTGTTGATATCAAACAAATCTTTTACTCCGATAAGTTCCTGCGCTCTGTCGATACCGTCCTCCGTTAAAATTACGTTTTTATTCTTTTCATCAACTTCGTAATCTTTAATTTTTTCTAACTGCGGGGCAATTTTTGCCATTAACTGATAAGTTTCTGCGGATTTTTCAAGACGACCGCTTATAATTAAAGGAGTTCTGGCTTCATCAATCAAAATACTGTCGACTTCGTCTATAATCGCATAATTATAAGGTCTTTGAACAAGCATTTCAAGACTTCCCGCCATATTATCACGCAAATAATCAAACCCGAATTCGTTATTTGTACCGTAAGTGATATCGCAATCGTAGGCAGCTTTTTTCATTGCAAAATCATCTGCACTGCGACCGCCGGAGAGAATTACACCGACTGAAAGCCCTAAAAATTTGTAAATTTTTCCCATCCATTCGCTGTCACGTTTTGCGAGGTAATCATTAACAGTGATTACATGGACACCTTTACCTGTAAGGGCATTTAAGTATGCGGGGAGAGTTGCGACAAGAGTTTTACCTTCACCTGTTCTCATCTCTGCGATATGACCGTTGTGAAGAAAATATCCGCCTATCAGCTGAACATCAAAGTGGCGCATATTAAGAACGCGCTTCCCTGCTTCTCTTACTGTTGCAAAAGCTTCGGGGAGGATTTTATCCAATGCTTCTTTTTCCAGTTTTCTGTCGGTTTTGAAATCTTTAGATGTGGGACGTTTTGCCAAAATCTCTTTAAATTCGTCGGTTTTAGCTCTCAATTCTTCATCAGACATAGCCTCAAACTGAGGTTCTAAAGCATTAATATGGTCTATAATTCCCATTATACTCTTAACTTTTCTGTCATTGGGGTCACCCAACAGTTTCAATAAAAAACTTATCATTATTTTCCTCTCCGTAGTCTTATATAATAATTCTAACATAGACAAAAAAATTATGTTTAAAATTAAGGAAAAATTTATTTTTTTTGGGTGAGTAGTGAATGGTGAATAGTGAATAGACCATTAAGCTCGCTACACTCGAAAAAAAATTTTGTTTGCGTAGCAAACCGTAAAGAACCACTCACCACTCACCACTCACTACCCATCACTCACTTAAAACTTGCAATCAAATTATTTTCATGTTTCAATAAAACTCGGAATGAGGTAATTCCTCTTAACCCCATTCAAGGGTTTTGCACAACGGCTGAGTGAAAAATCCGTTAGTAATACAAAAGGCAATTATGCGTAAAACGATTATTGTAAAGGACTTATCGCCCTATCGCCTTATCGCCTTATAAAAAAGAAGGAAAAACAAAATGTTAAAAATCAGATTAAAAAGATTAGGTGCAAAAAAACAACCTGCATACAGAATTATTGTTATTAATTCAACAACAAAACGTGAAGGCAGACCCATTCAGGAATTAGGTCACTATAACCCGAAAACCAAAGTTATGAAAATGGATAAAGCATCAGCTTTGGACTGGGTTAAAAAAGGTGCTCAACCTACGGAAACAGTTGCTTATTTGATTAAAAACTGTAATGATGACGGCACTTTAAACTACCAAAAGAAAGAAACCGTAAAACTTTCCAAGAAAGCTCAGGCTAAGGCTCAGGCAGAGGCTGAAGCAAAAGCTCAGGCTGAAGCTGAAGCTAAAGAAACTGCAGAAGCTCCTGCCGAAGCATAATCGAAAAAATAAATATTTATAAAAACCAAAAATTTAAATTTTTGAAATATATGTTCAAAATAATCGGATTTTTGGTTTTTTGTTTGAAAAATTTTAATTATATCAGTTAGAGATGTTATTTTTAAAATTTGTTGCCGAAATTAAGAAAATCCGTTAAAATCATTATATGGACGAAATTATTTCAAAATTAAAAGAAATCGGTCTGAATGAATATCAGTCAAAGGTTTATGTTGCTTTGTTGAAAAAGTATCCTTCAACTGGTTATGAAGTAGGTAAATTGGCAAATATTCCGCAGGCAAGGGCCTATGATACTTTAAAGGCATTGGAAAGTTTGCATATAGTAACTTCTTCGGGTAAAAATCCGATTACCTATACTCCGATAAAACCAAAAGAATTAACCAAAAGATATAAAAGAAAAATAGAATCAACACTTGATTTTTTGGACAAAAAACTTCCTGATGTAAAAGAGGAAAGTTATACTGATCCGATTTTAACAGTAAACGGCAGAACGAAAATTATTGATAAAGCTGTTGAGCTTATCCAATCAGCAAAACAAACCGTTTATATATCGCTTTTTGCACAGGATTTCAAGTATTTGGAACAGCATCTTTTAGATGCTTATAACAGAGGTCTTGATGTAAAAATTGTTAAATATGACAGTTTTATATGTAATTTCGGAAGAAGCTTTACTCACTTGGGGATTCCTTTGTTAGAACATTATAAAACTGGAAAATTTGTATTTTTGTCTGTTGACAGTAACGAAGGGTTGTTCGGAATTACGGAAAGCCCGAAAAATGATATACCGGAAACTGTTTGGACAAAAAATAAAGAGATTGTTTTTTTGATAAAAGCATTTATTGTACACGATATGTACCTGATTGATATAAGTGAAAACTTCCCCGAACAGTTGAGATATTTTTATGGTGCAGGTTTGAAAAAACTTCGTGATAAAATTTTGCATTAAATATATAATTTTAACAATTTTTCCATAATTTTATGGTAATATAAATTTGTAGGGCAATCCTTGATGGTGAAACCTTTAACTATACACGACAAACTTCCGTTGAACAAAGGTGTAAGGAAAGGAGGTAGCCATGACAAAACAAGAAATGCTTGCAATAGTAAAAAATGTCCTAGTGGTATTAGGACATTTAATACTTACTCTTGCAAGTTTCATGTAGGGGTTGAACAAGAGGTCTTTTGACCTCTCCCTACTCTTTTATTATAACCTATTTTTTGCAAATTTCAACCCTTTTTTAAAAATTTTTTCGCAATTATCTCTTGACGCACTATAAACATCAATCCGTCACCCTGAACTTGTTTCAGGGTCTGACTCCGATATGATCCCGAAACGAGTTCGGGATGACAGGTTTACTTAAATTTGCAGTATATCAAGGGATAAGTGCAATTTTTTATATTATTTCGTATAAAATTTTGCATTAATTAAGAAATTTGTCAATTATTTCTTCAAAAACTGTAAATTTTTAAAAATGTGGGCACGGCTATCGCCTTTGCCCACACTACAAAACTTTCAAATTATACCGTCATATTACCTGTTCTTACATAATTAACAAAACTTTTTACTTGGTTTGGAGTAAGGATCGTTTTATCTTCATCACGCCCTACTAACGGTTTATTTGCAGAGCCTACATATTCATAATATTCTGGCCCTTTAATAGAATCACGCGTTTGAATTATTTTTTTGTCATGATTTATAAATCCTCTTGGTGAATTTTCAACAATAGATAATAAGTGAGCTGATTCATCATTATTATAAGTATAATACCCAACAACACTTCTATCACCAACTTTTACTGTTCTGCTAAATGACACTCCTTCAGGTTTAATTTCATCACATACTATTTCACAATTTTTACCATTTGGAGTTCTAAAAGACATCTTGGACCCTTTAACTACAAAATGATTTTTAATTGCTTCAATAAATTCTTTAACACCTGAAGCAAATACTTTTGTTTCTTCTGCACTTGGAACTACTGACATAATTTCCTACCTTTCTGTTTTTCTACACATTTTTATAAAAACAGAAAGCCGGAAAAATTGACACAACGGGGTAATATCATATCATATCATATAGGCATTATAACTGTATTTTAGCCATTTTGAAATTCATTTTTACATTTCTTAATATTATTTTTTTATCTAATTAAAAATTGGGTATAATATAAATAATAATTCTAAAAAATACAGGGTAAAAGATACTCTTTTCGAAAGGAACCTACCACACACATACAATTTAAGACTTCGGGTAAGTTCCCGACTAGAAAGGGGGTCATTATGAGCGATTTTAATATTAGTCTATTTCTGATATTTTTAATCCTTTTCATAATTAAAAGCGGTACCCACTTAAAAAAGTAAGTACCGCTTAAGACTTCTCACAGAGTATCCGGCTAGTCTGACAAACTGCCACCCTGTTACTTTTATTATAACCTATTTTTTACAAATTTCAACCCTTTTTCAGAATTTTTTAAAAATTGTTATAAAAAGCTTCGTGATAAAATTTTGCATTAAATATATTAATAATATTGACTAAAATTATTTATTTTAGTAGAATTTATCTTGGGTAAGCCCGATACTTATTACCTTACTTACGGCGGACGGACTGAAAATTCGCATATCGACGGAAAGTTGGTGGTAAAGTTGATCTCAGTATTACTGAAAAAGCGCTGATGCTTATCTTACTGATAATAATAGCGCTTAAAACACATTAGAGGGGCTTTTAATGAGAGGACTGCAATCCTCTCGCCCTTCATTAATATTATAACCTAT
>JAGBOW010000005.1 GCA_017633675.1 bacterium | reverse complement strand
CGGTATCAGTATCAATATCATTATCCGTATCGGTGTCGTTATCTATATCCGTATCAACGTCAGTATCGGTATCAGAATCTGTATCTACTTGTTGTTCTTCAGGATCCGGTATGTCTATTTCATCATCATTATCGGTATCATTATCTGTATCGATATCAGTATCAGTATCTATATCATTATCTGTATCGGTATCAGTATCAATATCATTATCCGTATCGGTGTCGTTATCTATATCCGTATCAACGTCAGTATCGGTATCAGAATCCAATTGTATCGGTTCTTCCGGTTCAGGTTCATTTTTCGGAATTACAAGGTTATCATCATCTTCTGTAGTTTGTTGTTTATCAGGATCATTTGTACCGTTCAATTCTTCGTTATTAACACCGTCATATCCCGGATCTCCGCCCTGTTCACTGCCACCGTAGTAGTAATTACGTTCATCTTCTTCACCTGGACGTATTGCAGTAACATCAACCGGTCTGACAGCTTTACCTCTGATAGAAGCGGTTGTTGTACCGGCTTCATTCATTATCGGGTTAGTTCTGTTATCTTCAGTTACTGTAGACGGGTTCCATTTATGGCCTGTAGGATTTGACGGATTTTCGTTTGCAACTTCGCCTCTGTGTTTACCTAAGTTAAAGTAATATCCGCCTGCATAAGCATTATCAGCTACAAGAGTTAAATCTTGTTCGTGAGCCGGACGACCATTTCCTTGTCCGTTAATTGTACCGTTATAAACAACGATTGTTGAATCTGCTGCGTGTTCGTATTTTGGTTTTTCACTTTCAATCAATTCGCTTCCCAAATCTAAAGCAACTAATTTAGCTTTTGTGGGAGCAGATGTTTTTCCGGCATAGTAGTCAGTTTCACCATAATCAGAAGAATATGTGTGCGGAGCTTCACCTAAGTGATTTACTACCATGTGTTTACCGCGTGTTGTTATGTTAATTGTACTTGGTGCAATAGTTTCTTCTATATATACATCACCTGAGAATTCAGCATTGATATGACCTTCACCATAATCGCCTCTGGCAATAATTGCACAGACATTAGTATTCATTTTTGTGCCATCATCAGCATCCATACCATAAACGTCGATATTTCCTTTT
Organism: bacterium; assembly: GCA_017633675.1. Taxonomy (GTDB): domain Bacteria; phylum Cyanobacteriota; class Vampirovibrionia; order Gastranaerophilales; family Gastranaerophilaceae; genus Stercorousia. The sequence goes on along the minus strand of JAGBOW010000005.1, from coordinate 26,778 downwards.
GCAAGCATATCAACACCACCGGTTGCTTGTTCTGTATCAATTACGTGAGGAAGTGTTGCATTATCACCATCCCAGTTTTTTTCTGTTCCATTTTGTCTGAATGTTAACGGATTACCGGTTTCGCCAATATCTTTTGATGCAATCATAGATATTGATGTGCCTTCAACATTCGGTTTTGATGAATCAGTTGAAGTATTAAGTATACTATGTCCGCTCAAACCTGTTGTTTTTATTACAGTTCCGCCTGTGTATGAACTTTGAGTTTTAATGCCGGAATCTGCCAGAAGAATAACTTTTCCGTCAGCTTTAATCTGGTCAACATGCATGTCAATTCCCAAACTTGCGATATTTGCAAGTGAAACCTTATCTGAACTATAACCGGGCTCATTCGAATCAAGTTTGCTTATCGCTTTGATTTTACCGTCAATGCTTGTGTTAACAGATTTTGTCAAATCTCTTGCATCTCTTCCGATACCGGTACAAACACCGCCGTCGCATCCTCGAATGTTATCACCGATACTTCCGTTTACAACTGAAATATCTAAATCAGCACCATATGTAGTAACAATATGTTTTTGTGCGACACCGTTATTAAGAAGGCTTCCGCCACCTGTTATGTCAATTTTTACATCACCTATGTTCGATTCAATATTTCCTGTAGTAACATAATTATGACCTATTTTCATGTCACCGGCTATGTTTTGAAATAAAACAGTCGGATCATTCCTTTTGACACCTATGTTATTATAAAATTTGCCTTCAATATTCATACCGCCTGCGCCGGAATTATAAACTTGCAGTTGACCGTTATTTTTTATGTCTGCCGAAGGTGTAACGGTAATTCCGGGATCGGTATTTGTACCACTTGTATTAGCATTCCAAATATATATACCATATTGTGTATTCATACTGGCAAGATTATTGTTATATAATGTTCCTTCAAAATTTATACCACCCCTGCCAAAATCACGTACTTTAATTTCACCGTTACGCGCAAGGTTTCTTACATGAGTATTTTCACCCATATTTGTTCCCACATATGATGTTGTAAAAATATTACCTTTATCAGCATTATATGTTGTAACTTCGTTGTTATTTGTATTAACAAGTGCACTGAAAAGAACTTCAGCATCTGTATTTGTAGTCAAAACATCATTATTACTTACACCTGCCATAATACCGGTTGTGTTTGTACCTTTTGAAACATCAATCTTTCCACCGGATAATAAAACATTACCTCTTGCAATAATTTGACCGTTGTTTGTTATGTACTGAGCTACGTCAGTCCCTTGAAATTGTAATTGTTGCTCATGGTTAGGATTACCGTCAGGAGTATAAAAAGCTGTATCAAACTTTGCATTATCCCCTGTCAATCTCAGTTCAAATGTTGCGTTGGTTGTTTCGGCTACCGGAGTATTACCATATTCATAACTTAATTCCGCAACAGCATTTGGTGTAACGGGATTATTTTCAACATGATTAACAACTGTAATAACTTTTGGTTGAGATTGCGGCAAAGCTAAAGTATTTTTTAAATCTGTATATGAATCCGTAGTTGGTGTAAATACGGCTAAATTACCTGCATTAATTACACCTGACGCACCTACAACAAAACCGTTCGGTGTAACAAAAATCAAATTACCGTTTGATTTTAAGCCGCCACCGACAGATTCTAATGTATTAACAATACCGTTAATATTTACTCCACCATCAACCAAATTTACAAATGTATCAATAGTTTGATTGTTAGTTAATACTACATTTGTATCATTATTATGATTGTCTTCATTCCAAGTGATACTTACTCCTCTTTGAGGCAAATATGTGTAAATAAAATTAAGAATATTATTTTGGTCAAGATTGATTTCTCCAAACTGCTTAAAACCGACATCACCATTTACTGCATCAGGAGTAATATTCCAAGTATTACCGCTTCCCGCTATCGGAGTCTTGTCAGCATTCGTAATTGAGGTTGCAAGCACCTGTAATGCGAATGACTGTTGCAACACCAACATCATACTTAATGTTAAAGCTGTTATTCTTTTTCTGTTAATTTTCAAATTTTTCATTTTTGCCTCGTTTATCTTGCACATGACACCACAGTTATATAAACGGCTTTTTGGATTACATACTTTAATTATTTAATGCATGTTTTTACAAATATTTACAATTTGTTTACAAATTTCCGCTGTCACTTAAATTATTGTCTACCTCGAATTGTGCCTGCGACATATCTTTGTTGGGCATTGTTGGCATAGTTTACACCCGTAATTTCTCCGGCATCACCTTCCGGAACTTTTTCGTATTGAGCTTTGTAATCACTTCTTAATACGATAGGTCTGCCGTTCACCTGTAAATCAGTAAATGCATAGAAGTTTCTGTTTGTCATTTGTCCACCGATTCTTTCTTTATATGCTTTTGCAAAATCTCCCGGACTGACAGCCGTTCCGTCCTCATATTGGTACATTATGCTGTAAGCAGCAGGGCCTTGATTTTTTACAGCCTTAAATTCTTCGGCTCTTCCTCCGCCCATATTACCGGAACGTTTTTCAACTCTTGAATATTGATTTACTTGAATTCCTTCTTTGCTGGTTTCTGTACTAGTTTCCGGATCCATGTATGTAGGATCATATACATCATCTGTATTTCTACCTTTAGCATCAACTTTATTCATTGTTGCAAGCCCTCTTGCAGCTCCGGCAATACCACCTAAGATAGTTGCATTCCTTAGTTGTTCACGAGTGTTATTTGTTTTTCCGTCATAGTCTTGACCTTTTGCCTCAACTTCACCTTTTACTTCTTCGCCATCAACCCATACTTTACCGTTATATTCTTGACCATTTACCCATAATTGTCTTGTCTGAGTTTCGGGATCTATTGTTGCTGTAACAGGATATGTTTGACCGTCTACCTGTACATAACCAGTCCATTTTACTGTCAGATTTTCTTGTCCTAATGCACTAAGATCAACGTTAACATTATGTGAAACTTTAACATTTTGATCCGGAGTTGTAAAATCTACAGTAACTTGTCTACCTTCAATTTCAATATCAAAATTTTGGTATCCGCCTTCGGTTTCTCCGTGATAATCAACCCATTTACCTTCCGTATGTGTTAAATACGGAACTGTCTGAGCTGCTGTTTGTCCTGCAAACGCAACGGTTGCACCGAACAGCGAGCTGATTCCTCCTGATAAAAGCCCCATACCTGCACCAATACCGGCATTTTTAACAACATGCCACAACCTTTTCGCTGCTGTCGGGTTTGAGTCAACACTCAAACCTGTCTGTTCAACAAGCTCTCTCCATCTGTTCAGCTCTCTGTTACCTGTTGCATCATTTGAGTTGCCGATAATTTTCCTGATTTCTTCAGGACGACCTCCATCTTTTGTTGGTATTTGCATTTCAAGACCTGTTCTACCCTCTTGTAATGTCATATTATGGCTTTCCAATAATCTTTTATCATTTGCCGTTGCACTTGTCGGATCACAGGCTACCTTCATAAAGGTATTCCAAACATCATTATTAAATTTAAAATATTTTTCTTCTTTTTGACCATTTCTATCCGTAACTACAGCAGAATAATAATTATTTTTATCATTCGCCATTCCGTTATCATAATCTTCTTTAGAAATAGCATCCCCAAAGAATTCAGGACATTGATCAACTAATTTGCGACCATGTTTTCCCATATTCTCAAGATTTATATTAGTATTCGGAAATTCTTGTTGTGCCTGTTGGTTTTTTACATAGTCTTCCGCTTGATGTTTAATAAAGTATGCATCGTCATCGGCAATTTCTTGAGTTGTTCTTGAACCCATTACATCTTGCATAGCCATTAATCTCAACAAATCTTTCGGTTCTAAACCGTTTGCTTCTGCCTCAGCAACTAAAGCAACCTGATATCGAGTATCTTTTGGCAAATCACTTATTTTCTTAACATCTCCACCAAACATTTTGAAATGTCGGTTACAAACATCTAATAACCAAGCTTGATCTTCTTCATCTTCTGATTCGGCAAATATATCAGCAATTTCCCGAAAAATTTTAGCTTGTTCAGGATTTGAATATTCATTCAAATACAGATTAACAATGTCCGATGCATTACGCTTGGTTTTTTTACCATCAACAGTTTTCATTTCTAACAATTCTTGTTCACGCTTATTAATCTGTTTTTCATATTTGCTTTCTGCTACATATAAATCCACAGCATCTCTATTCTTCGGATTAGCAGCAAATTGCGTATATAATTCTCTTGCATCTGCTTCTAATTTTTTTCTGGCATCTTTATTATCTGCAAGATTGTCAGGAACATTTAGCTCTCTCTGTCTTTCTGTTTTTGTAACAGTTACAACATTCAAATTTACACTTCTTGGTGTTGATTTTTTAAGTTCCGGTCCTTCAACAACTTCCGGCATAGCTTCATCCAAAGCTGCTCTATTTGTAACAACATGTCTGCCTGTTTGTTGATCAGTTGTAATAGCAGGTTTTGCATCTTTTTCTGCAGTGCTTAATTCTTTTATTGCTTCCGGATCTGTATCTGCAGTAAATTCTATATATTGAACACCTTTTTCTTCAAAATACTCTTTATGTTCTTCTTGGAAATTGTCTAATTCAGTTAATAATGCATTACTTTTTTCTAATAATCCTTCGTCATCGGCTTGATAACCTTTATCTTTTAAAAATTGTATAAATTCTTGTTGTTTAGCTGCATCAAGTTTTAATACATCCATGATTTCATTAAGAGAAACATAATGTTTAATTTCTTGTCTAACAACTTTACATTGTTGGTCTGTTGTTGTTCTTTCAACAATTGCACCTTTAACACCAAATTGGTATTCTTTTGGTTTTTTAGCGTCATCAACTTCAAATGCATCAGGTCTGTTGGCAAAAATTTTAACATTTTTTTCGTGAACATAATATTTATCGCCTCTTTTTACGATAACATCATTTCGCAACATTCCCTGTATTTGATTCTCCGATAATGTCGCCACATAACTTGAACTTAATTGATGCACACTCATATTCTTGTCCTTTCTGCAAAATTTTGCATAAAAAATTTTATACTTCTCTATATATGTAAAAACATTTCATTTTCTTAAATTGCAAAAATTTTGAAAAATTTTTACGATTTATCCAAAATGCCATTCCCACACAGATATAGAACCTATTTAGTTGTTAATATTTCTTAATAATTGTATGTAATTAATATATAATTCATACATATTAAGTAAATATTAATACGCATTTCTGCCTACCATGTTCATATAACGGCATGACTTACAGAAAACTTTAGAATATAACTTTAGTTTGTTACATAATTTTACAAAAATTTCTAAATGTGCTAATATTATAATATAGAGAATGATTACATAAAAGAAAAAATAAATTCTATAAGATATGAAATGAATTATTTTTGGACAGGCATACTCGTTACTTTTGGCGGTGCAGCAGGATTTTGTTCAATGGAATATAAAAATATATTTACTATTATTTTTATTGTTGCAGGGTTTGCATTTGGATTACTATTTATTAATTCTTTTATAATACGAAGAAATGAATTAATTGATAATTTAAAAAAAATAGAAAAGGAGGATAAAAAATGATATGTATTCAATATTTTGCAGTAATTGGTATCATAGGCTCATTGTTTTATCTTATGTACACCATTCACAAACAAGACAAAAAATACGGTTTATACAGTGAAGATAAATAATATAAAAGCGGTTTTGGAAAATTTTCCAAACCGCTTTTTGTATTAAATCTTAGTGTTTTGGTATCTTAATGCCCTAATGCCTTACTTATTCATGGCTTCCGCAACTGCAACTGCGCAAGCTACTGTAGCACCTACCATCGGGTTGTTGCCCATGCCGATTACACCCATCATTTCAACGTGCGCAGGGACTGATGATGAACCCGCAAACTGAGCATCACCGTGCATTCTGCCCATTGTATCCGTCATGCCGTAAGATGCAGGGCCTGCTGCAACGTTATCAGGGTGAAGTGTTCTTCCTGTACCACCGCCCGATGCTACCGAGAAGTATTTTCTGCCGTTCTCCCAGCACCATTTTTTGTAAGTTCCTGCTACAGGGTGTTGGAAACGTGTCGGGTTAGTTGAATTACCTGTAATAGAAACATCAACACCTTCTTTAATCATAATAGCAACACCTTCCGATACATCATCAGCACCGTAGCATTTTACTTTTGCTCTTTCACCGTCTGAAAAAGGTGTTTCTTTAACGACTTTCAATTCACCTGTTTTGTAGTTGTATTCTGTTTCAACGTGTGTGAAACCGTTAATTCTTGCGATAACATAAGCTGCGTCTTTCCCAAGACCGTTCAAAATAACTCTCAAAGGTTCTTTTCTGACTTTGTTAGCGTTTCTTGCAATACCGATTGCACCTTCTGCAGCTGCGAAAGATTCGTGTCCTGCCAAGAAACAGAAACATTTAGTTTCTTCTCTAAGTAACATTGCGCCCAAGTTTCCGTGTCCGATACCGACTTTTCTTGTATCACCTACCGAACCCGGTACTGCAAATGCTTGCAGACCTAAACCGATTGTTTCGGCGGCATCTGCTGCGTTTTTGATACCTTTTTTAATTGCAATTGCACAACCCAAAGTATAAGCCCAAGAAGCATTATCAAATGCGATTGGCTGAATACCTTTTACGATTGCATCAACATCAATACCTTTAGACAAGCATAATTCACGCGCTTCATCAAGGTTTTTGAAACCGTATTCCGGTAAAACTTTTTTCAAAACAGGCTCACGTCTGTCTTTTCCTTCAAAATTTGCCATTTTATTATTCCTTTACTTTTAACTATTTTCTTCTTAAATAGTTGAAAGTTGAAAGTTGAAAGTTGAAAGTTTTCATATCAAGTAAATTAACTTTCCACTTTCCATTTTCCACTTTCCACTTATGTTACTCTTTTCTCGGATCAATGTATTTTACGGCATCTGCATATCTTCCGTAAGTTCCGATATTTTTGTCAAATGCTTCCTGAGCAGGAGTGCCTTTTTTAACAGCATCCATAAATTTGCCAAGGTTGATAAATTTGTATCCGATAACTTCGTCATTTTTATCCAAACCAAGCTCTAAGATGTAGCCTTCCGTAAGAGAAAGATATCTTACGCCTTTTTGTTTTGTAGAATGGATTGTTCCGCACATAGAACATAAGCCTTTACCTAAATCTTCAAGACCCGCACCTACAGGCAATCCGTTTTCAGAGAATGCTGTCTGAGTTCTTCCGTAAACGATTTGGAGGAACAATTCTCTCATTGCAACGTTAATGGCATCACAAACCAAATCAGTGTTCAGAGCTTCAAGGATAGTTTTTCCGGGAAGAATTTCACCTGCCATAGCTGCAGAGTGTGTCATTCCGGAACACCCGATAGTTTCAACAAGAGCTTCCTGAATTACACCGTTTTTAACATTCAATGTTAATTTACAAGTACCTTGCTGGGGTGCACAGCATCCGCACCCGTGAGTAAGACCGGAGATATCTTTAATCTCTTTGCATTTTGTCCATTCACCTTCTTGAGGGATAGGAGCGGGAACACCTTTTACGCCGCGTTTTACACAGCACATTTCTTCTACTTCTTTTGTTAATTGTATACGATCCAACATTTTTTACTCCCTTCGGTTATATACAAGATTATTGTACTTGCTGAAAGAGGGGAGTCAAGGCTTTAAAGTGAGAAGTGAAAGGTGAAAGGTGAAAAGACCATATAAGAAACAATTTGAATAAAACGCATTAATATTTTGTAAAATATCAGCAAATTTCATTTTTACTGGTTTTGTAATATGATATAGAAGATATAAAGGAGTATAAAATGCAGGTACAGAGAGTACAAAATAATAATTACAACACAAATTTCGGTGCAACTGTAAAAATATATAATGAATGCGGAAAATTTGAAAAAGGTGTAGTCGAATTTCTTGAAGAACAATTTCCCAAGGAAACACAATTTTCAAAAGGTAATCTTGATGTAATTCTTACTGCTGACAACAGAGAATGCGCAGATGCAATAACTTATAGCAATGGTGAGTCATATAAAGATTCTGTTCTATTGGATTTATACGCAGAAGAACCAAAAGAAACAATATTAGAAGGGCTTCTCAGTATTTTTAGCGGTTTTAGAATCAGAGAAACCGCACAAAGAAACATTGATGCCTTAAAGAATGAAATTTTAGAAGTTTCTGATAAAGCATTTCGTGAAAGCACAAAAAAATTCCGAGAAATATTTCCGGTGTATAACTGTTCACTTACAAATCATGACATAGCACCGAAAGGAAATGCATACCCTGTTATGGTATATAGAGATAGAGATAATAATATAGTAAAATAGTTAGCAGGCCGGATTTACCAATCCGACAACAAATTTTAAAATGTCGGCATAGTTACGGAGCAACAAAATAAGAGTTATAATTCCACAGGTTTTTGAATATCTTCTTCAAAGTCTTCCAAAAATTCAAACCTGTTTGAACAATTGCCGTCAGTATCACTCAGGTCATAACTTTTTTCGCAATATTTATCATAATATTCCTGAGCATTCTCTTTTGACAATTTAAAATATTTGTCAGCTTTTTCATAATTTCCCTGTTTCTTTGCCGAAATTCCTTTTAAATAATATCCGATATATCCGTCATATTTATCTCTCGAAATCATTTCTTCAATTATTTTATCGGCTTCATCATACTTCTCTTTATGTATAAGAAGTTTCACCTTTGATTTTAAAAGATATGAAGAATGACTGTTCAGTTTTAAACCTCTATCCACATACATTTCCGCTTTATCATAATTCTTATTTTTAATTTCGCAACTTGTAATATTTACAAGTGCAGCAACACTGTTCGGATTATTTCTTAAATATCTTTCATACATCTTTGCGGCATCTTCATAATTTTCAAGTCCGGAATAGTTATATGCCTTTCTAAAATATAAATTATCTTTATCATTTGTTAACGGAAGTGCTCTTTCAACATATTCATTGGATTTTTCATAATCACGTTTTACAAGTGTATATATGTGTGCAAGTTGCGATAAACCATATACCCAATTTGGATCTTTTTCTATACATTTTTCATAATATTCAACAGCTTTGTCATAATCTTCCAATTGATAGTAGACATGAGCAAATTCTTCTAAAATATGTAAATGATCAGGAAAATTTTTGTTTTCGGAGTTCAAATACTCTAATGCCGTTTCTAAATTTTTCTTTTTGTAAGATGTCATTGGAGCACCCCAAAATTTACTTCTTAAATTCAGTGCAATATTGTAATCATACCAAGTTTTTCTGTCGGGAGTTATTTTTTTTGCATTTATTAAAAACAAATTTGACAAATCATATAATTCGGCTTTTTGACAGTTCATACCTGTTCGGACATAAAATTTTGCCAAATAATGCTTCATATTATAAGGAAATATCAGGTTATATATAATAAATGTTATGACAACCACTATTAATACTTTAGAAAAATCTTTTCCGTTCATTAAAACTTCCCTTTACCGGATTTTAACAACCCATTTTTAAATATTCTTCAACAAAACCGTCTAAATCACCGTCCATTACAGCATCTACATTTGAAACTTCATAATTTGTTCTGTGATCTTTCACCATTTTATAAGGGTGAAAAACATAAGAACGAATTTGTGAACCGAAATTTATATCGACATTTTCACCTTTTAATTCTGCTAATTTCTTTTCGTGTTCTGCCTGACGTATTGCAAGAAGTTTTGATGCAAGAATTTGCATTGCATTTTCTTTGTTTTGAAGCTGCGAACGTTCCTGCTGGCATTTTACGACAATTCCCGTAGGTTTATGCAGGATTCTGACAGCCGTTTCAACTTTGTTAACGTTTTGACCTCCCGCACCGCCTGAACGCATTGTGTCAATTTCCAGTTCTTCCGGAGGAATGACAATGGTTTTTTCAAAATCTTCTATAATAGGAGAAACCTCCAGAGAAGCAAAACTTGTCTGACGTTTACCGTTCGCATTAAAAGGAGAAATTCTGACCAATCTGTGAACTCCTTTTTCTGCTTTAGAGTAACCAAAAGCAAATTTACCCGTAATTTTTATTGTTGCGGATTTAATTCCTGCTTCATCTCCGTCAAGCTTATCCAACAAGTCAACCTTCCACCCTTTTTGTTCAGCCCACCTGATATACATTCTCAAGAGCATGCTCGCCCAATCCTGCGCATCAGTTCCGCCGGCACCTGCATTTATGGTTAAAATTGCATCAGCTTCATCATATTCACCGTTAAGCATCTGTTTAATTTCAAATTTATCAAATGCTTGGGACATTTCATCAAGGGATTGCGCATATTCACTTATTAAATCTTCATCACCCAATTCAAATGCCGTTTCGCAATCATCTAAAATCCCCTGCCATTTTGTAATAAATTCAAGATTATCTTTAATATCACGAACTTTTGAACCTAATTCCGAAGCCTTTTTCTGATTTCCCCAAACTTCCGGTGTCTGAAGCTCTGTTTCTAATTCCGATAAATCTCTGTTTAGTGTATTTATATCAAATGTATTCAGTTTATGAAATCTTTCCTTTAGTGCATTAAATTGTTGTTTAATTTCTATTTCCATAAGAAAATTTTACTAAAAAAATTTATTCTTGCAATTCGTATAAAAACTGCTATAATCAAAAAAGGAGATAGTTATGTTTGTAAAGGAAGCTTTTAAAAAGATTTATTCGGGAGAAGATGTTTCTTCAAGGCATTTGGCATTGTTTTCACTATGCGGAATTGTCGGATTGTATGATGCTTATATCTTAAACAGCGGTATTGATTCTATCGGCTTGTACGAAAAAATCGGATATGCGATTGTCTGGATTTTGTATTCAATATATTTTGTCGGATATGAAACAATATTTTTGCACGAAAGAAAATTACCCGAAATTGATACAAATTCTTTTAAAATTGTGTGTAATAAACCGTTAATGCTTGTGGTCGGAATTAGTATATTAATGCTGATTGCAAAATTTTTACCGGAATTTGTCGGCATTACGTTTATTTTGGAATTATTACTTGCGGTTCCTTTAACCGCAATTCAGGCAGGTTATTCCTTTAATTACAACAGTGACAATGTTCTGCCGTTTGTAAAATTATTTTCAATTGGTGATTATATAATGTTGATGTTGAAGCGGATATTATTTTTTACCTGTGCGTACATATTCGTTTCGACAGTAATATTTATCATATTTTTTGTAGTCGGTTTTATTATAGGTTTCAGCGGTGTTTCTTTACATTTAATTGATGCTTCTGATATCAGTATGATAGTAAGTTCGTATCAGGTAATTATTACGAAACTTTCTAACTATATTTCAGGAATTTTGTTTGTATATGTATTATCAATAATATGTTTAGTGTGGGATTACGAATTAATAAAAATGAAAGAGAGGTATAATGAAGATTTTCAAAACAATGATTGAAGGATTTCATAAAGTCCTTTTCGGCAGTCAAAATGCTTTGCTTAAACATGTATGTATTATAGCACTAACTGCTATTGTATCGTATTTTTCGGTTCAATCGGAATTTTTAAAAGGGCAGCTGGACAATACAACCGGAGCCCTGCCTGATTTATCGGGTTTCTTTTTGGGGCTTCTTGCGGCATTGATTGTCGGATGCTATATGTTCGGATACAGTTTATCTTTTATGCATAATGTTTATCACGAAGACCCTGAAAACTGCCTGCCTGAATTTGATGAAAATCCGTTTAAAATATTTTTTAAGTCTTTCCCGTTAATTCTTGTATGGATTTTATATTTCTTATTATTAGGTATAGTATCAGGCTTATTAAGTGTCATTCTTATAGGTTTGGTCGGTTTTGTTGTGATGTTAATTATGGCAATAGGCTTACAATTCATTTGGGTTGAATTTTCAAGAGATTTTGACAGAACCGGATTATTTAGCTTTAAAAAACCGTTCGAATATATAGGAAAGACTATTGTTCCTTTGATTCTGATGACAATATTGTACATATTTATTTATATTTTATGTATGATTCCTATTGCAATTGTCGGAGGAATTATGGGATTTATGGGAATCGGTTCAACCGCAATAACATACACCGGAGGAATTATCGGCGGATATATCGGATTTATTCTGCAATTGGTCTGGTATTACTGCATAGTCAAACTCTATAAAGAGAAATTTGAACACTATGAACAATAAATTGTAAGTAGTGAGTAGTTCATTAAATAAAGCTATCTTGACAAACAGTTGAGATAGCTTTTATGATAGGAACTTTTCACCATTCACTATTCACATTTAACTTTATATATGTAATCGGGATTTTCTTTTAATTTTTGCTCAATTTCGTCAAATGTCATCAGCCCCTGCGTTGCCCCAAATTCGGAAACTACACCTGCGGAATTAACGGAACCGTACATTAAAGCTTTTCCTATATCAAGTCCCTCTTTTGCTAATGTTGCACAAAAAGTTGATGCAAAGGCGTCGCCTGCGCCTAGTGTTGAAACTACAGGACCGTCAAATATCGGGCAGTAATAGAATTTCTTTCCGTCATAAGCATATGAACCTCGTCCGCCGTCAGTTATAACTATCACCTGATAATCTCTGACTTTTAATTTTTTAAACATTTCTATAATATCAGGGTGAATAAGTTCTTCGGAAAATTTTTCTTTGCTTGTGTCGGGACGTACCTGAATACCTGTAGACATTATTGCTTCTTCTTTGTTCATGACTACTATATGCGCATTTTCAAGAATTTTTTTCATATAGTTAAAGCCTTTTTTAATACTTGAAGTTCCTGCATTAAAACAGACTATTACATCATTTTCTTTGGCAAAATGTACAATATCGTCCAAAACTTTCGTGCTTTCACCGTTTAACGGAGCAATATAAACTAATTTTGCCTGTTTAATTGCTTCAAAATTTATATCCGATTTTTTTATTTTACCGTTTGCACCACGGTGAGCAAGAACCGTTCTGTCTCCCTGAAAACTCACTAAAATTATTGAAAATCCTGTACTGATTTTCGGATCCTGTATAATATTGGATAAATCGACATTTGTGTTTTCAAAAGATTTTAAAATGCCTTGAGAATAAATATCATCTCCTATTTTAAATATTGCACCCGCTTTGTATCCTAAATTTGCAAAATTATAAGCGGTATTTACTCCTCCTCCGCCAACACGTGAATCAAAATCCGAAATTTCGACTTTTGCGCCATAAGGATAACTCATAAACTCAGATTTTTTATTTTTTGTAAAAACAGATACTATATTTGCATCTTCGCATTCTACAAATACGTCCATTGTTGCACTTCCGATTGTTATAACATCATACATATTCTTACTCCTCTTTCGGAAATTATACCACAAATAAACATTAATTTTTGTAAATTAACATAAATAAAGCAACAAATTAACTAAAATATTTTTGAATACGACAAAAAATAATCGGATATAACATTTACCAGCATTGGCAAAATCCATACCATGATAGCTGCACCTAAAACGGGTTTAAACAGGAAACTCAATTGGAATACATTTACCTGAGGTGCAGTTTTTGAAATTACACCCAAAATAATATCCTGTCCCAAAGTTGCCAAAAGTATCGGAGAAGCTATCTGAAGCCCCATATACAAAACATTTGAAGATAATTTTATTACATAATCCAAATTAAATAATTCCTGTAAAGGAATCATTGTTGCATCAAGCGGAAATATTTCCATACTGTGAACAAGCGCACTCAAAAGCCAATAAACACCGCCTAATTGTATAAACAAAACCAATCCCAAAAATTGAAAACATTTGCCTACAATTGAAACCTGAGAAGATGTAGTGGGATCAAGAACCATTGCAGAAGAAAGTCCCATTTGCATATTCACCATATCACCACCCGCATCTATCGCAAGAAGGATTAACTGTGCAACATATCCCAGCATTGCACCGACAACCATATTTAACAATATCGAAAGCGCAAAAGATTCTTTTATGATTGTAACATCAGGTTTTGTTATGCCTGTCAAAATAATTGTCATCAAAAGAATTAACCCTATTTTGACCATACCGGGCATTTCTTTTCTGTTAAAAACAGGAGCCATTCTGAAGAATCCCAAAAGTCTTGCAAACAAAAAAATCCCTGCCGCAAGATAAGCATTCATCATCGGAAATGTATTCATTAATTCCTGAAAAAGCCCGTCCATTATTCACCCCTCAATACGGGTTTTTTGGAAGGTATATCCAAAACATAATAATTTAACCCTTCCGACTGTGATATAAAGGTTTCATCATTTTTAACCTCCACATTCAAAATTTTTTCTTTTTCGGAAGTTTCAATTGTAATTATGACTTTTCCTGCATTCTTTGATTTCAAAAGAATAGTGTCTTTATAATTATTAATACTGTATAAAGGTTTCACAAAAACAATATTTTCATCAGACGATTTTACGGATATAACGTTATAATCAGACGTTATAATATAATCCTCAAAAGCCAAAGCCTGAAGTTGGAATAAAAATATTGAAAGTATGAGAATTATTTTTTTCATAATTACCTGTTAAGAATTTTGTTAGTTTCAATCAAATCCGGTTTTGGCATAGGATTTCTGGGAGCACCGTAATATTTAACTTTTTGGGAATGATCTATATACGGAACTTTTCCGGGATGTTTCATCAGATAATCCACATCACCTGATTTCCCGTTAATCTTATCCGACATTTCATTAGCAAAAGGTGATGTATATTTATAATAATTTGACGGCAGGACATAAGAATCACTTTTGGAAACCAAATTAAAAGCTATTGCCATTCCGTCATTTACAAAACCTTTGAGCAAATTTATAAAACCGACACCGCCGATAATTATAACCAAAAATACCCCGAGAATTTTCGGTGCCGCAGCAATAGTCTGTTCCTGAACCTGAGTAACAGCCTGCAGAATACCGACAACAAGCCCGATACCCGCCGCAACAAGAACACAGGGCATAGAAATTGTCAGCATCAATAAAAAACCTTTTGCTAAATATTCAATTAAAACTTCCATTTATATTCCTTTCTTTTTTTATTTCCCTCTCACATTTGAGGGAGAAAGTGCCCGAAAGGGGGATTAATTATAACTGGTAACAAGTCCCTGAACAATCAGCGCCCACCCGTCAACCGCAATAAATATCAGCAACTTAAACGGCAGCGATATGATTGTCGGTGATAACATGAACATACCGAGTGCAAGCAGTATATTCGCCACAACAAGGTCCAAAACAATAAACGGCACAAATATTATAAACCCGATTTCAAAAGAAGTCTTTAATTCGCTTATGATGAATGCCGGAGCAACTTCCCAAACAGTCAATTCTTCAGGATTTTCGGGAGCTCTGCCCTTTGACATTTCAACAAAGAATGCCAAATCGCTTTCTCTTGTCTGCTTCATCATAAATTCTTTTAACGGCTTTGAACCTTCGTTTATTGCTTCAACTATATTGTGGTTTTGATTATACGGAACAGAACCGAGTTCGTACATCTTTTGGAATGTCCCGCCCATAGTATAAAAAGTCAATATCATTGACAAACCGATAATTACGATTGACGGAGGAACTTGCTGAGTACCCATTGCCGTTTTCAGCATTGAAAATACTATTACAAATCTTAAAAAACTTGTCATACAACAGAATATTAACGGTATTAATGAAAAAACCGTCATTAGTACCAGCATTTGTATTATCGGATTTAAATCTTTTACTATTGTGTCCATATTCCCTCTATATGTTATTAATTATGTTTTTAAATACCCTCTTTGAACCTGTTCGTGACTGAATATTTACTATTGACGGTAATTCGTCCACACTTCCTTTTGACTGTAAAACATCTTTTGTACGGTAATTATCATCAAGTTTTGATATTAAAGAAGTACTATTGATATCAGAAGCTATAAGAAATCTTTCCCGACCTGCCCTTACGACATAAAGTTGTTTACGTGGTGCAAGACTGATACTTTCTTCAACATTCAGAAACTGCGACATTGAATTTCCCGTTATTGAGAACTTTTTATACACAAATACGGCAAGGAATATAATTCCTGTCATTGCTGCCGTATAAACAATAAAATTCATTAAGTATCCCATTATTATATATCCTCATCTTCAAGTTCAAAGTCGCTGTAATCAAATTCTTCTTCCTCATTTCCGGCTTCTGCAGGCTGTTCGGAAGGCTGCGGAGCAGGCTGAGGAATTCCTCTCGGTCTGTTTTCAGCCGGTTGAGCAGGTGTCTGTTGAACCTGTGGAGTTGATGCCGGTTGACCCTGTTGAACATATGCATCAGCAGCAGCCTCTCCAGCTGATTCTGCAGCCCCCGCTACAAGTTCATTTACCTTAACACCGTATCTGTCATTTACAATAACCAATTCTCCGTATGCTATATCCTTTTCTTCTACACTTAAAGTAACTCTGTTATTATAAATGGCACTAACATCAACGACCAAACCTTGCTCAATTTTTTTCAATTCTCCGAGGCTTATCTTTACTGCATCAAAATGAGCTACAAGATCAACCTCTATACTGTCCCAAAGATTTACTTTATCTGCCATTTCACTATCTCCTTTGTTATTATTAATATCAAAAGGTACTATTAATTGTGGATTTGGTTCCAAATTAACATCAAATTCATAATCCTTATACTTCAAAATCCATTTGCTTGTATTACTGTCATCAAGCACTACAATATCATCAATTTCAATATTTTTAAGATCTATAACCCTTAATCTTGTTACACCGGTTTTTAAATCAACCGCAATATGACTTTTCAGAAAATCATTTTCCGAAAATTTTTCTTCAATACATTCTACAATTTCGGGTTGAAACAAGATTTCAGGTACGGTTATAACAAATTTACCCGTCATTTTTCTTTCATCATCAGTAACCAAAAAAGTCAGATGAATAACATCAAAATTGATTCTTTTCACAGTCGGAGGAGCAGGGGATAACAATCTGATAAGTATATGGTACATGTAATCGTTAAACCCCGTAACAATTTTAGCTTCCAAATCAGTCAATTTATTTATATTAAATCTTGAATTCGGTCTGCCTATACTTTTTTCAAGCAAAATATCAACTGTTTTTTCGGAAGCTCTGAAAAATACCTCATGAAACTCATCAATACGTATTTTTGTAACAAAATAGGATTCTTTTTCCATAAGTCCGTTAATATTTTTGCTCAAGCCCAGAAATGTGTAGCGCAATCCGGGCAAAACAAAATCATCACCGGCTTTTTTTACGGCAATCGGATATCTGTTTGCAAACCATGTATACTGGGTACATAATTCACGATATTCTCTCTCATTAATGATTTCCGTAAGACATATCCTCCCTGTTCTAACATAGATTATTTAGTGCATCTTCACATCAATCATTTAATGGATATTTTAAAAAAATCAATTTTATATATCCGTTAAAAGTAAATAATTATTACAATACACTTTACATTTTATATTATGTAGGTTACAATGCGAACAGACAGTATTGTCGAAAAACGAACGGGAGTCTCCCGTTCGTTTTCACTTAACAGAGGGTAAGTTATGAAGCAGGATATTAACAGACACGAAATTTTGGAGAAGATTACACCATTAATCGAAAACACAGCCATGCGTTTCGGATATATTCCGATTGAAATCGAGTTTGTTAAGGAAAATCACCGTTGGTTTTTAAGAATTTATCTTTATTCAAAGGAAAAAGATGTTACGCTTGACGATTGTGAAAAAGTTACAAGAAGTTTAGATGAATTTTTGGACACTCTTATCCCCGTAAAATATTATTTGGAGGTATCATCACCGGGGTTGGAGAGGAAATTCAAATCCGACAAAGAATTTGTAATATTTAACGGCAGAAGAATCAGTCTTAAACTAAAAGAACCTTTAGAAGGTGAAACCGAAAAAATATTCAAAGGAGAAATTCTTGATTGGAGTGATACAGAAGGACTTACATTCTTTAGGTTTGATGACGGAACAGAATTAAAAATTCCAAAAAGCAATATACAATCAGCAAAATTATATATAGATTAAAGGAGAATAGAAAATGATTAAAATTGGAACAGCACTTTTTGAAGCTTGCGAAGAACTGGAAAGAGAAAGAGGAATTTCAAAAGAAGTTTTAATTGCATCTCTTTGTGATGCAATGGTAGCAGCTTACAAAAAACACATGAAAGTAGGAAAAGAAGTTACGAATATCGAAGCAATTTTAGATGAGCAATCAGGTGAAATCGGTGTTTTTGCAACAAAAGAAGTTGTTAAAAATGTTGAAGACCCTGATTTGCAGATTGAATTGAAAGATGCTCTGGAAATTGCTGAAGATGTAGAAGAAGGGGACGAATTGAAAATCGAAGTTACACCTGATCAATTCGGACGTATCGCAGCACAATCCGCAAAACAAGTTATTACACAAAGAATAAGAGAAGCAGAAAGAAATTTAGTATTAAATGAATTTTTGGATAAAAAAGGAACACTTACAACAGGTATAATTCAACGTGTTGAAAACAGAAATGTTATCGTAAATATCGGTAAAACTGATGCAATTATGCCTCAAAAAGAACAAATTCCCGGTGAATACTACAAACCCGGCAACAGAATAAGAGTTTTTGTTCTTAACGTAAAAGAAACAACAAGATTACCTCAGGTAATTGTTTCTCATGCTCATGCAGAAATCGTCAGAGAATTGTTTGAACTTGAAGTTCCGGAAATTGAGGACGGAATCGTTGAAATCAAATCAATTTCAAGAGAAGCAGGTTACAGAACAAAAATCGCCGTTTGGTCAAACGACCCCGAAGTTGATTCAGTTGGCGCATGTATAGGACCAAGAGGTTCAAGAATTCAGACTATCGTTTCCGAGTTAAAAAACGAAAAAATCGATATCGTAAGATACTCCGAAGACCCTGTAGAATATATTGTAAACGCATTATCACCTGCAAGAGTTGTATCTGTTGATATTTTGGCAAATGATGAATATGCACATGATGCAATGGTAGTCGTTCAGGACGATCAATTAAGCCTTGCAATCGGTCGTGAAGGTCAAAATGTAAGACTTGCTCATAAATTGACAGGCTGGAAAATAGATATCAAGAGCGTATCTCAAATGGAAAAAGCCGAAGCTGCAAACTTTGAGGCTTATGAAGATGAACCTCAACAAGAAGAAGATTACGCACAAGAAGATGAACTTCAACAAGAAATTGAAGAAGAAATGAATCAACAGGGCTTGGATGAAGAAGATCTTCAAGAGGAAGAAGTTGAGGAAACTCCTGAAGATGAGGAAATAGAAGAATAAAGGCATTAGGGCACTAAGTTCTTTACAAAAACAGGTTTGGTAAAATTTTACCGAACCTGTTTTATTGTATTCGTAAATTCCCTCCCCTTAATGGGGAGGGCTAGGGTGGGGTTATTTTTAGATAAATTGTAGACTAAATTTAACGCAAATAATAAAATTTTTTCAAAACTCATCCTCTGCCATAATCCTCAAAATGCGGTAAGCCTTTTGGAGTTGTTCGGGATTACGCTTTATTTTAGTGATAAAATGTTGTATTTCTTCAAGAGTTTCTTCTTCGTCTTTTAAATGGTCAAATGAAAATAAAATATCAGCAGAAACATTTAATGCTTTCAAAATTTTGTCTAAAGTTTCGGAAGTTACGAAATTTTCTCCCGCCTCAATCCTGTTAAGATTACGCGGTGTAATATCAATCATTTCCGCAAATTTTTCCTGAGTATAACCGCGAAATTTTCTCAGTCTTTTGACTTTTTTACCAAGTAAATTTTTTACACTCATTTTACCTCACACGTCCGTTTTTTATATCTGACTGACGTTAAAAACCATTATATATTAAGTTTTGTAAAGTCTAAATGGCTTATGTAGACAGTATTTTATGAAATGAAGTCTTTAAATATCAATTTTTCTGAAATTTTCACTGACAAAATGTTTTTATATATATGAGTACAAAATACGAGGAGATATAAAAATGGGTGAAGTTTCAGGCGTAAACGGCGCACAACAAACGGTACAACCGGTAAAAATTACGATAAAGAAAAATCAGGGTATAACTCAGGCTTTGTTTGATTTGGTTAAGAACGAAAACCTATCAGGCGGAAAGATTGACGCCGGCGAATGGAAAAATGCACTGTCGGTTTTGAATGAAATTCAGGCTAACAGAGAAAAAACTGGCGGGGCAAATATTTATACAGGCGGAGCAGGAAATGACGGACACAAAAACTATATTGTACAAGAGGGTCAACAGATTGAATTTACGGCGGAAGAAATTCAAAAATTGTATAATGCACTTGGGGTAACGCTAAAAGACGAAAAATCCCCTCAACCTGCACAGGATACAACAGGTGCGGATCAGACAGGTCAAGCAGATGGTGCAGGTGAAGTAAAACAAACTCCGCCAAAACAAGACACACCGAAATCTCAAACTTTAAAACCACGAAAAACCGACTGCCCCGGAGTATTTTATGATGAGGCAACAAAAACTCATTACAAAATAGAAAATGGTAAATACGTTGAATTTAAAGGCAAAAATGGCGGTAAAGTCAGGACGGTTTTTGATGACGGAAGTTATGTGGAATGTTTTTATCACAAGAATGGAACAGAAAAAATAGTAAATGAAATAAATGCAAAAGGTCAAATAAATGAATCAAGAAATTATAATGAGAATGGTAAGCTCGAAAAAGAAACCCATTTCAAAAACGGAAAGCCTTCGAAAACTTGGTCATATCAATATAATCCTGACGGTTCATATATTGAAAAATATTTTAAACATAATAAAGGTTGGAAGCGCAATACAATTATGAAACATAATAAAGACGGAAAAGAAACCGGCGGAGTTTGGTATGATGGCGACAAATTCACAACAAGAAATTTAAAAAACGGTGATATAATAAGAAAATTTATTAATAATGATGGTTCAACAAAATATTATTTCTATTATCCTAAAAACGGTGCTGACGGTTATAAATGTGATGCGAACGGAAATCCGATTAAATAAAAAACTCCCTTTCGGGAGTTTTTTATTTAGTGATGATATGAATAGAGGATTAATTTATATTTGAATAGAATAATTATTTTAAAATTGATAATAGCTATACCTCTGGTCCTCTAACCCTCCGGTCCTCTGATAACGACTTTTCACTACTCACCTTTCACTTTTCACTTCTAATCTCTTGACAAAAATCTTTTACCACATATTATGATATGGTAAACTAAAATACCAATATGTATTGTAGTAATAAGTAGAGAAAAAAAGGAGATTAATCTCATGGCACGTGAAAAGTATGAACGTACGAAACCGCATGTTAACATTGGTACTATCGGCCACGTTGACCACGGTAAAACAACATTAACAGCAGCTATTACAGCAGTTTTGGCTGCACAAGGTCAAGCAGCTTTGAAAAAATTTGATGAAATCGATGCTGCTCCGGAAGAAAGAGCAAGAGGTATTACTATCTCTACTGCTCACGTAGAATATGAAACAACAACAAGACACTATGCTCACGTTGACTGTCCGGGTCACGCTGACTATGTTAAAAACATGATTACAGGTGCTGCACAAATGGACGGTGCAATCCTTGTTATCGCAGCTACAGACGGTCCTATGCCTCAAACTCGTGAACACATTTTGTTGGCACGTCAGGTTGGTGTTCCTAACTTGGTTGTATTCTTAAACAAATGTGATATGGTTGATGATCCGGAATTGTTAGAACTTGTAGAAATGGAAGCAAGAGAATTGTTAACAAAATACGAATTTGACGGTGATAACATTCCGTTTATCCATGGTTCAGCTTTAAAAGCTTTAGAAGCTGCTCAAGCTAACCCGACTATCGGTCGTGGTGCTGATAAATGGGTTGATAAAATTTGGGAATTGATGGATGCTATCGATTCTTACTTCCCAACTCCTGAACGTGATTTGGACAAACCGTTCCTGATGCCTGTTGAAGACGTATTCTCAATCACAGGTCGTGGTACAGTTGCTACAGGCAGAGTAGAACGTGGTGTTGTTAAAGTTGGTGATGAAGTTGAATTGGTCGGTTTAGGCGAAACTAAGAAAACTACCGTAACAGGTGTTGAAATGTTCAGAAAATCTCTTGACCAAGGTCAAGCAGGTGATAACATTGGTGCTTTGTTAAGAGGTATCGACAAAACTGAAATCCAACGTGGTCAAGTTTTGGCAAAACCGGGTACAATTCACCCGCACACTAAATTCACAGCTAACGTTTACGTATTGACAAAAGAAGAAGGCGGACGTCATACTCCGTTCTTCCCCGGATATCGTCCTCAGTTCTATATCAGAACAACAGACGTAACCGGTTCAATTAAATTTGAAGGTCAAATGGTAATGCCCGGTGATAACGTTGTTATGGAAGTTGAACTTATCGCTCCCGTAGCAATTGAAGAAGGTATGAGATTCGCTATCAGAGAAGGCGGACATACAGTCGGTGCCGGCGTTGTAGATAAAATTGTTGAATAATAATTTTTCAATATAAAGTAAACAGGACGACTTAAAAAAGTCGTCCTGTTTATTTATCGTAATAAAATTCGGCATCAAACACCAAGTTAAGCAATCTAAATTTAAACCGGCAAAAATCACTGAATTGTTTTTCTGGTAGCCCGTAATGGCAGAATTTACTAAATTCATAAAAAAGACGGATTTTAAAATCCGTCTTTTCACATATATGTTGTTCACATTATTGAACGCTTGCTTTTTCTTCGTCTGTTACACCTTTGATTGTCAGGTTTACTCTGCCTTTATCATCAATTTTGATAACCTTAACGATTACTTCCTGACCGATTTGAAGGTGCGGTTCAATAGTTTCAATTCTCTCGTTACAAACCTGAGAAATATGGACCATACCATCTTTGCCAGGTGCAAGTTCAACAAATGCACCAATTGGAATAATTCTGACAACTTTTCCTTTCAAAACCAGTCCCTGTTCAGCCTTAAAAGTAAGTTCTCTAATCATTCTCTTAGCAATTTCTGCGCCTTCCTGATCGTTAGATGTAATTGTTACAACACCTGAATCCTGGATATCGATTTCTGCGCCTGATGCATCAATAATTGCTCTGATTTGTTTTCCGCCCGGTCCGATTACTGTTCCGATATCATCAACAGGAATTGTCATTGTAGAAATGCTTGGAGCAAACGGTGATAATTGTTTTGCAGGTTCCGTAATTGCTTCTCTCATTTTACCTAATATATGCAATCTGCCTTCTTTTGCTTGAGCCAAAGCTCTTCTTAATGTATCGTTTGCAATACCTTTTGCTTTCATATCCATTTGAAGTGCCGTGATACCTGTATCGTTACCTGTAACTTTAAAGTCCATATCGCCTAAAAAGTCCTCAATACCTTGAATATCAGTCAATACAACGGGTTCCTTGCCTTCTTCGGTTATCATACCCATTGCGACACCGCCTATCATACATTTAACAGGAACACCTGCGTTCATCAAAGCCATTGAAGAACCGCAAGTTGATGCCATTGATGTAGAACCGTTTGATTCCAAGACATCAGATGTAACTCTGATTGTATATCCGAATTCTTCTTGTGTCGGAAGTGCGGGAACATTGGCTCTTTCTGCCAAATTTCCATGCCCTACTTCGCGTCTTCCTGGACCTCTCAGAGGTTTTACTTCACCGACCGAAAATCCCGGGAAAATATATTTATGCATATAAGTTTTTTCTGTTTCAGGGTCAACTCCGTCAAGTTCCTGTTTCATTGCTGGACCTGCAAGTGTTGCAACAGAAAGCACTTGAGTTTGACCTCTTGTAAAGACTGCAGAACCATGAGCGCGAGGAATAACACCGACTTCACACCAAATCGGGCGAACATCATGAGGTTTTCTTCCATCAGCTCTGACACCTTCATCCAAAATCATTGTTCTCATGATTTTCTTTTCGGCATTTTTGAATTCTTCCGCTACAAAATCTATACCTGTTTCTTCCATAATTTTCTTTGAATAATCATCTTCAGGAAGTGCATCTATTTTTTCTTTTACAAGTTTTTTAGCTTCTTCAAGTTTTTCTTGTCTATATGTTCTGTCAAAATTGTGATATGCGTCAAAAATCATATCGTGAGCAGTTTCGTCAATAATTTTCTTGATTTCCGTTGTGTCATAAGGATTAACGAATTCTTCTCTTTCAACACCGCAATCTTTTGCAAATTGCAATTGAGCTTCGCATTGTTTTCTGATTTCAACTTGGGCGAATTCAACCGCATTCATAATATCGTCCTCAGTAACGAATTTACAGCCTGCTTCAACCATGATTACGCTGTCGTGAGTACCTGCAACAACAATGTCTAAATCTGATTTGTCAGCCTGTTGGTGAGTCGGGTTTGCAATTAATTGTCCATTCTCATCACGAGAAACCCTAACAGCACCTATCGGGCCTTCAAACGGTGCGCCTGAAAGCATCAAAGAGCATGATGCACCGAGCATCGCAAGAGTATCAGGCTGATTTTGCTGATCGTAGCTGAATAATTGCGCAACGATTTGAATATCATTTCTGTAACCTTTCGGGAACAGAGGTCTTATGGGTCTATCTATCAATCTTGAAATAAGGATAGCTTTGTCGCTTGCCTTACCTTCAGAACGGTTGTAACCTCCGGGGATTCTGCCGATTGATGACATTCTTTCTTCATAATCAATCAATAACGGGAAAAAGTCGATACCAACTCTTGGTTCTTTAGATACACAGCAGTGAACAAAAAGCATTGTGTCCCCGCATCTTACCGTAACCGAACCGTTAGTTGATTGAGCGTATTTTCCCGTTTCGACGGTAACTGTTTTTCCGCCGATTTCAATTTCAAATTTTTTTGTTTCCGGTATTGTCATAATTTTCCTTTCTTGTTCGCCTAGAACATTTGGCGAACCCGCAATTTCTGCGCCTTTTTTATACACTTCTAATGTTCATAATAATTATAATACAAACAAGAAAATGGAGGTAATAAATATAAAAAGTCGATAGGGCGATAGGGCGATAGGACCGTATCAGTAATGACAAAATATTAAAAATTATTAATTTAACTCTTGAAAAATTATTACAATGTTGTATAATATTAATACAATGTAATGAGGTGTTAATATGTCACAAGCAAATATTTGTATTCGATTAGATGAAAATCTGAAAAAACAGTTTGATTATCTTTGTAATGAATTCGGTTTAACAATGACAGCCGCTATTAATATGTTTATAAAAGCGGTTATACGTGAAAGCAAAATACCTTTTGAAATTTCTGCAAATGTTCCAAATGCGGAAACAAGACAGGCAATTGAGGATATCGAAAACGGCATCGGACTTTCTAAACCGTACACTGATATTGAAGAAATGTTTAGAGATATGGCATTAGAAAGTGATGAAGAAGATGCTTGAAGTCAGATATTCAAAAAAATTTAGTAAAGATCAAAAACTTATAGCAAAACGCGGCTATAATATCCAAAAATTAAAAGATGTTATCGCTTTATTGAGGACTGATAAACCACTGCCCCCAAAATACAAAGACCATGCCCTGAGCGGGAATTACATAACATACAGGGAATGTCATATTGAACCGGATTGGCTTTTGGTTTACAAAATAGAAAATGATACCCTGACTCTTGTCTTATCCCGCACTGGCACTCATAGTGATTTATTTAATTAGGTATCCTGTCCACCTAATTATCAGTGAATAAGCGAATAGGCGAATAAGTCGTTATAGTTAAATAATATTAAATTTACGGTAAACATTCCCAATATTTTTTGTTCGCATCATCAGGACAAGTATTTGTTAATGCATATCTTACGCAAGATATACCGTTTGTAAGTTTCGTTGAACTTTTTGAACATGGTGAACCTTCAGTTATATAGCCATAATTAGGACAATTTTCAGTTTCTGTACAATTTCTGTTTATATCAATAAAATATGACAATTTTGAATTTACTAATCTGAAAAAGAATAAGTCATAACCAAATCGGTTTGGTCCTTTATAACCGTTTGTATCAACAGATATCATTATTCCATAATAATTATGTAGGCATATCGCCATAAAACTTCCATCGGAATTTATAAATCTCTTATTTATTGTATTTACTTTATCAAAACAATTGGCACGAATACCTTTTCCTGCCGATAATTTACTATATGTTAAAAAAGAATTGATATATGATGTTTCAAAATTATCAATAACTTTACCTTTATTGTATTTATTACTAATATATTCTCTTATATCATCATAATCTGTTGTTTCTAATATCCCAAATTCCATTCTTGCCTGTTCAAGTACTTGTGATAACTGACTATAACTTTTCTTAAACTGTGATTCAAGGGTTTTGTGTTGAATATTTTTTATTATTACAGACATAGTCATAACTGCCACTACTCCGATTACACCCAAAGTTATCAAAACTTCCGCAAGTGTGAATGCTTTTTTGATCTCTTTCATATTTTCCTTTCTGCCCCAAATTTGGAGCGCTATATAAAATATTATAACCTATAATTCCAAATATGGGTCAGTTTTGTTAAGACATTTTTGGAATTTGTTACAATGAAGGAACATGAAAAAGAGTATTGCATTAAAGTAGGTAACGCAATTAAAAATTTAAGAATTGAATATACAAAAAAATCCGCAAGACTCTTTGCTTTTGAAAACGATATCCCTAAAACGACCCAGTGGCGCATAGAAAGCGGAGAAAACGAAGCTCAGCTTGTTACCCTCAAAAAAATTGCCGAAGGTTTCGGGTGGAAGATGTCCGAATTATTTTCTCATATCGAAGAAACCATACCCGAAGATTTTAAAATTTT
>JAGBOW010000050.1 GCA_017633675.1 bacterium | reverse complement strand
TTTACAATAAAAAAACGAACTTTCATTCGTTTCTAAAAGTAGTTATGAGGAAAATTTGAGGAATAAAATTTATGAGGAGTATATTTTTGTTTCCTTGTAATATTATTTACGGCACAAGAAATCAAGAACTTTAATAATTTAAGAGAAATGTTAAGAAAAATTAAGAGAGGAATAGATAAATTAGTCATTTAACGTAATTAGCTATTCTTATAATCCTCTGCTCATCTAATCTTCTGATTCAAACCCTCTTAATAGTCAAAAGCATTTCGTTTGGAAGTAAATAATTTGTAACACCAAAGTTTGCGTTTACAAACAAAAATTCCACAGTATCTCCATGTGCAACTGAGATTTCATCAAAAGGAATGCTTACATCAACATATTTATTGAAAACGGCAGTTATTTTCTTTGAAGAAACTATTGTCCATAAATTGTTCGGAACGGCTTTTACAAGTCTTACAAGATTTATTTCGCCATTATAAATTGAAACCTGAAGTTCGTTATGAAATTTTTCTTTCGTTATCGGTAAAATACTTTCTGTTTTCTGAATAATTCTAATTGGTGAAAGTGACTGTTTTATATCACGGTTTCGCATATAAATGTACATTTGGTTAACCTGTTTTGAGAATATTTTTGACTGTTCGATATATTCATTTATATAAAATCTCAGATACAAGTAATCTTTGTCGTAACCGAAACAAATTTTGTCGTAAAATTTATTTTCTTTTAAGACAGGGCCGTCGGGAATTTTTATACAGCCTGCATTCAGCCAGCTGTCATCATCTTCATCACCGTCCAATAACGGTGTAAACTCTCCTTTTGGGTATCTGGAAGGTTTTGAAATCGCAGATAACAGCGGGGTGTCCAAATAATCAGGAATTTCAATTTCCAAATACCTGTAAATATTCTTTAAATGTTCCCTGAAAAGGTAGTCAAAGATATTATCTCTGCCCGAATCATTAGGTTCTCCGTACCACCAGAACCAATCCGAACCTTCGCATATAAATAATTCCCTTCGGGCATTTTCAATATTTGGATTTAGGGGATTTTGTTTAACAAAATTTGAAAAATCATCTCTGACCTGTTTTAAATAAGTCCAGGCCAAATTTTTTAAAGGTTCATCTATCCATAATTTAAAATTTCTGTTAACCCATGAGCCGGAACTGATTTTATTCAAAGGCTTTTGAGTGTCTTTTTCCACATAATCGCTTATCAAAACGGTTTCCAGAGTAGAATCGTTTTCGATTAAAGAATACAGTGTATTTAAAAATTCAAAACCGTCCGAATTATAGTTTTCCCAACAATTTTCACCGTCCATTGCAATTGTCAAAAGATGGTTTTCATCAGGTGATGAAAGTAATTTTCCTTGTGCAGTTTTAATTCTGTCATAAAGGTCGTTTGCAGAATCTTCGGGGGAATGGTTAAAGTATTCAAAACCTATTAAATTCGGAATTAAACCATCTCTGAAAATTATATTTGTACCGTCATAATTATAGGTTTTTAAAAGATGGTAAGGATCTTCCATATATCCTCTGAAATCTCTTGCAAATTCAAAATTAACAGACTCTGATAAAATGCCTTCATCGGCAATAGTCCAGTTTATGCCTAATTCTTTAAACAAATTCAATGTTTCAGGGCTTATACATTGTTCCGAAGGCCATATACCTTTAGGACGGACACCAAAAATTTCTTCTATCCTATTAACGGCACTTTGAGTCTGAATTTTTGCATCAGGCTCCATTTTCAGATTTTCCGGCAAATCGCTGTCAAAAGATTTTTTTGCGCTTTTTATATCTAAAAGTATTGGTAAAATCGGGTGATAATACGGACTTGTTGTAACTTCTATTTTTCCTTCTTTAATATATTTTTTGTATGTGGGAATAATTTTTCTTATAATTTCACGTTGAATTTCTATTATCTTTTTTCTGTCATCAAGCGTGTAATTTTTTTTCTTTTTGACGAGTTTTTTCAAATCTTTATCGGAATTTTTAAAAACAGGATCTATCCATGCCAAATTGAATAATGCCATAAGGTCCGAATATTCCTGATTGGAGAACATATTTATATCATCATTGCCGTATGATTGGTATTTTTGATAAAGTCTGTTATATTCATCATTCGGCAATATCATTGAATGATAATTAGCGTCAAAAAAGTTTGTTATTATAAATTCTTTGTCATCATCAGACAAATCATCAATATCAGTAACCGTCAGACGTGAGTGAATATCATGCAAACCGTTTTCGCCATAGTCTATCAGGGCATCAAGTAAAACCGGAACAAGATTAATATTAAGCCTGAGATTTTTGAATTTATCAACAAACATAACCATATCAAGATAATCTTTGACGGCATGCAGTCTTACCCATGGCATTAAACAATCTCCTTCGGGCGAAAGTTGATAAACCGGTTGATGCATGTGCCAATAGAATGCTATTGATAATTTTTTTGTTTGACTTCCCATTTTGAGATTATTATAACATGGAAAATTATAAAAAGAATTTATATTAGCTATCTGCTATGATAAAAATTGTTGTTTGGATTTTTGTTAATTTTGTTAAAATTGTTTTGTTGCTTTTTTTGATTTTCTTTTCTGAAATTATCGTGGATATTTTCTGTGTTTCTTTGAAAATTCAGGCTATCCGCTTCAACATTTTTTCTGTTTAACGGTGCTGACATTTCCATTTGGGAAGGTGTTTTTGAATATGCCGATCTGTTTTCAATATATGAAAGTAAATCTTTTGTTTCAAAAAATGCTGTTACGATTATAAATAATACGGTTCCAAGTATCAAGGTTTTGTTCATAATTTAATCTCCTTTGATATTTTATACTTGAAGAGCGAAAATTTAATTAATATTTCGGGTAATTTTATTAAAAACTTTTTAACTGTTCAACCATTATTAATAACTTGCACAATAGTGTTTAAAATGATAATATTTTTTAAGAAAGGAAAGTTTATTATGGCAAGATTAATCAGACCGGTATTGGCAATAAGATGTGTTCAGTCAGGCTGCAAAACATTATTTGAAGTAGCGGAATTAGAAAAAGGTAAACAGCAGGAAGTTGTTTGCCCAAATTGCGGTGAACATTATGTTTATCCGATTTATGACGAGGAGAATAAATAAAGGCGATATGAAAATTTGTGAGAAGTGAAAAGTGAAACGTGAAAAGACCGTATCGGCACTTCGTGCAAAAAATATTCTCGAGCGAAGCGAGCTTAAAGAACTTTTCACATCTCACCTTTTACATTTCACTTATTATGAAGCGTTACAACCAGTTCAGTGCTTATTTAAAAAACAAGTTCGGTGTTAAGGTTTATAAAATAACTCTTGATGCCGGTTTTTCGTGTCCGAACAGAGATGGAACAATCTCAGACGGAGGTTGTATTTTTTGTGATGAGGGAGGGAGTTTTGCACAAACTTATTCCAATAAATTGTCTTTAGATGAACAGCTTAGAGAAGGGATAAAACTTCAGAGTGAGCGATTTAAGGCAAAAAAATTTATGTCCTATTTTCAGGCTTATTCAAACACTTATAAACCCGTAAAAGAACTTGAAAAAATTTATAATTCTGCACTAAATCACCCCGATATTGTCGGAATTTCAATCGGCACACGCCCTGACTGTGTTGATGATGAAAAAATAAAATTGATTTCTAATTATACAAAAGATTATGAAACATGGCTTGAATACGGACTTCAATCAATCCACAACAAAACTTTGAAAAGAATAAACAGAGGACATGATTATGAATGTTTTTTGAGGGCTTTTGAAAAAGCGAAAAATTCAGGGATAAAGGTTTGTGCGCATGTAATTTTGGGCATGTGGGAAACGCATGATGAGATGATGCAGACAGCTAAAGAGCTGGCAAGGATTGGAATTGACGGGGTAAAATTACATCAATTCAGCGCACTAAAAGGAACAGAACTTGCAAAAATGTATGAGAGAGGCGAAATCGATTTTGAAACAGAGGACGAATACGTCAGTCTTTTATGCGACTTTTTGGAATATTTACCAAAAGAAACAACCATTCACCGTCTGGCGGGAAACGGTTTAGTATCAGAAAATATTGCACCTTTATGGCTGGGCAAAAAATGGGAATGTTTGAATAAATTGGACAAGGAATTTGAGCGGAGGAATTCTTATCAAGGCTATAAAGTGAGTAGTGAATTGTGAGTGGTTCTTTAAGCTCGCTTCGCTCGAAAAATATAACTTCTGTTTGCGAAGCAAACCGAAAAGGTCATTTCACTACTCACCATTCACAACTCACTATTATTCTTAACATTCCTTAACACAATAGCAAAATTTTTTATTTTCATATGTTACAATAAAGGAGAAAACGGAGAAGATATGTTAACAGTACAGTCCAAAATTTTAAATTATAATTATTCCCCTGTATTTAAAGCATCTGACAGAAGAAATGAAGAAATAATTGATATTGCAGATATGGACGAAGATACTTATGAGTCTGCACGTTATGATTTGGAAGATCAAAGGGACAATTTTAACGAACTTGCCGAAAGCTCTGATTTTAAAATGCCAAAACCGGCAAAACAATTACTCAAAGGCGGAGCTGTTTTAACTACCGGACTTTTAGGAGGAATGGCAGGCGGTTGGGGTGCCAAAAAATCAATTGAAGGTTTTGCAAAATTAGCAAAAACTCAACCGGTTAAAAGTACAAAAAAACATTTTAAAGCAGTAATTGATTTTATTAAAGATTCTGCAAAAACTATTAAAGCAAAATTTAAAGAATCTGATGCATATAAAATGCCTGCAAATTATTTCAAAAAACAAAAAGAAAAATTTGCATCAACGGAAATCGGTAAACCTGTTGTGAACTTCTTCAGCCGTCTGAATAAAGGTTTGAAAGAATTTAGGAAAGATTTGTCAAACGGTTTGAAAAAACTTTATAATAAAATTCGCGGAGTTAAAAAAGAAACTTGGGAAAAAGGAACTGTTAATACAGTAGGAGTTTCTACGGGTATTGCATCTGGTGCTGAAGCATTGAAAAAACAGGATGAGGGAAAATAGATGCAGGTTTCTTTTAATACTGTGAGTTTTACAAGTAAAGAAGATGTAAAAGATGCTAAAGAAAAACGCAAAGAAGCCGAAAAGAAAGTTGTAACGGGCGGTGGTGCAACAGCGGCGGCAATTAGTGCTTCCAGAGCAAAAGCTGCAAAATCAGGTTTTGACGTATTTGCTTCATCAAAAAAAGTTTCTCAAGGCTTGCAAACCGTTACAAATGCAGGTAAAACCGCAACAACAGTTGCAAAAAAAGGTTCAACTCTCTGGGCTAAAGTTTGTGAAAACGCTAAATGGGCAAAAAATGCAATCATAAACTGGGGTACAAAATTTAAAAATATGAAATATATTAAACCTTTAGTTAACAGTAAACCGTTTATGATGTTTGCAGGTGCGTTAGGTTATGGTTTCGGACTTGTAACATTGATTTCGGGCTGTTCCGATATTGCAAAAGTTGCAACAGATGTAGCTCAAGGCAAATAATAAAATAAATATTGTTAAATATAAAAAATCGTGCTAACTTTATGTTGTGCACGATTTTATTTTGAGAGAAATTAAAGATACGGATATTGCATGTGAAATCGAAAAAATAGGGTTTGACAAATCTTATATACATAAAGTGTGTGAAAAATTTGACTATAAAAATATAAAAATTTATTCTCTTACCCCTGCACAAGCAAATATTATAAAACAGACTGCTATTTCTGTAGGAGCTGATTGTGCAACGCACAGGGAAGTAATTACGGGAAAAATAGAAACTTCCGACTGCATTTTGGGCGGAAGTGTTTCTCAGATAAAAAAGATTGCGGAAAAGTTGAAATTTCAGCCGTTCGGATTGAAAATGCTTGGGGAAAATTTGCTTGATTTAATGTCAAAAGCAGCTAAGCAGCCAGGCAGCTATGAAGCTAAGAATTTAGAAGAACAGAGGTCAGGAAGGCAGGAAGACAAGCTTTTTAATGATAGTAATATTGGCAGAATCTCACAGCATCAACAAACTGATACGGCCCTATCGCCTTATCGCCTTAATGCCATATCGCCCTCTGATAAAAACCCTTCAACCTATAAAAGCCTGCCCTCCATTGTCGGTATCCTCAACATCACAAATAATTCTTTCTCTGATGGCGGAATGTATAACGATTTTGAAAGTGCAAAAAAACATTTGGAGGAAATGATAAATGACGGTGCAGATATAATAGATATCGGTGCGGAAAGTACAAAACCTTATTCTTCTCCCATTTCTGATGAAGAACAACTTAAAAAACTTCTTCCCGTAATAGAATTTGCCAAAGAAAAAATCCCTTTGAGCATTGATACCCGAAGTGCAAAAGTTGCCGAAGAATGTCTGAAAGCAGGTGCAACTGTTATAAATGACGTTTCGGGTTTTGATTATGATAAAAAAATGGTTGATATAATCTCAAAATATAATTGCCCCGTTATTATCCAACATTCAAAAGGTACTCCCGAAAATATGCAGGAAAATCCGCAATATGGTGATGTTATTGAAGAAATTTATCTTGAACTTTATAAAAAATGTCAGTTTGCAAAGTCAAAAGGGATAGAAAATATTATAGTTGATCCCGGTATAGGTTTTGGCAAAACAAGAGAGAACAATTTTGAAATAATAAGGCGTGTTGAAGAATTTAAATCATTGGGTTATCCTGTCATGCTCGGGATTTCAAGGAAAAGTTTTCTTCAAATGGAAGATAATAATGAGCGTGATATTTTCACGGTCGCAATAAATGCACTGGCTGTAGAAAGAAAAGTCGATTACATTCGTGTTCACAATGTAAAAATGCACAGAGCACTTGTTGATTTGATGAAAATGTTTGTGGTAGGATAAGTGAGTAGTGAGTTGTGAATTGTGAGTAGTTCATATCAAAAGTTGTTAAAATCTGATATTGACTATTTTTGTAAAGAACCATTCACCACTCACCACTCACCACTCACAGTTCACTAATAAGGAGATATTATGACAACAGAATTGAGAGATAAATACGAAGTCGTAATCGGCTTGGAAGTTCACGCACAACTGAAAACAAAATCAAAAATATTTGCACCGGACGGATGTGAATTCGGGCATGAACCAAATTCTGAAACAAGCCCTATAACATTAGGCATGCCCGGTGTTTTGCCTGTTTTGAATAAAGAAGTTGTTAATATGGGTATTTTAACAGGTTTGGCTTTAAATTGTGAAATCCCTGAAAGATGTAAATTTGACAGAAAACAATATTTTTATCCCGATCTTCCGAAAGGTTATCAGATTTCTCAGTATGATGAACCGATTTGTATAAACGGTTATTTGGATATTAAAGGTAAAAGAATCGGTATAACAAGAGCGCACTTGGAAGAAGATGCGGGAAAACTTGTTCATGCAGGCGCAGACGGAATTGCGGGGTCAAGCTATTCTTTAGTAGACCTGAACAGAGCTGGTACTCCGCTTTTGGAAATCGTATCTGAACCTGATATGAGAAGTTCCGAAGAAGCCAGAAATTATATGGAAGAATTGAGAAATATAGTCCGTTATATCGGTGTTTGTGACGGAAACCTTGAAGAAGGTTCAATGAG
This sequence comes from bacterium, assembly GCA_017633675.1. Classification (GTDB taxonomy): domain Bacteria; phylum Cyanobacteriota; class Vampirovibrionia; order Gastranaerophilales; family Gastranaerophilaceae; genus Stercorousia. The sequence goes on along the minus strand of JAGBOW010000050.1, from coordinate 26,610 downwards.
ATGTGATGCAAATATTTCTGTCATGCCAAAAGGGTCAAAAACTTTCGGAACAAGAGCGGAAATCAAGAACGTAAACAGTTTTTCTGCACTTCAGAGAGCTATTGAATACGAAATCGACAGACAAATCGAAATCGTTGAAGAAGGCGGAGAAGTCGTTCAGGAAACAAGATTGTGGGACGATAATTCAAGAGAAACCCGTTCAATGAGAGGAAAAGAGGACGCTCACGATTACAGATACTTCCCCGAACCTGACTTGATGCCATTAAAAATTTCGAGAGAATGGGTTCAGGAAATTAAAGATAAAATGCCTGAACTTCCTCAGCAAAAACGTGAAAGATACATGTCTTTAGGTTTGAGTGAATATGATGCATCAGTAATTGTTGAACAAATGGGACTTGCATTATTCTTTGATAAAGTTCTGAAACTCGGTGCATCTCCTAAAGTTGCGGTTAATTTTATCATGGGCGAAATTACCGCTTATTTAAAAGAAGAAAAACTTGAAATTACTGATACAAAATTAACACCAGAAAATCTTGTTGAATTGATTTCATTAATTGAAAAAAACACAATTTCAAATAATATCGGAAAACAGATTATCACAGATATGATGAAAGACGGCACACCTGCTTCAAAAATCGTTGAAGAAAGAGGTTTGAGCCAGATTTCCGATACAGGTGCGATAAAAGATGTTGCGCAAAAAGTTGTTGAAGCTCATCCGAGTGAAGTTTCGGCATACAAAAACGGTAAAGTCCAGCTTTTAGGTTTCTTTGTAGGACAGGTAATGAAAGAAACCAAAGGCAGAGCTAATCCGAAAGCGGTTAATGAAATATTGAAGGAAATACTTGGATAAAAAAGGGCGATATGGCAATAAGACGATAGGGCGATAAGTTCTTTATAGAAATTAATCAAAGTAAAATGTTATCAAAATTGATTTTTATTCAATTTTTAACCGAAACGAACTTATCGCCTTGTAGACTTATCGCCATATAGCCGTAAGAAAGGTATTATGTTTTTTCACAAAAATCGACAAACCAGCATGGAACAGGAAATCTTTGAACAGGCATATGTTCTGAACAATCTTCTTGAAACCCATGTTAATGACAATAATTATATCTTGTTTGATATTCCGACTGATATTCAGAAAGTCGTTTTGGTTGCAAGCGGTTCTTCCTACCATTGTGCAAGATATACGGCCGACTTGTTCGGAAATGTTGCAAATATTGAAGCCAGAGCAATTTATTCAAGTGAATTTCTTCTGAAATCGGCAGTTCCTCATGAAGATACAATTTTGTATGTTTTTATAACTCAATCGGGTGAAACCTCTGATACAAATTCGGCACTGCAAAAAGCTAAAGAACTTGGAATGAGAACTCTTTGTATTACAAACAAAAAAGGTTCGTCTATTTGGGAAGGTTCTGATTTTCAGATAGACTGTCATGCAGGTGAAGAAAAAAGTATCGCTGCAACAAAATCTTTGACAACACAGATGTTGTGCTGTACTTTACTTGTTTTAAAATACGCTGCACATAAAGGTATTGATATAGCTCCATTTATCGAACAATTGAAAACACTCTCAAAATCAGTCGAAGAAACATACAAACTTCAACCAAAAATAAAAAAGACCGCAAAGTTTTTATCGAAATTTAAAAACATGGTCGTTACGGCAGACGGAATATCTTATGCACTGGCAAAAGAGACTTCACTAAAAATAAAAGAAACCTCTTATATCAATGTTTATTCAAGTATTTTGGGTGAATTTATGCACGGACATCTGGCAGTTTTGAATAACAAACAGGCAATGATTTATGTTTCCGTAAACGAACTTAATTACACTGCAATAAAAAATTTGAATAAAATTAAAGATGATTATAATCCTGCATTGTGTGTTATCGGCTGTTCAAACGAAAAGATTTCACCGAAGTTTAATCTGGATATACCTTGTGAAAGTCCGATTGTAAAATCTTTTTGTCTGGTTGTAATAATTCAGCTTTTGGCATTAGAGATTGCAACTGCTCTGCACAAAAATGTTGATAAACCGCATGGATTGAATAAAGTCGTTAAATAATATTGTGTTGAGTTGTAATTCATGCTAATAATTTGTTATGGCAGTTTATTTCTTTTACGGTGAAGAAGACTACAATATTGAGCAGGAAATTTTAAAACTCAAAAAAGGATTGGATAAAAATTTTCTTGAAATGAGTTTTAAAACTTTTGATAATCCGAAATTTCCTGATTTGATTTCAATTTTGCGAACTCAACCAATGATGTTTGGCAAAATGCTTATTGTTATTAATTGTATGGATTATTTTTCAAAAACTTTTGATGACAAAGAAATTAAACAGATTGAACAGGCTTTGGAAGATAATAATGAAAATTCGGATATAGTTTTTGTGGCGCAATTACCCAGAGGTGAAGGGAAAAAACTTGACAGTCGTAAAAAATTTTTTAAACTTTTATCAAAACAAAATGTACGGGAATTTCCTGTCATTCCTTCATACAAAACAGCTGAACTTGAAAGCTGGATTATAAAAGCAGGTAAATCTAAGGGCATAAAATTTGAAAAAGATGCATTGACTTCAATTATTGTTCAGATTGGAAATAATTTAAGACAAATAGATAAAGAACTTGATAAATTGAAACTTTTTGCATATCCTTCAGACACAATTACATCATTAATGGTTAAGGAAGTTTGTATATCTAATGAAGATTTGTTTGCTTTTTCGGATTTTTTAATGGAAAACAAACTTGATACGGCTGTTTTGGAATACCGAAAATTATTAGAAACAAAATATCCTTTAGAAATTCTTTCAACTTTGCAGACAATGATAAGAAGATGGATTATATTAAAGGCTAAAGCAAGAACTTCAACAACAATTGAGCTTTCAAGATTAACAGGCATGCACGAATACGTTGTTAAATTAAATCTTCAAAAATTAAAAAATACAAATCTGAAAGATTTGGTCAAATTAAAAGAAAATTTGACGGAAGCGGAATATCGAATAAAATCAGGGTTATCATCAGATGTTGAAAAAGAGGTGGAAAATGCCTTGTTTAGATGAACAATATCCATTCTTGATGAAATATTTTACAAACGGTATTAATAATCAAAATATTTCTCATTGTCTTTTGTTTTACGGGTCTGATTTGAGTGCGCAATATGAACTTGCACTGGAGATTGCAAGATTACTAAATTGTAAGGGTGATAAATCAGATGCTTGTGAATGTTTAAATTGTAATTGGATTAAAGAAAACAAACATCCGGCAGTAATGACAATTTCGAGAGTTGATAATAAACCAACTGATGATAATTCCAAAACAGTTATTTCAATCGAACAGGCAAGAATGATTAAAAACAATCTTCTTATAACATCTGATTATCACAGGGTTTTAATCTTTTGCGACAGAGATAAAGAGGGAAATATTGCAGGTTTGAATACACAAAATTTTCAGGAAGAAGCATCAAATGCTCTGTTAAAAACTTTTGAAGAGCCGCCAAATAATACTACTTTCATTTTTCTTACAAAAGATAAATCCGATATGATTTCAACAATTGTATCAAGGGCGCAGTGTTTTTATGTTCCTTCCAAGCTTGATGAAAATAAAGATTATTCTCTTGTATTTGATATTATGGACGGATATTTGGATTTGGAAAAGAATGAAGTTTTGGATTTTAATGACAAAATTTTAAGCGTAATAAAAGACAATGAACCGGAAATAATCTTTACCCAAATGCAAAATTATATTGAAAATTTATTAAAATCCAATTTAGACAATCCTGTTTTAAAATTAAAATTGATTTCTGATTTAAAACATATCGAAACAGCAAAAAAAGAAATTCGGTTAAATATGAATATTCAGACTGTTGTGGAGATGTTGAGTTTTAGTATAATACTATAGATAATGAATAATAAAGCAAATACCCAAAATATTAATAAAAACTTTAAAAAAAATCTGACAGGACTAGAGGCAGTCATGCAGATGTTATTACAAAAAAGAGGCATTATAAAAAACGCATTTTACAGAAAAGATATAGGGCATATAGATTTAATATGGGGAGATGGAAGTAAAGGATTAAGTCATATTATAAAAAGACGCGGTAAAGATGAAAAACCGGATATTGAAAATTTCGTGTTTGATATGGTTAATGTTATTATAAACGGAGAACGAAGCAAAACACTTAATAACAGGGGCAGGTGGGAAATTCGTATGAACGGAAAAATAGCCATAATTGAGCCGAAAGAAACAAACGGCAAAAGAACATTTTTATTAACTGCTTATTGCAGCAGAAATGCAAAATAAAAGATGATATCTTGGAGAGGCGCTTATCTCTCATTCTCTACCTAAGTAGCCAAAGACACAATAAATACAAAAAATGTTTTATGCTCAATGGGATACAGCCGTAGCGACTTTCTGTATGTCAAAATATCATCTGTCTACATTATAACTTGTTTTTTAAGAAATTTCAACCCTTTTTATAAAATTTATTACAATTTAAAGCGATTGAATGATTGCAAGAATTGTTTTAACCTTTTATAATCTAAAAAAAGGGGAAAATATGCTTTTTACGGATCATGTTCAAGCAATCATAAAATCAGCAAAATCAATAGTTGTAGCAAGGAATTATAAAGAATTAAATCCTGAACACATTATGCTTGCTCTTATGCTTGATCAAAACGATTTACCAAAAATTCTGCTTGAACGTGTCGGTGCTGATAATCCCGAAGTAGTTGACAGGTTAAACAGCTATGTTTCAAAACGTTCTTATTATGCCAGAGGAAAATTTTCCGATGTCAGACTTTCAACTGAAACAATAATTATGATGCGCACCGCACAGGAGGAAGCCGAAAAAAGAGGAGATGAAAATGTCAGTATAGAACATTTGTTTCTTGCCTTATTCAGACTTGATAATAAGGTTCTTAATTATTTGTGGGAACAAAGCGGAATAAACAGGCTTGAACTTTATGAAAAAATGACCGAAGAAGTCAATAATATTACTACAATCGAAGAAACTCAAACCGCAGAAAATATACCCGTAAAAGCGGAAACAATAGAAATTCAATCATTACAAATATCTCCCGATAAAAAATTTGATAAAAAAACTGATAAGAAGAATGATGTTTTGTCAAAATTCACAACTGATTTGACAGAACTTGCAAAACAAAACAAACTTGACCCCGTTATCGGCAGAGATGATGAAATAAGAAGGACAATTCAAATTCTCAACCGCCGTTCAAAAAATAACCCCGTAATAATAGGAGAACCCGGTGTCGGTAAAACCGCAATAATAGAGGGATTAGCGCAAAGAATTGTATCCGGTGATGTTCCTGAAAGTTTGAAAAATGATAAAATTTTGGCGCTTGATTTGGGTGCTATGCTTGCAGGCGCATCTTACAGGGGAGAATTTGAAGAAAGATTAAAATCAGTTCTTAAAGCAATAGAAGAAAAAGCTGATGATTTAATGCTATTTATTGATGAAATTCATACAATAATGGGGGCCGGTGCTGCGGAAGGTTCGGCTGATGCAGGAAACCTTTTAAAACCAATGCTTGCAAGAGGAAATATAAGGGTAATCGGTGCAACGACTACTGATGAATATAAAAAATACATTGAAAAAGACAAAGCAATGGAAAGAAGATTTCAACCGGTTACTGCAGATGAGCCTTCTGTCGATACTACAATAAGTATTCTTAGGGGGCTTAAAGACAAATATGAAGGTTATCATGGCATAAAAATTATGGACAGTGCTATTGTGGCAGCCGTAAAGCTTTCACACAGATATATTTCGGACAGATGTCTGCCTGATAAAGCGATTGACCTTCTTGATGAAGCTTCTTCCGCTTTGAGAATAGAAATTGATACAATGCCCGAAGAAATTGATATTTATATAAGAGAAAAACTTCAGCTTGAAATGAATAAAAAAGCATTGGAAAAAGACGGTTCAGGTGAAGCTTTAAAGAAACTTGAAAAAATTAATAAAAAAATAAATGATTTGGATAACAAAACAGAAAAACTGAAATCGCAATGGCTTCAGGAAAAGAAAGTTATTGATTCTGCTGTTAAAGTAAAAAGAAATATAGAAAAATTAAAAGCACAGATTGAACAAAATAAAAAAAATCCCGATATGAGCAAATCGCTTGAAACAAAATACAGTCAAATGCTTGATATGGAAAAGAAATTGAAGGATTTGCAGGCAACAGGCAAAAACAGGCTTATAAAAGAGGAAATTGACGAAGATGATATAGCATCAATTGTTGCAAAGTGGACGGGTATTCCTGTTAATAAACTTATGGAAGAAGAAACCCAAAAGCTTATCAGTATGGAAGAAGTTATGCAAAAACGTGTAATCGGACAAAATGAGGCTGTCGAAAAGATTGCAAATGCAATACGACTTTCACGTTCGGGTTTGAGAGATCCCAAACGTCCTATCGGAACATTTCTGTTTTTAGGGCCTACGGGTGTCGGTAAAACCGAACTCGGAAAAACCCTTGCGTATATTTTATTCAATGATGAAGATGCTTTGGTAAGAATTGATATGTCGGAATTTATGGAAAAAGCGTCAATTTCAAGACTGGTCGGAGCAACCGCAGGCTATGTCGGATACGAAGAAGGCGGACAATTGACTGAAGCCGTCAGAAGAAAACCTTATTCGGTTGTCTTGTTTGATGAAGTTGAAAAAGCACATTCAGATGTATTTAACATAATGCTTCAGATGTTTGATGACGGGCGTTTGACAGACGGTCAGGGAAAATTAATTGATTTCAAAAATACCGTAATCATTATGACAAGCAACCTTGCAAGCGAAGTTATTCTTGATGAAAATTTGTCGGAAGAAAGTAGAAAATCAGAAATTCAAAAAGCATTAAGAGGAAAGTTTAAACCCGAATTTTTAAACAGAATTGATGAAATAATAACGTTTAATCCTCTTACATTAGAAAATCTTAAACTAATCGTTGATATTCAAACATCATCATTAAAAAAACGTCTGGAAGAACAGGATATTGAGCTTGAAATAACAGACAGTGCAAAAGATTTCCTTGCGAATGAGGGTTATGAGCCTTTGTATGGTGCAAGACCATTAAGACGTGTAATAAGACAATTAATTGAAATTCCTTTATCAATGAAAATTCTGGAAGGGGAATTTAAAAAAGGTGATAAAATAAAACTTGATACGGATAAAAATAATTTGATATTTAATAAAGAAAGGTAATTATGGAAACAATATTGGTAACAGGCGGAGCAGGATTTATCGGTTCACATTTGTGTGAAAAACTTTTGTCGGAAGGCAATCAGGTAATTTGTCTTGATAATTTTTTCACAGGTTCAAGAAAGAATATTGAACACCTGATTGATAATAAAAATTTGGAAATAATAAGACATGATATAATTGAACCGATTATTTTGGAAGTTGACAAAATATATAATTTGGCATGTCCTGCAAGTCCTGTTCATTATCAATTTGACCCTGTTAAAACCGTAAAAACAAATGTAATAGGTGTTACAAATATGCTGGGGCTTGCTAACAGAACAAAAGCAAGGATTTTGCAGGCTTCAACAAGTGAAGTATACGGTGATCCTTCCGTTCACCCTCAAAAAGAAGAATATTGGGGAAATGTTAACCCGATAGGTATAAGAAGTTGTTATGATGAAGGTAAGCGTGTTGCGGAAACCTTAATGTTTGATTATCACCGTCAAAATAATGTAGATATCAGAGTGATAAGAATATTTAACACATACGGTCCGCGTATGGCTGAAAATGACGGCAGAGTTGTATCAAATTTTATAATACAGGCTCTCAAAGGCGAAGATATTACAATTTATGGTGACGGAAGTCAAACCCGCTCTTTCTGTTATGTTGATGATTTAGTCAGAGGTATGATTGCATTGATGAATACCGAAAACTTTATCGGTCCTGTAAATGTCGGAAATGACGGTGAATATACAATACTTGAACTTGCAAAAATGATTATAGAACTTTCAAATTCAAATTCAAAAATTGTGTTCAAGCCTTTGCCGTCTGATGACCCTTGTAAACGCAGACCTGATTTAACTCTTGCAAAAGAAAAATTAAATTATCAGCCTTCAATTCATATTAAAGACGGTTTAATAAAAACAATTAAATATTTTGAAAATAAAATTTAAATTACATACGGATATTTCGTCATAAAAATTCAAAACTGTTTAACATTTTTTATGTTTTTGCTAAACTCTAATTACAATAAGAAGGAATAAAAAATGATTAAGACAAAATTGAAAGACCATAATTGCGGGGAATTAAATCTTGGCAATTTAAATGAAGAAGTTGTATTATCAGGCTGGGCATCAACCATTCGTGATTTAGGCGGAATTTTATTTATTGAATTGAGAGATCGATCAGGATTTTTCCAGTTAGTTGCAAATCCTCAAATTAACCCCGACGTACACAAAATATTTTCAAAAATTAAATCAGAATATGTAATAAACGTAAAAGGTAAGATTTCAAAAAGACCTGAAGAAACTTATAATGAAAAATATCCTACAGGTCAGGTTGAAATGTATCCCGAACACGTTGAAATTTTATCGGAAGCAAAAACATTACCGTTTGTTTTGGACGATGAAAATGTATCCGAAGATGTTCGTTTGAAATACAGATATTTGGATATAAGACGTGAAAATATGCTTCATAATTTGACTTTACGTCACAAAATTTGTCAGGCAGCAAGGAATTACTTGAATAATCAGGAATTCTTGGAAGTTGAAACACCTATTTTAATTAAAACTACTCCTGAAGGTGCAAGAGATTATCTTGTTCCGTCACGTGTTCAGGAAGGTAAATTTTATGCACTTCCCCAATCACCGCAAATTTTTAAACAATTATTGATGGTTGGCGGTATCGAAAGATATTATCAAATCGCAAAATGTTTCAGAGATGAAGATTTACGTGCCGACAGACAGCCTGAATTTACACAAATTGATCTTGAAATGTCGTTTGTGGAACAACAGGACGTAATAAGAACTGTTGAAGGCTTGATTGTTGACACATTTAAAGCTGCGGGAGTTGAGGTTAAACCTCCGTTTATTCAGATGCCTTGGCAGGAAGCTATGGACAGATACGGTTCCGATAAACCTGATACCCGTTTCGGATTGGAATTATTTGATATCGGTGATATTATCCTGCAATCGGAATTCCAAATTGTTAAATCAACCCTTGAAAATGGTGGTATTGTGCGTGGTATAAGAATTCCGGGCGGTGCTAAATTCTCAAGAAAAGATATTGATGATATTACAAAACTTGCGGTATCTTTTGGTGCAAAAGCTTTGGCAAATATTATTTACAATGAGGACGGAACGGCAAAATCTCCTGTTTTGAAATTTGTTACCGAAGAACAGGCAAAACAAATTCAAGAAAGAGCAAAAGCCGAAAGCGGTGATATAATTTTCTTTGTCGCAGATAAACCGAAATTAGTATACGACATTATGGGAAGATTAAGACTTTATTTCGGTAAACGTCTTGATTTGATTGACGAAAGCAAACACAATTTGTTGTGGGTTGTAGATTTTCCGATGTTTGAATGGAGTGATGAAGAAGGCAGATTTATGGCAATGCACCATCCGTTCACATCTCCTTGTATAGAAGATTTAGACAAACTTAAATCGGGTGATTTGGGTAACGTTAAATCAATCGCTTACGATATTGTTTATAACGGAACGGAACTGGGTGGAGGATCTGTCAGAATCCATTCATCGGAAGTTCAGTCAGCGATATTTAAAGCATTAGGCTTAACTCAGGAAGAAGCCGAAGAAAAATTCGGATTTATGGTTAATGCTTTGCAATACGGAACACCACCTCACGCAGGTTTGGCAATCGGTTTAGACAGACTTGTCGCACTACTTTGCAGAACAGAAAGCATAAGAGATGTTATAGCATTCCCGAAAAACTCAGGGGCAAAATGTTTGATGAGTGATGCCCCCGGAGAAGCTTCATTACAACAGTTAAGAGAACTTCATCTGAAAAGCACAGCACATAAATAAAAAAAGAGCCTTATGGCTCTTTTTTTGTATTATCATTATTTTATGCAAATATATACTGAATTAAATAAAAACCCGAATTTATCTCTTGCGCTCGGTTTTTTTGACGGAGTGCATTTGGGGCATAAATCGGTTATTGAAAATGCCGTTGATTTTGCCAAACAAAATAATACAAGATCAGCCGTAATAACTTTTAAAGATCATCCTTGTTGTTTTTTAAAAGGGATTTCTCCAAAATATATCTTAACCCGTAAGGAAAGACAGGAAAAATTTGAAGAATTGGGTATAGATTTTTTATATGAATTGGATTTTGAAAGTATTGCAGGGCTAACGGCAGAGGATTATTTGAAAAGGGTTTTAGTAAATAATTTTATGCCGTCTGCGATTTTTACGGGTTGGAATCATAATTTTGGGTACAAAAAATCGGGTGATACGAAATTTTTGAGGGAAAATTCAAAAAAATTCGGGTATGAATATTTTGAATTACCGCCACAAAAATGTGAAGGCGAAATTATAAGCAGCACTGCTATCAGAAAATATTTGCAGGCGGGGAAAATAGAAAAAGCAAACCAAATGTTAGGTTTTAACTTTTCTATCACTGGAAAAGTTGTTGAAGGCAATAAAATCGGAAGGACAATTGGTTTTAAAACTGCAAATATCGAGTACCCATACGAATTGATTAACATACCCTACGGTGTATACAGTGTTATTACAAATTACGGAAAAGCTATCTCAAACTATGGTCTGCGCCCAACTATAAACGGCAGTAAACCTGTTTTGGAAGTTCATATTTTAGATTTTGACAAAGATATTTACGGAAAAACGATTAAAGTCGGATTTCTCCGCATGCTCCGCCCTGAAAGGAAATTCAATTCCCTTGATGAATTAAAAGAACAGATAAAGCAAGATATATCTAAAATCTAGTAATCCATTTTCCAATTTAATTGGTCGATAAGCAAGCCGGCGCATGCTTCACCACCGTTCATACCGGAACCCATAAGACACTCACCTTTCAAACCTTTTTTTGCTTTATATTTATCTAATTTTTCTTGAGAGAAACCAGATCCCCAAGCCATACTCATAGCATAATCATTGCCACCATAAGGTGCAAGCTGTCCTCTTTCTGTTATATAAAACATAAATATATCTTTTCCAAATTCATTAGGTCCTCTGTTACCGTTGATATCTATTTTAAAATGACCGGCACGACCACACATATGTCCTCCTGCTGCGTAGAGTTCATCACAATCCGATCTAATAGAGCAACCTATATCAAAATTATAACCCCATATCATTGCACCATTTGATAGGTATATTATTTTACCAGTATCAACAAATTCTTTGGAAGAATTTCTGTATTTATATTTATAACCCATTTCAGTAGTACCATTGCTACCAATATAGTTATCTGAACCTATGCCTATATATGTAATTTTAAAATATTTTTTCAATTGATCAAAAAAATCTTTACAATTACCTGATGAAATATTAGAAGAATCACAGCCCCGTAACCATGGTTTCCATTCCCCCATACTCCTCCACACCTCCGTATCCGCAATATATTCCACCCCGTCATCGGCTATCATCTTTTTAAAACCTTGATTGAGTAGTGAATAGTTTTCTTTCAATGCGCTAACCCAGACATGCTTGTTGTATTCCTTTATCAATGTCGGCAGAGTTATTGAAGCAACTACACCGATTACACCTAATGTAATCAAAACCTCTGCCAATGTGAAACCTTTTTTAGTCATCTATTCTCCTCTTTATTTGATAATTATACTAATATATTAGTATAATTCCAATTTTATTAGGATAATGATAAAATGTTTCTTTAAGTTTGTCAAGCTATCTATAATTGTAAAATGGACATCAGAAACGATATTAAATATATTTTGGCAAAAGAGGGATATACACTTACACGTATTGCAGAACTAATGGCAGAAAAAACAGGCTACCCTTATACAGTGAAATCAATATCAGGGAAATTAATCAGAGAAAGTATTACCCTCAAAGAACTTTTACAAATTTTTGAAATCATTGATTATAAATTAGTGCCCATGAAGAATGAAAAATAACCCCTCACCCGAATTTCTAATATTCAAACTACGTTCTCATATTGAAATTCTACCCTCTCCCACAAGGGGCGAGGATGTATGTTTATTATTTAATCAAAGCCTGAACTTCTTTAAACTTTGGATGTTTTGAACCTTTTAGCCATTCAAACAAAGCTATTTCGACACAGGAAATTTTCACTCCGTTATCTTTCATACTTTCAATTCCCTGCTTAAATTCATACTTATTTCTGCTTGCGCAGGCATCTTTTATTGCATAAACTTCAAAACCTTCATCAACAAGTGCGCAGGCCGTCTGATAAACGCAAATATGAGTTTCAATTCCCATTATAACAATCTGTTTTTTGCCGTAAGATTTGATTTTTTCTAAAAAACCTTCTTCTAAAAGTGCGTTGAAGTACGTTTTTTCAATTACTTCGCCTGTAACATTTCCCCCTTTCCAGTTAGTGTAACATTCGCTTTGCTCATTAACACTAACTCCCTCTCCCATTGGGAGAGGGTAGGGGCGAGGGGACATTTGAAGTTCCGCAACGGTTTTCCCCAACCCTTTCGGATACTGTTCGGTAAATAAAACTGGGATATCCAATATTCTTGCGCCCTCAACGATTTTTGATGCCTTTGAAATAATCGTATCTTTTTCAAGAGCCTTAACCAATTTTTCTTGAATATCAATAACCAAAACAAGACTGTTTTCAGCAGATAACATTTTCCTTATACTCCTTGACAAAATTTTCTATAATTTCCACAAGTTGTTTTTGGGTAATTTTTGTGAGCGGAAGTTTTATTGTTTTATTTTCGGGAGAATCAAAACCTTCATGGGTTATTAACAATGTTATTTTTGCAAATCCGGGATAAATTATCTTTAAAGAGCTGTTTCCTTTTTTGTTTTTTAAGTTAAATACACATTGGTTTTTATCAATATATTGTTCAATTTCCGTATTGAATAATTTTTCTTCATAAATATTTTGAAGTCGATAAAAGACAGGGGCTATAACCTTTTCCAGCTTTTTATTAAACATTTGCCTGAAAATTTTGTAATCATTTGAAGATTTGTCGTTTAACCAATCATCAAGAGTTTCGATTTTTTCATCTTGTACAAGTGTAAAATCCTTTTCTAAGGCCAGAGATTCCAAAAGAGCTTTCTGTGCATCTTGTTCAAATTCATTGTATTTTTTGTCCAAAATGTCAGAAATTCCTGCACGGATATCAAAATCTAATTTTTCTTTAATTTTATTTAAGACACATACTGCTCCGTTTAAATCGGTATTAGGCATGAAAATGCAATAGTTAACGCCTTTGCCCAAAGTTAAAATATCGCTGCTTCTTATTGATGTTTTTATTGCATTTACAAAATTCTCTGATGAATAATATGTTTTACTTTCATTTGACGGTGAAATAATCATAAATGAACCGTCTTTTATCAAGTTGCTGTCAATGTAATTTTCTGTAACCTGTTTTGCATAATCATAATTATATATATACTGAACTTCATCTATGACTTTCAATTGATTTAACAGTGCCAGATATTGTTTGTTTTTATCCTTTAAAGAATTGTATTTTATGTTATATATAATTCTAACAACAAGTTCATAATCAGGAATATTAATTGACACAAAATAAAATCTCTGTTATTACTGATTGTTACCAAAACAAGCGGACAGGAGGTTTTTCTTTTTATTATTTTTATTAAATCAACGGTTTCATCATTAAGTTCATTTTCGCAGAGCAAAATAACATCAGGTTTTTTCAACGTAATATTACTCTGAGCGTTTCTGTAATCTGATTTACATATAAAATCATCTTTGCGTAAAAACACCAGTTTTGAATTCAATTGCTCTAAAACATTTTCATTATCACTTACAAGCAATATATTCATAATTTACACCTGTAAATGTTTCTTTATGCATAAAAAACTTCCGCCTGCACCAAATGATATTGCCATAATAAACATTACTGCAACAACAATCTGCTGAGCACCTAAAGGAGCCGGAACCATAAAGAATTGGTGCATATTGTTTAACCCGTTTTGTACAAAACCCAACGGTACCAAAGCAATCAGTGAACCGCAAAATCCGTAAAAAGCTCCCTGCATAATCAACGGAAATCTTATATACCAATTTGAAACACCCATAAGACGCATAATTTCTATTTCGTCTTTTCTGGATTGAATTACCAGTTGAATAGTATTATTTATAATAGTTATGGTCAAAATTGCCATAATTATAACTACAAATACGGTTATTATATTTACGACATGATTTAATGCTTCAATTTTTTTTGCCAAATCCTGTGCATAACTGACATCTTCAACCGATTTCATCATTTTTACATCTTTAAATACGGCTTCTATATTTTCAGGTTTATCAATTTTTACGTGTAATGTATCAGGCAAAGGATTGTCCATATCGGGTAAATCCATTTCCCGTTTCAAATCGAACCAGGAACTTGCTTTTGGAACGACTGTAACATTTTCGACATGTTCAAATTCTTTCACTCTGTTTTTAGCTACATTGGCATCTGTTCCTTCTTTTAAATAAACTGACAATTCCAAAACGTTGCCTAATTCATGAGCAAATGATGATATTGTTATAGCCGATCTGAAAAAAGAACCGAATATTGTTAAAATTGCGGCCATAGTCGTAATAATAACCAAATTAACAATACCTGTTCTGTATATATCTAAGATAGTTTCTTTTGTTAATCTGTATAAAATTCTTAACTGACACAACCAATCTTTTGGAATGTGTTTTTTTACTTTTCTTTTTATATTTGCTTTTGTATTATTCATAAGTTCCTGCTTGTATATCCCTTACAACTTCACCGTTATCAAGCGTGATTACACGTTTTCTGAAATAATCAACCATAGCATTGTCATGGGTTGAAACTATTACGGTAATTCCTCTTTGATTAATTTGATCCAAAATCTGCATAATTTCCATAGAATTTTTCGGATCCAAGTTTCCTGTCGGTTCATCTGCAATTAATAACGGAGGACCGTTTACAATTGCTCTGGCAATTCCTACTCTCTGTTGTTCTCCGCCGGACAATTCGGAAGGAAAAGCATTTATCTTATCGAACAAACCGACAATTTTTAATGCACCGGAAACTCTTGTGTTAATTTCTTTTGTGCTTATGCCGAGAGTTCGGATTACGTATGCAACATTATCAAAAACTGTCTGATTTTGAAGTAATTTATAATCCTGAAAAACGATTCCCATACAGCGTCTTAAACTTGGAACTTTATCGTTAGGTAAATTTGCGATATTTATACCTCCGATTGTAACTGTTCCGCTTGTAGGACGTTCTTCATTGTATAAAAGCTTCATCAGTGTTGACTTTCCTGCACCTGATGCTCCGACAATAAATACAAATTCACCTGCAAGAATGTCTAAATTGACATTCTTTAATGCATAATTGTCGTTTTTATATTTTTTTGTAACTGCTCTGAACTGAATTATCATAAACTAATCCTTTACCAGACGGTATTTATCTATATATCGTTTTATGCTTATTTCTAATTTGTTTGCACTTAAACCGTAATAATCGAGTAATTCATTCCACTTTCCGCTTTGACCGAATTCATCATTGATACCTGTTCTGTGAACAGGTGTCGGATAATATTCCGATAAAAGTTCACAAACTGCGCTTCCCAAACCGCCTATTATGGAATGATTTTCAACAACCATTACAAACCTTGTCTTTTTGGCACATTTTATAATTGTAGCTCCGTCAAGCGGTTTTATGACTGGAACATGTAAAATTTGAACCGAATATCCTTGTTTTTCCAAATTTTGAGAAGCTTCAATTACTTCCGCAAGAGTTTCTCCGTTAGAAATTACTGTTACGTCATTTCCTTCCCGTAAAATTTGCGCCTTGCTGAAATCAAATTCATAATTTTCATCAAAAATATCACAAACGTTCGTGCGGGGAATTCTTATATACATAGGGCCGTAATTTTCTGCCGCAAATTTTATAACCTGTTCGCATTCTCTGCAGTCTGCAGGAACAATTACCGTCATATTAGGAATTGAACGCATAAGAGAAATATCTTCTAATGCCTGATGACTGGCACCGTCCTCGCCGACTGTTATACCGCCATGTGTTCCGACAATTTTTACGTTAAATTCCGGATAGCATGCGGAGTTTCTGATCTGGTCATACGTTCTGCCTGTTGCAAACATGGCAAAACTTGATGCAAACGGAATTTTTCCTGCAGATGCTAAGCCAACTGCAGTTGTAATCATATCTTGTTCTGCTATTCCGCAATTAAAAAATCTGTCCGGAAAAGTATCCGCAAATATCTTTGTCTGAGTTGAACAGGATAAATCAGCGTCCAAAACAACTATATTTTTGTTTGTTTTTCCTAATTCGGCCAATGTTTTACCAAATACTGCTCTGATTGATTTTCTGTTTTCCTTGTTAATAATCATATAGGCTCCTGATAAGATTATATCATGAATATTTTAAAGTGAGTAGTGAATAGTGAATAGTGAATAGTTTGTTAAGCTCGCTTCGCTCGAAAGTATATTTTTGTTTGCGAAACAAACTGATATGAACTATTCACCACTCACTATTCACTACTCACTCAAATAGTTTGTTAAGATTTATTAAATTTTTTCTGTATTTTAGCAATTTTTATTCTTGAGGAGTATTTAAACAGTAGAATAAAAATATAGTTTATTTTAGTGAAAGGAAGAAATTTTATGATTCAAGCTCCAAACTATGTAAATCCTTACCTGCAGTGTCCGGTAGTGCCTGCTCCGACTTATAATGCAGTAAAGATTGATGTAAACAATCCTACAATGAGTGCACCGGGAGTAGGACAAGTTGCAATGAACATGCCTCAGTATGCACAGGCACCGCAATACCCAGCACCGCAGTATGCACCGGTAACTCAACCGTTATATAACTACCCGCAGGCTCAAATGTATGAATATCCGCAGGCTCCTGTTCAACCCTATTACATGCCGCAGCAACCGATGCCTCAAATGATGCCTCAAACCGTTTGCCCTCCGTGTATTTGTCAACAGCCGGAACAACAAGTTCAACCTGCACAGGTTGCACAAACAGTAGCTCCGCAGGTTGTTCCTCAGCAAGTAATTCAACAACAAAATATAAATGCTCCTCAACCGATGGTTACACAGCCTCAGCAGACTCCTAAGGAAACTCCAAAAGTTGAAGTAGTCGAACCTCAGGCAATGGCTCCGCAAGTAGACTTAAATTCTTTTATCGCAAAATTAACAAACCCTGATTATGATGTTCAGGCTAATGCTATGGAAGAAATTGCAAATATGGTAAATGATAATCCGCAAAAAGCAACGGAATTGTTAGACGAAAAAGTTGTTAATGCTTTGACTTCAATAATTAATGCAGATTCATCAAAATTGGCAGGGCCGACTCCCGAACAGATTGCAGCAAGACAAAAAATGATGAAAGGTGAACAATTGTCTGATGCGGAAAAACAGTTAGCATCAACAATTACCCCGATGGAACAAGCAGAACGCAACAAAAGTTATGCAATGTTTACGGCTGCAATAATGCAAAAATTGTATGCTGATGAAGTAAATAAATTAACAGGAACAAAAGTTCCTCTGACTGAACTGCCCGGAGCGGTTACAATTGTTGAACAATTGAAAAACAATCCGAACCCTATGGTTAGAACTTCAGCAATCGAAGCATTGAGTTATGTTCAGCAACCCGAATACAAACAAGACCTGAACACTTTGTTCTCAATAGCAAAGAACGATCAGGATCCTATGGTAAAAGAAGCTGCAACATCAGCTTTGGCTAAACTTGAACAGTTAGCTTAATAATATACATAATAATTTCTTTCTTTAACTACACAAAAAAGCTCCTAAACGGGAGCTTTTTAATTTTTATTTGAAACATCATGCCTTAAATAGTCCATGTTGCCGTTTTTTATTATCCAGCCTGTACACATTATACCGTTGTATTGTGAGGGATCATTGTATTGACAATACTCTCCATATTTACTGCTTCTTTGATTTTTCGGTACATAAGATGCCTTTATTCCTTTATAATAAACTATATCAAAATTAAAGAAATCATGTCCTGCTCTATTGGGACCTTTTTTCCCGTTTATATCTACTTTTATTGATCCACAAACATAAGCTTGGTAACCATCTGAATATTTACACCCGCTGCCAATTGACCAAAATGCAATTACTGTCCCGTTTTTTAATACCCCTCCGGCATAAGTACTATTTCCATCAGGTTGATAAATGTATGGTTGTTCTGTAAACAATGCTTTATAATTATCGGCAAAACAACCTCGTTTTATTTTATTACAATCCTTAACTTTATAAAGATACGGCTTAAAATAGTTATATAATTTATCAGCACCGGCTTGTGAATTTTCAGTCCCGATATCCCAAAATTTTGGATCATCATTATCCTGAACGGCTCTTAAGTATGCTTGTGATAATATTGAATATGTTTGTTTAACACGGTTTACTGTAACCATTTCATCATATTTTTTTATTAGTATCGGAAGTGATATAGCTGCAACAACACCAATTACCCCCAGTGTTATTAATACTTCTGCGAGTGTAAATCCGGATTTTTTCATATAATAACCTCCATGATAATAATAGCCATAATGATTATTATTATAATTAATATATATATAATAATAATTATCATGGTTATATTAATCTCTTTGTTAAAATTTGTCAATATAATAAAATTATTCTTATGAAAGACAGATTTGCTCGTATTATGGGGGATAATATAAGACTTGAACGTTTAAGACGCAAATACACTCAAGATAAATTAGCAGAGTTGTTGGATATGAGCATAAATTATGTAGGAAAACTCGAAAGAGGTGTAATAATTCCAAGTGCTTATGTTATTTATAAATTATCAAAAATTTTGAATATAAATATTATGGAATTTTACAGAGATATCGATAATTAAAATAAACTTTTTTGTTCGTTAATATATTTATAATTCAAATGTCTATATGCAGATGGAGAAACTTTTCTTCCTCTCGGTGTTCTTTGGATAAATCCTGCCTGAAGCAAATACGGTTCGCATACATCTTCGATTGTTCTGACATCTTCCCCTAGTGCAGCGGCTATTGTTTCGACACCTACAGGGCCTCCGTTAAAGTTTTCGATAATCAATTTTAAAAGACTTCTGTCGGTACTATCTAATCCGAAATTATCAATATTTAAGATATCAAGCGATTTGTTTGCAATATCTTCGGTTATTTTCCCGTCATTTTTTACAATCGCATAGTCGGAAACTCTCTTTACCAAACGGTTTGCGATACGTGGTGTTCCTCTGGAACGTTTTGCAATAGCTTTCGCACCTTCTTCCGTAATTTCAATATCCAAAATCCCTGCAGTTCTTTTAATCACTTGCGAAAGTTCTTCAACCGTATAAAATTCCAGTCTGTGAATAATCCCGAATCTGTCTCGCAACGGGCCTGAAAGTTCTCCGGCTTTTGTTGTCGCACCGATTAGGGTAAATTTTGGGAGCGGAATTCTCAATGTCTTGACGGTTTGCGATTTTCCGGTTGTCATATCTAAAGTAAAATCTTCCATGGCAGGGTAGAGAATTTCTTCAGCTACCTTATTTAAACGGTGGATTTCATCAATAAACAGAATTTCTCCCCCTTTTAAAGACATTAAAATTCCAATTATATCTCTCGGTCTTTCAAGTGCAGGAGCTGATGTAATCTTTATCTCAACCCCCATTTGTTCTGCGATAACTCCCGCAAGAGTGGTTTTGCCTAATCCCGGAGGTCCGTAAAACAGAAGGTGGTCTAAAGGAAGTCCTCTTTTTTTTGAGGCCTCTATAGAAATTTTGAGGGTTTCTTTCAGGGCTGATTGTCCGATATAAGTATCAAAAGATTTTGGACGAATGGTATTTTCAAAGGTTTTGTCGAAATCGCTGGCTTCGGGCTTGATTTCTTTATTTTTGGTTGAAGAGTTGAAAGGTTGAATGGTTGAAGGTGTTTTATCAGAGGGCGATATGGCGATAGGGCGATATTGCGATAAGTCCGTATCGGATTGCTGAGCCTGTGAAGTTTCACCATTATCTAACTTAGCTGCCCGGCTGCCCGGCTGCTTAGTTTCATTTTCGTCATCAGAAATAATACTCATTTGTGTTTCCCTTTACTTTATGATAGCATAAAATCAGTGATAAGAAAATAAGGAGAGATTATGAAAGTTTCAGAGCGTTTGGAAAAAATACCGCCGTATTTGTTTGCGGAAATCGACAGAAAAATTGGAGAAGCCAGAGCAAAAGGCATTGATATTATAAGTCTTGGTATCGGTGATCCCGACACTCCGACTTTACGGCCTGTAGTTGATGAGATGCATAAAGCAATAGACAATCCAAAAAATCATGATTATCCGCCATACAACGGAACGGAGAAATTCAGAAAATCTGCTTGCAATTGGATGAAAAAACGTTTTGGGGTTGATTTGGATTGTGATACGGAAATGCTTGCAAATATAGGTTCAAAAGAAGCAATCGCTCATATTTTCTTTGCCTATGTCGATAAAGGTGATTATACATTAGTTCCTGATCCGGGTTATCCCGTTTACCATAATGCAACGGTTTTTGCAGGAGGAACACCTTATCACATGCCTCTTTTGGAAGAAAACGGATATCTTCCCGATTTCGACAAAATTCCCGAAGATATTGCAAAAAAATCAAAACTTATGTTTTTAAATTATCCGAACAATCCGACAAGTGCGGTTTGTGATTTGGATTTTTGGAAGAAAGCCGTTGATTTTTGTAAAAAATACGATATTTTATTATGTTCCGATATGGCATATTCGGAAATGACGTTTGACGGATACAAAGCACCGTCTGTTTTGCAGGTTGAGGGTGCAAAAGATGTTGCGATAGAATTTTATTCACATTCAAAATCTTATAATATGACGGGTTGGAGAGTAGGATTTGTCTGCGGAAACAAAGATGCCGTAAAGGCTCTCGGTACAATCAAAAATAATATTGATTCGGGAACATTTAAGGCTATTCAGGACGCTGCTTCAGTTGCTTTTGATATAGATAATAAGTATATAGATGATTTAAACAAAATGTATCAGGAACGCAGAGATGTTGCAGAGGAAGGTTTTAAAGAACTGGGCTGGAATATAAAACCCTCAAAAGCGACATTCTACTTGTGGCTTCCTGTTCCGAAAGGTATGACATCAGAAGAATTTGTAACGCTAATGCTTGAAAAAGCGCATGTTGTTGTTCCTTCAGGCAGAGGTTACGGTGAATACGGAGAAGGATATTTCCGTGTAGCCTTAACAAAAGATGCCGAAACAATAAAAGAATGTATAAGAAGAATGAAAGAGGCGGGAATTTGTTACAGTGAGTAGTGAATGGTGAGTTGTGAAAAGTTCATTACACAAAGCAGTCTTAACAATTCGCAAATACAACATTATGATACTGACTATTCACTACTCACAACTCACTTTTCACTAAAATTCTTTACATTATTTAACAACGGTGGTATATTGTAATTATGGAATGTCCAAAATGCGGAATGGAAATAGATGACAAAGCGCTTGTGTGCCCTAACTGTAAGAAGGTGCTTAAGCTTGTTTGTCCTGTTTGTAAAACAATAAATACAAGTAATACCTGTAAAAATTGCGGTTATGTTATCATATCAAAATGTCATAATTGCGGTAAAATTAATCAAACAGCGGTAAAACTCTGTAAAAAATGCGGTTTTGATACCGAAAAAAGCGTAATTATGAATGAGTCTAATACTGATAATTTTGCGGTAATTCTTATTGATTTTCCTAATTTATCGGATATGAATCAGCTTTTAGGCTCTGCTAAGTTATTTAATAAATTTAAGACCGGTCTTGATAAAGTTATAGCGGATCATGTAAAATCAGTCGGGTTGCGCAGACAGATAATCGGTAAAACTTATATTATCAGGTGTGATAAAGACTATACTTTTAACAATTCGGCAATGACAGCCGTGCAGGTCTGTGTTGATTTAATTAATAAAATTACCGCAATGAACTGTAAATTGACAAAGAAAAAAGATGCAACAATTAAATCAAATTTTATCATTCTGAAGAAAACTGTCAATGATGATCCTAATGATGTTAATTCCGGATTTAATATAAATCTTTTGAATGACAAGGCAAAAACAAGAAACGAAAAAATATTGGGTACATTCCAAATTCTTGTTGATGATAATGTGGCAAATTCAATAAACGAAGATTATAGTTTATCACCGTTAAATTCTCTCATGATAAACGGCAGAATGGTTATGATTTCCGAAGTTAATGTAAAAAACAGTATCAGAATTGAATTCCCCGAAGATGAATCAGAAAATATTGAGGTTCCGAATTTTGTTCAAAATATGTTGATTGAACAGGACAAGCTTGACGGTGCTGCGCTTAATAAACTCAACTCAATGAAAAAAGATGATGATGCGATATATGATATTGATACCATTACATTTGAAGAGATAAAATGCGATTTCAGGAGAATTGAAAATGTTGATGTTGTTGATGAAATAGCAGAGAAATTAAAAACCAATCCGAAAGGAATATTATCCGTCAAAACCCCTGAAATGTACAAACCGTATACATTAAAAGTTCTTAATGCGGCTGCGGAATCGGGACAGTTTAATAATTTGATTGCAATTACCTGTTATGATGAGATGAAATATGCGCCATACTCTTTCTTCAGGGATTTGGTTTCAACGATATTTGAATATACGGTAAATCAAAAATTATTTTTCCAAAATGATTTTTCTATGTTCAGAAATATTGATCCTGACGGATTGATGAGAGATTTATTAACTTTACAAAAGAGAAATAATAATAACGGTACTGAAAATTTAAGATTTGCATATTATGATATATTTCTTACCATGTTTCAGATTATTCCCAAAACTCTGATTTATATTGAAGATTTTGAGAAGATTGATTCAAGCTCCTATGATGTAATGAAATATCTGTTCCAAATGTTTGATCAGCTTGATATAAGTTTCCTGATTTCGCATGACAAGAATTTTTCTATACATAAAGATTGTCACTTTTTGTTAATGAGTCCTTATTATACTGAAATAACCCTTAAAGCAGCAAATTTTGAAAAAATGGTTGAGGATAATAAAGATTATTACAAAAATATTCTGAACGATTTTTATTTTCAAAGAATAGCAAAATATGCATGCGGAAGCAGTTTGTTTATAGATTATGCACTGCAGTATCTTATAGAAGAAGAAGTTTATGCAGCTGATGAACACAGTATCAGTATGATTAATCCGAAAACAATCATTATTCCGTCAAACCTTGATAAACTGACGGCAAGAAGATTAAGCCTGTTACAAGATGATCCTGATACAATGAAGTTTTTAACATCAATTGTTCTTATGGGTACACGTATAGATATGGAAACCGTAAAAGGTTTGGAATACGATAATTATTCCGAGATTTTGGAAAAACTGTCGGACTTGGGTTATTTGTATGAATATAATAATTGCATTTATTTCCCGAACTATAACCTTTTAAGAAGAAATCTTCTTACAACAATAAGTCCGGTATATTTAAAAGAAGTTGCGGAATTTTTATTTGAAAAAGTTTATAATAATGCAGATATGCCAAGTACAACAGAAGCATATTTATACAGATTACTTCACGATAATGAAAAAGAACAGGCGGAATGGGAACATCTTGCGGAAGTAGACATTTCTTTAGGTGATTTTAATGCTTATATTCATTGTTCGGAAAGAATTCTTGAACTCTTAGACGAAAATAAAAATATTGAAAAAGCTGATGAAATAAACGATTACAAAATGCAGATATATGAAAAAATATCGGAAAGTTTGTATGATTATATTCCGGAAAAGACTGCAAATATTGCAAAAACCACGCTTCAGAATATTGAAAAAACTACTGATACCGATAAAATTATACGTTTATGCAACAGAATGATTAACGGAGCTTTGCTTGCCGGAGATTACAGTCAGGCTTTGGATTTGATGCATAAGGTTTTAACACTTTTACCGCCTTCATCAATAAATCCGATGGATGAAAGCTTTAATTCCTACTTCTTCTTAATGTCGCTGATACATGTTCAGATTTTGTTTAATATCGGTTCACTGATTGATTGTATAGATGTCGGTTATAAAGTATTGAATGTGGTTAATAATGACGTTTTATCCTCATTAAAACCGGAACACTTATCCGAAGAAGAATTTAAAGGCTTAATTGTAGATGCGGCAGGATATGTTGCAATGGCAAACGTTTTATTAATGACCGGCGGAGTTCAGGAATTCTTAAATATTTTGAGAGGTGCTGTTAATTTTGTTCCGGCTTCTTATGATTTGTTTGTTATTGTTCAGGATTTATTGCATGGAAATTCTGTTTCAAATGTGTCAAATCAAATATCAAAGAATGATCGTTTTGGTGGTGTTCTTATACATATAATTTCGGCATTTAATTCGCTGAACGGAAATTATCAGGTTTTTGCCGAACACATTTACAGAGCCAAAATTGCGGCAAGAAATGCAAGACTGTATCAATTGGAATTGTTTGCTGATTTATTAATCGGGTATGCATATTTTAAAACAGGCTCCTTTGAAAAAGCCGAACATATTATTTACAGAATCATTAAGGCAACAAGTGATAACGGAATGATGGTTATTCTGTACACGGCTTGGTATATAATGAGTGAGATACAGCTTAAACAACATAAATATGATATTGCCTTCGGTATTATCAACAATACACAAATTCAGCTGGAAAAAAATAATAATATCAGCGAATATTTGTTAATGCTGTTTAAATACAATATGTATAAAGTTCTTATGTATAAACAGGAACCTGAAACCGCAGAAATTTGTATCAATCATGCCAAGTATATTGCAACAAAATATGATATTAATTTCCAATTTGATACGGATCCTAACCATTATATACCGATTAGCATTGATGAACATGACCTTTCAGTGCATCCGTATACGACAGGTATTCCCGAACAGGAATAATATAAGTGTTGAAAGTGAGGGTTAATGATGAAAGTATTATTTGCATCGGCTGAAGTTGCACCTTTTTCAAAGGCAGGAGGGTTAGCTGATGTAGTGGGCAGTTTGCCGAAATATATTGAAAAAGATGCGGAAGTTGCAATTTTTACTCCGCTTCACGGACTTATTGATGTAAATAAGTACGGTATTAAAGAACTTGAAAATTCCGAAATGTGGCTTCATTTTGGCGGTAACGGGCACAAATTCAGACTTTTTATGTGTAAATTGCCGAATACAAACATAAATGTATTTTTTGTACACAATGACTGGTATTTTACTTGTTTTAGAGATGTTTATCCAAAATGGCTTGACCCAAGATATGAGCATGAAAGATATATCGCATTTTCGCTTGCAACAATGGAATATGCAAAACTTTTGAATTTCAGAGCAGATATTATTCACGCAAACGACTGGCATACGGCAATGATTCCAGTTTATCTTCACAGTAATTACAGATATGACGAATTCTGGCAGAAAACAAAGTGCGTTTTTGAAATCCACAATTTGGCTTATCAGGGTGTTTGGTTTGAAGATGTTCTTGATTTTGCCAATATGCGCAAAGACATTGTCTACAACGAATGGGGTGTTGAACACTACGGAAAAGTTAACTGGATGAAAGGTGCAATAAATTATTCAGACAAAATTATCGCAGTATCCCCTAATTACGCAAAAGAAATTTTGACAGGCGAATTTGGCGAGGGAATGGATTATACCCTCAGAATGAACCGTCATAAAATTGTAGGTATCTTAAACGGTATTGATTATGACGTATTCAACCCAAAAACCGATAAATATTTAGTCAAAAATTATGATGTTAAAACTCTAAAAAACAAAGAAGAAAATAAAAAAGCCGTTTTTGAGGCTTTCGGACTTAAATATAATCCTGAAAGACCTATGTTTGCATTGATATCAAGACTTGTCGGTCAAAAAGGAATTGATTTGATACGTGGTGCGGAAGGTGAATTGAAAAATCTTGATGCGGATTTTGTGTTCTTAGGAAGTGGGGATAAGGATTATGAAAATCTCTTTATTTGGCTTTCAAACAATTCATCAAATATAAGGGCATATGTCGGTTATAAAAGTGAATTAGCAAATCAAATTTATGCCGGAAGCGATTTTTTCCTGATGCCTTCTAAATTTGAACCTTGCGGTCTTAGTCAGCTTATAGCCATGAAATACGGTTCATTACCTGTTGTCAGAGCAACAGGCGGTTTGGAAGATACCGTAACAGGCTATCCTTTAGCGGATTCTACGGGATTTAAGTTCTGGGGATACGACAGCTGGAGCATGATGCAGGCTATTTATTGCGCATTGAATGTTTATAAAGATAAATACACCTTTAACGCAATGCAAAAAACCGCTATGGAAAAAGATTTTTCTTGGAAGAAAAGTTCTAAAATTTATTTGGATTTGTACAAAGAATTGGTCGGTTAAAATTTATAATATATGAATGAATTAGACAAAAGTAAATACATAGTAACTCAGAATGTTTATGATAAT